>NZ_JABRWO010000002.1:0-326054 GCF_013618625.1 Bremerella alba | reverse complement strand
CTACTGGTGGGATCGGCGCTGCGATCGCCCGGCTTCTCGCATCTCGCGGCTACCGCCTGCTGTTGGTATCGCATAGCGAGGAAAAGCTGCAGGCATTCGCAGGCGAACTCGATGTACAATACTTCACGGCGGATGCTACCCAGTTCGATGAGGTCGAAGCAGCCGCCAAGCATGCGCAAGACTTGTTTGGACATGTCGATTCAATTGTCAACTGCGTTGGCTCACTCATCCTGAAGCCAGCTCATCTCACCTCGCAGAAAGAATTGAACTCTACGATTTCGCTTAATCTAAACACCGCGTTCGCAGCGATCCGAGCGGCCAATGCCGTGTTGCGAGACTCTGGCGGTAGCGTCGTTCTCTTCTCCTCGGCAGCGGCACGCGTGGGGCTTGCCAATCATGAAGCGATTGCCGCTGCCAAAGGCGCTATCGAAGGTTTGGTCAAGTCCGCTGCGGCGACCTATGCAGGAAAGAAGATCCGCGTGAACGCGATCGCGCCGGGATTGATCGAGACGCCTCTTACCGAAGCAATCTGGTCACGTCCGCGATCGGCTGAAGCGTCGAAAGCAATGCATCCGTTAGGTCGGTTAGGGAAACCTGAAGATTGCGCCTCGTTAGCGTGCTGGCTCGTCGATCCGCAAAACAGTTGGATCACGGGGCAAATCATCGGTGTTGATGGGGGACTGGCAACTCTCAAGACAAGCTAACACACTTTCTTCCACAGGAAAGTGATCAATCTTGGCGGTACCCTTTCCTTAAGATCATCATCCCACCATTCTTGCACGTCGTTTAGTTGGAAGCCACTGGACCTTGCCGCCGAATGAAATTCTGAGAAATGGTGTACGTATGCGTCAATGAAGGTCACTTCACCTTCTCTCTGGTATTGCGCTTGGCTGCCGAGGTACTGACGATAAGGGTGGAGTTCACTGACGAAAAACTCACCTCCTGCTGCAAGGCATCGTGAGGATTCCGAAAAAACGGGGAGCATCTCATCCATGTGTTCGAGAACAAGATTACATGCCACTAAGTCGGCAGCTAGATCAGCTCCGGGCCAACGCTCACGCAGATTCGCTTCTCGAAATACAACGCTTGGGGATTCAACTTTTAGACGAGCGAGGTCCAGCATGCCAGGCGAAAAATCGACTGCCGTCACCGTCTCGCTGATTGAGAGGTAAAAGGACGTGTTCTTGCCGGTTCCACAGCCAATTTCGATGGTATGTTGATATCGAGAATTGCCTAAGAGTTGCTGCGTTGCAACCTGATCAAGATCTCGTGTACGATTGATGTCTTGGTCGTAAGTAATAGACCACTGCGAGTAGGCGTCTCGGATAGACATAGCAGTAACTCTAGCTACAGGTGTCGGAAAGAAAAGCAACTTACCCTTCCGGCGACACAATTGAGCACTAGCAGGTTCGCCGATGTCACTCGGCCATGGCTTCCGATTCAGACTTCATCGTGGCGATCGACTCGAAGACCTTATCGAGACTGTCTTTGAAAAGGTCGCCAATCAGCAGATCGGTAATGTCCCCGCGATGGTCGGGGAAACGGCGGACGAAGCGGCCGAAATTGAATCCGTCGTAGTACTCGCAGACCAGCTTACGCATGCGTTCCATGCCCACCAGGTAGTCTTTTTCCCAATGCCCAAGCTGAGCACGACTGGTGTCTCCCTTTTTCAGCCCTGCGATGATCGCATCGGCGGCCAGTTCGCCTGACTTGAGAGCCAAGAGGACGCCGGAAGAATACAGGGGATCGAGGAAGCCTAAAGCATCGCCAATCAACACCCAGCCATCGCCGGCGGCCTGTTTGGCCTTGTAGGTGAAGTCTTTGGTCGCAAAGATTTTGGTGACCTGCTCGGCGCCTTCGATACGCATTTTCGCGGCCGGGCAAAGTTCGAGTTCTTCGGCGAACACTTTTTCGTGGGAACCGCGTCCCTTGAAGAGGTAATCGAAGTCACCCACGACACCGATGCTGACCATATCGTCGTGAAGGGGGATGTACCAAAACCATCCCTGTTTGTTTTCCACTTGTAGGACGGTAGTCGCTCCTTCGTCGCGGCCTGGATCGCGTTTAGCGCCTTTATAATAGGTCCAGATCGACCCTTTGTTTAGCGATGGGTCTGAGACGCGCAGCTTTAACTTGTTGAGCAACATCGAGCTTTGTCCGCTCGCATCGACCACCACATCGGCGTGAATTTCTCGTTTCTCGCCGTTTGCGTCCATGATCTGAATGCCGACTGCGCGGTCACCCTCGAACAGGACATCCAGCACGCGGACGCCTTCGTGAGTCTTCACGCCGTGCTCTTCGGCATTGCGAAGCATCATTTCGTCGAATTCGCTACGGCGTACCTGCCAGGTTTGCGAGCAATCGTGGTCTTTGTTGTCGTGAAAGTAGAAGGGAGCCGATTGTTTGCCAGAGCCACTGACGAACTGGACACTGTACTTCTCGATGAAGGGACTCCCCTTCAACTTGGGAAGCATATTCAAACGCTTAAGGACCCAGTACGTTTCCGGAATGAGCGATTCGCCAATGTGATAACGAGGGAACGTCTCGCGCTCAAACAGCTCGACACGAATTCCTTGCTGAGCGAGTAGGGTGCTTACCGTTGCTCCTGCAGGACCACCCCCGATGACGACAACTTGCGGCTTATTTTGATTATCGATCATGTTCCAAGGTACTTGTCTGATGAAGGTCAAGCTTACTCATCGACCAATGAAAGATTGGTCTCGTCTTCATGCGGCTCGCGAGCTTCCTTGAGCAGCGAAGCCAAATGACGAAGTGAGTCGGGAGAGAGATGTCCCAGTTGCTTTCGGTGACAGTCACGAACCTCGGCAGAAAGCTCGTCCAAAAGAGCTAACCCTTGAGGGGTAATGGTCACCTCGACAACACGTCGATTTTCAGGACGTCGTTCCCGAGACAGTAAACCGCGTTGTTCGAGTTTATCTAACAGACGGGTCATATCCGGAGCACGAGAAATCAATCGCGAGCCAAGCACCAAGGTCGGCATCGAATCGGGGTGAACCGACTTCAGCAAACGCATCGTGTTATATTGCTGGGCGGATAGGCCGGCGTTGCCGAAGACCTCTTCTTCGAACGCTTTCAGGCGATCGTAGGTCCGCCATAAGTTCAGAAATACTTCTTGCTCCAGGGAATCGAATTTCCTGGGGTTGGCGTTCGCTCGAGAATTAGGTGGAGTCAGACCCATACCCCCAAGATAGGCGTTTCTACAACAAACGTCAAGACAACTGTTTCTGGGGTTGGAGGACTTGGACGCATTCGCACCTGCGAACCAAGAGGGGGCGAGTCTCGGTAATTTTTGGCGAGGACAGCGTGAAGAAGTGCTCCGCCTACCGGAATTTACTTGTCAATGAATCTGTTGACCAGTAGCATGCTTATGCTTTCCTGCCTTACAGATTTGCAGTACCCTCCCCAGGTAATAAGAGCCCAGGTTGAATTTGAAAGGGTGAGTCAGGATGGCTCAACACGAAAACCAGCGGTTGCAACAACGCTTTCGAGCTAGGAATCGCTACGCGAAAGCCAAGATTTATGCTGGTTTGTTCTCTTCTTTTTTCGCCATACTTTTCGGCGTAGTTCTCGGGCTAGGGACCTTTACATTCGGCTACGGCAAAGGGGCAAGCTATCTCAGCAACGACCCCAAAGGCTGTGTGAACTGCCATGTCATGCAGGAACCCTACGACACCTGGCAGAAATCGAGTCATCACGACGTGGCGGTTTGCAATGATTGCCACCTCTCTCACGATCCGATCGGCAAATGGGTCACCAAAGCGGACAACGGCTTCTTTCATTCGTTGGCGTTCACCTTTAACGACTATCCCGATCCGTTACGTATCAAACCTCGCAATCGCCGGGTAACGCAGCATGCCTGTTTGCATTGTCATTCCGACTTTGTTCACAACATGCTGCCTGCGAACCAGCACAGCGAGACGATGTCTTGCGTCCATTGCCACGCCGACGTAGGACATTCGCTTCATTCGAGGGTTTACCCCACCTTAGAACCTGACTCACGCTGATAGGAATGCATCATGAGTTCTGACAACTCTGCCGGTAGCTCGCCCCGTGGTCCGTCCTTTCTTTCGTTGGCCGGGTTGCTGCTGTTGTTTGCCGTCGCGACGTTTGGGTTGGCGGCGCTGATTACGAATATCTTCGAGAAGAAGCAGGAAGCCCGGGTTCCGTTTGTCCGCCTGGAGGAAGTCGACGAAGTAACGACCGATCCCAAGAAATGGGGCGTGAATTGGCCCGATCAATACGACACCTACCTGCTGACGGTCGACTTCGAGGAATCTGAATATGGCGGGTCTGAAGCGATGCCGGCCAGTAAGCTGGAAGAGCATCCCTGGCTCAAGCGTTTGTACGCAGGGTATGCGTTTAGTCTTGATTACCGTGAAGCACGCGGTCACGCCTATATGCTTAGCGATCAGGAGGCCACCAAACGCGTCACAGAAAGGAACCAGGCCGGGGCTTGCCTGCACTGCCACGCCGCGATCATTCCTACCTATCGCCGGTTAGGCCTGATGGAAGAAGGCAAAACCGAAGTCACCGCCGAAGATCTGGCCGCCGATTTCAATTGGCCTGCGGTAATGACAGGATTTAAAGCGATGAGCGGGATGGATTACGCCGACGCCCATGCCGAATTGATGAAGACCCCTGATGGGACGCCGGGCGACGATCAAACGCATCCTGTGAGTTGCATTGATTGTCACGACCCCGAGACGATGGCGATTCGAGTGACTCGGCCAGGGTTTGTCCAGGGTATTGCCGCGCTCGCCAAAAGTGACGATCCGGTCGTGCATCTGCCGAGCATCGAACGTTGGCGAAACGGAAAGCGTGAGCGTGACTACGATCCTAATCTCGATGCCTCGCGACACGAGATGCGAACGTTCGTTTGTGCCCAATGTCACGTCGAGTATTACTGTGCGAGTAAAGAAACCCTCTTCTTTCCCTGGGGTAACGGGCTCAAGGTAGAGCAGATCGAAGAACTCTACGACGATCACAAGTTCCCAGACGGTAGCGATTTTGTCGACTACAAGCATGGTGAAACGGGCGCGAAAATCTACAAAGCTCAGCATCCAGAGTTTGAGCTGTGGAGCCAGGGAATTCATGCCCGCAGTGGCGTGAGTTGCGCTGACTGTCATATGCCGTATGAACGTAAGGGGGCGATGAAAGTCAGTAGCCATCATGTGCGTAGCCCCATGCTGAGCGTCAATCGCTCGTGCCAAACATGCCACAATGTGAATGAAGGTGAATTGAAGCAGCGCGTAGAAATCATTCAAGCCAGGACGCAAGGTCTTATCGAGCGTGCGGCCGCGGCCATGACTTCCATGCTTGACGCTATCCTGGCGGCCAAAGCAGCGGGTGCCACGGACGAACAACTAGCCCCGATTCTGGAACTTCAAAAGAAGGGCATGTGGCGTCTCGACTTCATTAGTAGCGAGAATTCCAAAGGGTTTCATGCCGACCAGGAAGCGGCGCGAATCTTAAGCGAATCGATCGACTATTGCCGCCAAGCGGAAATCGAAGCTCTTAAACTTCGAGCCCCCGATGCCCCCCCTTCGGAAGCCGATATCAAAGAGGTCGAAGGAATCACACCCGACGATAAGGCGCCTAATCGGTAGGCCCTTAAGCGAATCGCTAGGGGAAAGCTGCTCTTGTTCGAGTACTTGGGAATTTGGTATCTATTGAACTGCCGTCTGTTGAGGGGTCCGCAGACTGATCGTGGTAATCCGTGACCCAGGCCGGTGCCCTTCGTAGCTCGGATGAAAAACCCGAATAATCCTGTCTCTGATGACCCCATCGCCGCGCGAAAATGGCTGCGTTGGTTGCCCACCGGTATGCCAGCTCATCGGGCATTGGTGACGGATTTGATGTGGTTACACCACACGATGCCTACCGTATCCCAGGTGAAAACGTTTGACCTGCGAGAGTTACGCACCGTTCGAGATGCTTGTCCCCGGCGAATCTCCTGGGCGGTCGCATTTCTGCGTGCTTATGCGTTGGCCGCAGTCGAGTTTCCCAGTCTTCGACGAACATACCTTTCGTGGCCCTGGCCGCATCTTTACGAGCATCCTGAGACCGTCGGCAACCTGGTCGTTTCCCGCAACTCTGGAGACGAGCGTTGGTTATTTTTCGCACCGATTACAAGTGCCGAGAACGGTTTGCTCGACCAGCAGCAAGGCCTGCTCGAGCGTTATCAGTCAGGCCCGCCCGAAGAGGTTTTTAAAAACCAAGTTCGCTTAGCCTATTATCCCTTCTACATTCGTCGGTTGCTGTGGTGGATGCGGTTTCACTTTTCGCCTCGCAAACGCATCAAGCGTCTGGGGACATTCGCGTTGACAACCGTGGCAGGGCAGGGGGTCACAATTTTAGATCCGCGTGCCCCGGTTACTTCGACGCTAACCTATGGCCCGTTAAATGATGCCGGTGAGTGCGATGTCACGATTGCCTACGATCATCGTGTAATGGATGGCAAGGAAGTAGCCGACATCTTGTGCGCCACCGAGCGAATTATGCAGACTCGGATCGTTCGGGAGTTTCATGACTTGGCCCAGCAGCATCGATCGCGGGCCGTGGCGGCTTAAAGCGGCTTGCCGACGAATGACGGGACACCGAGCCCTTGTCTTTCTGCAATCTAATCGGTAAGGACGTGACCGTGACTCGTCTGTGACACCGTTGACCTTTTTCCTGCGTTTTGACTGATATCTACTCGGCAAATTTAGTTAGTCTAAGAACTAGCAGGCAACGAGTTGCCGTTGGTTCCAAGCGTTTGTCGAGATCAGGTGAGCTGGCGGCGAATCCAAATTCCGCGGCTGTGAGATGGGAAATCCTGTCGCAATGGAAGCTATCGCAACAATATCCGCAATATTATGCCGTTTTCGGAATAATTCGTGTCAGTTTCTGCGAAGTGAAGACTTATAGAGGTAGCTCATCTCGCAATTCTCTTCTTGATTTCGAACTATTGCCCGCAGCCTGCTCGTTGGGTTGCTGGAGTGATCTTGTTATGACCGAACATACGACCGCCTTGCCTCAGGCCCGCTCTCGTCGTCCGATCCGCCAGAATGAACCGCAGCCCTCGGAGGTCGCGGACTCTTACGATGCTGCGGAGGAAGAGACTTCGCCGAAACGAAATTGGTGGAAGTTAGCAGCGTTGTGGAGCATGCCGGCTTGGTTGATCAGCTTATTGTTTCATGTGTTCGGCCTCACGGCATTGGTTGTTGCGACGATCAGTCCTCCTTCACTGCCAGAAACGCTCAGTCTTTCGGCTACCAGCGACGAACCAATCGAAGAACTCGAAGAGATGGTGGTCGAGTTCGAGCCTGAGGTTGAGCCGGAATTGGAAGTCGAGATGTCGGCTCCCCAGATGATGTCCGAGTCGTTTGAATTGACGGCCCTGACTCCGGATGCGGCCATGATGAGTGAAGCAATCTCGGTAGACTCACTGATGCCGTCCAAGCCAGCGGACTTCGCGGGGATGGACCCCAACGGCTTAATGGCAGATCTCGATGGCCTAGGGGATGAAGTGGGCAAGATGGCAAGGTTCTTTGGCACCAAAGCCAAAGGGCAACGCATTTGTTTTGTCGTGGATAACTCTGCCAGTATGACCTCGGGCCGAATGGAGACCGCGTTGGTCGAACTCGACAAGGCAATCGATTCGCTGTCGGCAAAGCAGAAGTTCTACATCGTCTTTTACAGCGATACGGCCTATCCGCTGTTCTACCCCACACCGGCTACGGACATGATAAACGCCAATGACAAGAATAAGAAGCTTGTCCGCGAGTGGCTCGGTACCGTCCAGATGTGCTGGAGAACCGATGGCCGGGATGCGATTACTCTGGCGCTGAATTTGAAGCCCGATCTGGTTTATATTCTCGGAGACGGGGCGTTCACCGATAAGGCCGACATTGAACTCGCGAAAACGTCGCTCAAAGGGATTACGATCCACACCATGGGAATGCAGGTGAAGAAGCAGGATCGCGATAAATTCGCCGCCATCGCCGAGGCCCACGCAGGCTCTTACAAAGACGTAGGAATCACCGATGAGGGTAAGCAGCTGATGAAAATGAACGGTCCTATTCCGCGTAATAAAGAACGCAACGGTATCTGGGGCATCAAGCTGAAATAAGCAGGTGGCATTCAGTCTTGGTTGTCGTGACCGGCGACCATCTGATTTCGATAGCTTCGCCGGTATTCCAAGGGGGTCATGCCCATATGCTTGCGGAATAACCGGCTAAAGGTGCTTTGATCTGAGAAGTCGTGATCGACCGCAATCTGGCAGACCGAAAGTTCGGTTTTGGTCAAATCGTCTGCCGCCGAATTGAGCCGGGTGCGGATCTTAAAATCGCGGACGCTCATGCCGAACACGGCCTGGAATTTTCGATTCAACTGTCGTGACGAAAGGTGAGCCCTTTCGGCAAGTTCCTCGACGGTGGCCAGCGAGCCTTCGGGGGTTCGCATGTACTCCACGATCTCTTCAATCTCGGAAGCGGGTGCTGCCCACCGCTTACCGGCCTTGTAGCTACGCATAACACCCGCCACGCCGATCACCTGGCTACCGTCGGCATTAAATAGCGGGATCTTGCTAGTAATATGCCAGTCGAGAATTTTGGTCTCGTTGTAGAAAACCTCGACCCGGTTGTTGATCGGTTGGCTGGTTTCCATCACAAAGCAGTCGTCGGCCCGATACTTCTTGGCGATTTCCAGGGGGAAGAATTTGGAATCGTTTGCCCCGATCACGTCCTCTTCGCTTCTAGCACCTAACCGTTTGATTAGCTGCCGGTTGGCCCAAACCATGCGGCTTTCCCGGTCTTTGGTGAAGAAGAATACATCCGGGATCGCATCGTACAAAAACTGAAACTGGTGCCGGGGCCCCATCTCAGCGAAGAACTGTTGCTGAAAGTCCGAGTGCATGGATATTACCGAAGAGCTTGATAAATCGGGAAGCTACTTTTCTACCATAACCCAGGCCGTCTCGTCACGTCGGAAGCCGGTTACCGTCTGCAGGCACTTTACTTGCCGTCTTTTGAATTGAGGGCCGTTTCGATAGCTGCGGCAACCTGCTCGGCCAGGGCCTGCGAGCCTTGGGAGGTAAAGTGCACATTTTTAGGGCGTTGTAGTTTCTCGATTTGCGGCTCGCAGAACGCGAAAAGGTCGTTCACCGTGATGCCATGCTCTTTCATGATCTTAGTGGCTGCCGCATTGTATTTGGGGGGCGCGTCCGCTTCGCGAAGTGGTCCATTGGTGTTGGGAACAACCGGGGTAGTCGTGGCAAAGATGAGTGTTGCTCCACTTTTGCTCAACTGTTGGACGATCTTTTCAACGTTGATCGCATACTGATCGACAGTCGCCTGGGGCGGATCTGTGGCCTTCTTGGAAATCGTGTTCCCTCCGGGTTCGGTGACGTGTTTCAAGTCGTGCAGTCCCCAGTTGAAGTGGATCACGTCCCATTTGCGATCCCCCAACCAACGATCGATCGACGCGACCCCTTTGGTAGTCCCGCTGCAATTCTCTGCCTTGGTGCCGTCGGCCGTATGGGGGCGGAAGACGTTCGCTTTGCCTTCAAGTAGTTCCCGCACCTGGAGCGTGTAGCCAATGGAAATGGAATCTCCCAAGATCAGCACGTTCGGCAATTTAGGGTTTGGCGTTTCTGCCCATTTGCCAGGCTTATCGGCAGCAATCAGAGTGGTAGTAAGTAGAAGGGCCAAGGCCAAGGCGATCGACGTGACTTTCGACATAGGTTGCGCTCGTATGAGGGAGGGGCAGGCAGGTAGGACTCACTGAAATAGTAATCGAATTCACTGGCAATCTCAATCAATAGATTCGTCGATATCGTCTTTAATGGCAGCGCATTACGACTCCTGGTGTCTTAACCGGGAAAAGGAAATATCAAACGCGTTCAGCCTCTGCCTCGTGGTTTTCGAGCCATAGGTACGCTACAGAACCAGGCGAGCCGTTTGCCGGTGCGACTTGCGAACGACCATGCCAACGCCAACGACAAGCAAATAACTAAAATGCGTTTCACGATCGTTGAAGAAAAGACCTATCGACGAAGTTGTTGCTCAGACAGCTTTACTTTACCAAAAAGATGTAATCCAAGCTGGCAGTCGATCGGTCAAGAAACGGGACAGCATGAACCGCTAGAGGTTCGCAAAGAAAGGTGGATATTGTTCGAGTTATATTCGCTCGAGCGATGGCTTTGTCAACGGTTGTCCATTCTCAATACGAGATCGAAGTGCCTATGTCTGCATCTTGAAACCTGCCCGTAATTAGCGGCGAACGACCTGCACGGCTATCGGAATCGCCGCGAGGCACCCTTCACGTTTTGGGTGCGATACTGCCCCGGCGTTTGTCCCAGTTCGCGTTTAAAGACGACGCTCATGTACTCGGGGTGGTCGTAGCCAGATAGCCCGGCGATGCGTTCTAGCGGGAGGTCGGTTTCTCGTAGCAGTTGTTTCACGCGTTTGAGCTGCACGTTGCGGATCTCAGACTGAGGACTGCGGCCAATGAATTTGCGAAAGCGACGTTCGAGGATGCTTCGCGAGACAGGGACGTGCTGCAAGACGTCGACCACCGATATGCCGTCGCACGCGTGCTGTCGTATGTACTTCACTGCCGAATCAACCAGCGGGTCTTCGATGGCCAGAACATCGGTCGACTGGCGAGTAACGATTCCCAGCGGTTCGACCAGCTTGCTCATCTGGGTTGGTGCCTCCCCTTTCATCAGCCGATCGAGCAAGGCGGCGGCCTCAAAACCGATTCGCTGTGGGTTGGGCATCACGCTGGAAAGGGGCGGATCGCAGAGCTCGCAGACCAGCTCGTCGTTATCGACACCGATCACAGCAACTTCTTCCGGAACAGCAGCGGTGATCCGACGGCAAGCGTCGAGCACATGCTGACCTCGCATGTCGTTACAGGCCATGATACCGATCGGGCGGGGAAGTCCTCGCAGCCAATTGCAAAGTTGGGCTTGTTGTTGTTCCCAGGTAAGTGCGGAAGAGCTGTCCCAGGGCCCTTCGAGCAGTTCCACTGGACCGGCCGTCTTCTCGATCGCGTCTTTGAAACCTTGGTAGCGACGCGTTGACCAGTTGTGTCCGCTGAAACCGCAAAAGGCGAAGTTGCGGAACCCCCGCTCCAGCAAATGAGCCGCACCCATTCGCCCGACAGCTTCGTGATCGGTGCCGATGTGTGGGAGGCCTTGATCCCCGTAAATGTCGGTAAGATCGACAGTGGGAATGTTCCATGCCTTTAGCTGTTCAGCGAGAGCAGGGGTCGTACTGCGTGTGATGATGCCGTCGCCATCCCAGTTCTCTAGCCAGGCTGGGGGGCGATAGGCCAGTTCTCTAAGGTCGACGAACATCGACCAAGGCTCATTTGCCACAACATAACGATTGATTCCACGGAGGACCTCGCGACCATAAACGAGCGAGGTCTCAACAATGAGCATGACGCGGCGACGTTGCATAGAAAAGGGACTCAGAATGCGATGAGGTTGCTTGTCGGAACAGGATTCCCATTATGGGCCGAAATGATTCTCAAACGCAATCATGAGGTAATTGTTAGCACAAATTTTCCAGGATTTATTACTGGCGCAAAGTATGGTGAAACTTATAGAGAACCTCGGCTGCCATGCAATCGAACCTCGGATCGTAAGTCAAACTGCCGCGGGTGATAGCAACTAGGGAAAGACTCTCAATCCGTTTTCGGTAAATCTCATTGATTCGCCCCCTTACAATGTGAAGAATAGAGAGGGCGATAGAGTAAAGCTTCTCTCAATCCTAGCGATGCCTTGTCGAAAGCCCCCCGCTTCAGCAAGCATAGTCCTACCTCAACTACGCTGTAAGTTACTAAATATGCTCTACTTAAGTGATGTTGTGCGGTTTCGGTCGACTGCATTGATTGGCCTTCTCGTGGTGGCCTGTACCGGGATGGTTCAGGCTCAAGATTCCTCGGAGCCGACCGTCCAATTCAACCGCGATGTGAAGCAAATTCTTGCGAAAAAGTGCTTTGCCTGTCACGGACCTGCGGAACAAGAGAGCAGTCTTCGCTTGGACGAGCGAGAGAGTGCCGTCGCGGAAGCGGACTCAGGCATGATTGCCATAGTTCCTGGCAATGTGGGAGAAAGCGAACTCATTCGACGCATTACTTCGCACGACGAGTTTGAAAAAATGCCCCCCGAAGGCGAGGGGGTGAAGCCGGAGGAGCTGGCAATCCTCAAAACATGGATCGAGGAGGGGGCTCAATTCCAAGGTCACTGGGCGTTTGAGCCCGTTACCGATCCACCGTTGCCAGAGACGAAGCATGAGGGGTGGGTAAACAACCCGATTGATCAGTTCATTCTGTCTCGCCTAGAAGAGCAGGGACTCGAGCCCAACGCACGAGCGTCAAAGCGGACGCTAATTCGACGCGCTTATTACAACCTGACCGGCCTGCCACCAACCAAGCAAGAGATCGAAGCGTTCGAGAATGATTCGTCGCCTGATGCCTGGAAGAATCTGATCGAAAAGCTCCTGGCTTCCGAGCATTACGGCGAGAAGTGGGGGCGTCATTGGCTTGATTTGGTCCGTTTCGCAGAGACCAACAGCTATGAGCGTGACGGCGTAAAACCAAACGCCTGGAAGTATCGCGACTACGTGATTCGTTCGTTCAACGAAAACAAGCCATACGATCTGTTTATTGTCGAACAGTTGGCCGGCGATGAAATCGAGAATCCGACGCCAGAGTCGATCACCGCCACCGGTTATTACAAGCTCGGTGTCTGGGACGATGAGCCGGCCGATCCTCTTTTGCACGAGTTCGACCAGTACGACGATATCATTTCGACTACCAGCAAGACGTTTCTCGGGGTCACGATTGGGTGTGCCCGATGTCACGATCACAAGATCGATCCGATCAGTCAGGAAAACTACTACCAGTTCCTTTCGTTCTTCCGAGGCATGAAGCCTTACGGAAATCGCGGCGATGTTTCGTTCAGTCAGCGTGAGATCTCGTCATCCGAGGTCGTTTCAGCTCATGAGAACCATCGACGTGAACGAGAGGCGATTGAGAATCGGATGAATGAGATCGTCTCGGCCGCCATCGAGCAACTCCCCCAGGATGAACGGAAGGACGTCAAACGCCAACGCGATCCTAATCGTCGTCGGGAACGCATGGATGACCGCATCGCAGAACTCGTTCCCAATGAAGCTTCGGAATACGCAGAACTGAAGCGACAATTGGACGCCGTCAACGATAAGGAAAAGTATTTGCCGGCTCGCGAGTTTGCCCTGGCTGTCAACAAAGCCGACAAGACTCCACGGGAAACGATGATCATGCTTCGTGGCAACGCGCACGTTCCTGGCGATGTTGTGGTGCCTGGTTTCCCCAAGTACTTCAACGATCCGAATCCGGAAATCCCAGAGCCTGCTTCCGGGCAGGAAACTTCAGGACGTCGACTCGTCTTGGCGAAGTGGATTGCCTCGGAAGACAACTTGATGACGGCACGGGTGATGGTCAATCGAATCTGGCAGTACCAGTTCGGACGCGGCCTAGTGCGAACGTCAAGCAATTTCGGGCAACTGGGGACTCCTCCCACGCACCCGGAACTGCTCGATTGGCTGACGCAGGAATTCATCCGCAGTGGTTGGGATATCAAGCACATGCAGCGTCTGATGATGTTGACCTCGGCGTATCAAATGTCATCGGAAGGTTCCGAGAAGGGGCTCGCCCAGGATCCGGCGAACGATCAGTTCTGGCGATTCAATTCGCGACGACTGACCGCAGAAGAAGTGCGGGACTCGATCTTGCTGGTCAATGGTCGACTGAACGAAAAGATGTACGGTCATGGCTTCTATCCAAAAATCTCGGCCGAAGTGATGGCAGGCCAGTCGAAGCCGGGCGACGGGTGGGGTAATTCGACGTACCAAGAACAGGCACGCCGTGCCGTTTATATTCATGTCAAGCGATCGCTTGTGACGCCGATTCTGTCGAGCTTCGACTTCCCGGAAACGGACGCTCCGTGTGAAGATCGTTTCGTCACGACGCAGCCTGCCCAGGCGTTGGGAATGATCAACGGCGACTTCGCCAATCAGCAAGCGACCGAGTTGGCCCGGCGCGTTCGCGAAACAGGAGCGACCACGCTCGAAGATCAGATCGGCCATGCAGTTCTGTTCGTCATGGCCCGTGAGGTTAACGATGAAGATGTGAAGATTGGCACTTCGCTGTTCAACGACTTGAAGAACGACCACGGCATGGATGACCAACGGGCTTTCGATTTGTATTGCCTGATGCTGATTAACTTGAACGAATTCTTCTTCCTGGACTAGTGCTACTTCCTTTGTGGAAGTGATGGCCGTTCAGTGAATGAAATATACTTTGAAGGAAGGTGGATCATGTCGAACTCGGAGATGCCCAAACCAAGTTATTGTGGCAACACGCGCCGCGAGTTCTTGTGGAATGCCGGGGCCAAGTTTCCTGGCCTGGCATTAACATACATGCTGGCCAAGGATGGTTTTATGGCCAACCAGGCCGTCGCCGCCGATGGTGTGTCGTCCTTCGACAATCCGTTAGGGGCCAAGCAGCCGATGTTCGAGGGGAAAGCCAAGAACGTCATCTTCCTGTTCATGTATGGCGGCCCAAGCCATATCGATACATTCGACTACAAGCCCAAGTTGTACGGCCTCGACGGTAAGACGGTGCCGGTCAAGACCAAGGGCCGCGGCGGTGAAAAGAACGAAGGGCGAGTCGTTGGCCCGAAGTGGAACTTCAAGCAGCACGGCCAGTCAGGACAGTGGGTTTCGGACCTATTTCCTCACCTGGCAACGTGTGTCGATGACATCGCCTTCTTGAAGTCATGCCAGGCCGATTCGCCCATTCACGGCTCGGCCATGTTAATGATGAACTCAGGACGCATTCTAAGCGGCTTCCCGACGCTCGGTTCGTGGGTCACGTACGGTCTGGGTACGGTCAATCAGAACCTGCCTGGCTATGTGGTGATGTTAGACCCGACCGGCGGTCCGATCAGTGGTGCGAAGAACTGGACTTGTGGCTTCATGCCGGCCAACTACCAGGGAACGATCTTCCGTGGTAAGGGGGCTCCCATCATCGATCTGGCAACGCCGGATGGAATGACACGAGAGGCCCAGCGTCGTATTCTCGATGCGATGAAGGAGGCCAATCAGCAGCACTATGCCTCGCGAGTCGACAATACCGAGTTGTCGGCACGAATTCATAGCTATGAATTAGCCTATCGTATGCAGGAGCATGCGCCCGAAGCGGTCGACATTGCGACCGAAACGGAAGACACAAAAGAGATGTACGGCATCGATAACCCCCAGACGGAAGAGTTCGGTCGCCGCTGCTTATTGGCTCGCCGATTGGTGGAACGAGGCGTTCGTTTCGTTCAGCTTTATTCCGGTGGTCACCACAACGACAACAACTGGGATGCTCACGGCGACCTAGAGAAGAACCACAATTACCACGCCGGACGCACCGACAAGCCGATTGCCGGTCTGATCAAAGACCTCAAGCGGAAAGGCATGCTCGACGACACCCTAATTGTTTGGGGTGGTGAGTTTGGTCGTCAGCCCACGGCAGAATATGAAAAGGGGACCGGTCGCGATCACAACTCGTACGGGTTCACTATGTGGATGGCTGGTGGCGGTATCAAAGGTGGTGTTTCGTATGGTGCAACTGACGAACTGGGTGCCGTCGCCGTTGAAAATCCGCTGCACGTCAAACGAGTCCATGCCACGATCCTGAATCAGTTGGGTCTCGATCCGAACCACCTCAGCTATTTTTACAGTGGCTTGGATCAAAAATTGGTGGGCGTGGAAGCTACCGAGCCGATTCACGAAATCATAACTTAGTGGTTGCTGAACTCGTCGAGGTAGACGATTGGCTGCAATGGGCAGCTCAGAAATGAATTTTTGAGCCACCCGTAGGTTTTGGATAATTCAATTGCGCATTCGGTATAGAAGCGTCTTGTTCTCTGGAGCAAGACGCCTTTTTTCTGCGCGCGTGTCGGGGTCGCGTCGGTTTGAAAACGGGGTAGAATACGAAAAGATACGATGCGTGGCCTTAATTTCGACG
This sequence comes from Bremerella alba, assembly GCF_013618625.1. Lineage (NCBI taxonomy): Bacteria > Pseudomonadati > Planctomycetota > Planctomycetia > Pirellulales > Pirellulaceae > Bremerella > Bremerella alba. The sequence goes on along the minus strand of NZ_JABRWO010000002.1, from coordinate 309,983 downwards.
AAGTGGTGCAGCGATGAGTAAGATCGATTTAAAAGGATTGGATATCGATGTCGAAGATGTACGCCGGAATATGGCACCTTCGACCCTTTACGAAGAAGCCATCCGCGACGAAGAAGACGCGGCGATCGCTGACTCCGGAGCTTTGATCGCTTACAGCGGCGAAAAAACGGGCAGATCCCCCAAAGACAAACGAGTTGTCGAAGACGTCCAGTCGAAGGCCGATGTCTGGTGGGGACCGATTAATATTCCGATCGAAGACCACACCTACCGCATCAATCTTGAGCGAGCCAAAGACTATCTCAATACTCGCAAAAAGCTATATGTTATCGATGCGTTTGCCGGTTGGGACCCGAAATATCGATTGAAGATTCGGGTTGTCTGCTCGCGTCCGTATCACGCGCTGTTCATGCATACAATGCTGATTCGGCCGACCGCCGAAGAGCTTAAGAACTTCGGCGATCCGGACGTCGTGATTTACAACGCCGGTCGCTTTCCGGCCAATCGCCACACGCCTGGGATGACCTCGAAGACCAGCGTGGACGTCAATCTGGAAGACCGCGAGATGGTGATCCTCGGCACGGAATACGCCGGGGAAATGAAGAAGGGGGTCTTCACTATGATGAATTACTACATGCCCAAGCAAGGCGTGTTGTCTATGCATTGCAGTGCAACCTGTGCACCCGATTCTGATCGCAGTAGTATCCTGTTTGGCCTGTCTGGTACCGGTAAAACAACGCTTTCGGCCGACCCCAAGCGGCTTTTGATTGGCGATGACGAACACTGCTGGAGCGATGACGGCGTGTTCAATATCGAAGGGGGCTGTTACGCGAAAGCGATCGATCTGACGCCTGATAACGAGCCTGAGATTTTCCAGGCGCTTCGTTTTGGGTCCGTACTGGAAAATGTGGTTTACGACAAAGAAGACCATCACGTCGACTTCACCGATACCAGCATCACGCAAAATACACGCGGGGCATACCCGATTGAATTCATTCGCAACGCCAAGATTCCCTGCGTGGCAGGACATCCGAGCGATGTGATCTTCCTTACCTGCGATGCATTTGGCGTGCTTCCCCCGGTCAGCAAGCTGACCCCGGCCCAGGCCATGTATCACTTCATTTCCGGCTACACGGCCAAGATTGCCGGAACGGAAATGGGTATTACCGAGCCGCAAGCAACGTTCAGTCCGTGCTTCGGAGGTCCTTTCCTGGTGTGGCACCCCGGCAAATACGCCGAGCTTTTGGCCGACAAGCTAAAGAAGCACAACGCAAATGTCTGGCTCGTCAACACTGGTTGGACTGGCGGAGCCCATGGTATTGGCTCGCGAATCAAGCTGAAATATACCCGGGCCATTATCGATGCCATTCACAGCGGCGACTTGGCCGGTGCTCTGACGGCGGTTGATCCTGTGTTTGGGTTTCACGTACTTCAAGAATGCCCGGGCGTTCCTAGCGAGATGCTCAGCCCCAAAGGCACTTGGAAGGATGCAGCCGAGTACGACAAGACGGCCTCGAAACTCGCGTCACTATTTATTGACAACTTCCAGAAGTACACCTCGGGGGTAAGTGAAGCGGTACGCGAGGCAGGGCCCGTTGCAGAAACTTCTGTCTGAAACCGGCTATCCACTGGGTGAATCTCGTCTCGATTCCGATTATGCTCAAACATCGGCCTGCGCGGATTGAATCGTTTGGGCCGGTTGGCATCGCGATTCCCCCACCTGGAGATGAGACGGCATGACGACTCGAATCTTCCCCGGCCTACTGTTATTCCTACTGATTTTAGGCTGTTTGGGCGTAACCTCTGTTCAAGCCGCCGAAGCCAAACGGCCGAACTTCGTCTTCTTTCTTGTAGATGACCTGGGCTGGGCAGACGTGTCGTGCTATGGCAGTACCTTCCACGAGACCCCCAACATCGACGCGTTGGCCTCGAGCGGAATGAAGTTTAATCAGGCCTATACCGCTTGCCCCGTTTGTTCTCCGACAAGGGCCTCGATTCTGACCGGACGTCACCCGGTTCGCGTCGATGTGACCGACTGGATCCCCGGCAATCGAAACACAGGCAAGTTTCTGCAGGTCCTTGATCGCGATAATCTAGCGTTAGACGAAGTGACGATCGCCGAGGTGCTGAAAGGGGAGGGGTACCAGACCTTCTTTGCTGGCAAATGGCATTTGGGGGACGAAGGTCATTGGCCCACCGATCAAGGTTTCGACACCAACATCGGCGGCAATCACAAGGGTTCGCCCCCCGGCGGCTACTATGCTCCTTGGACCAACCCTACGCTAAAAGCGAAGGAGGATGGCGAATACCTCACCGAGCGGCTGACCGAAGAGTCGATCCAGTTCCTGGAAACGCGTGACAAGGAAAAGCCGTTCTTCCTATATCTCTGCTACTACAACGTCCATTCGCCGATTACCCCCTACAAAAAACGGGTCGACCATTTTCAGGAGAAGGGCCAGAAGACTTTCGAGGGAAAAACGCCCACCATTGTCGAACACAAGGGACAATCGCGTGGTCGGCAAGACAACGCCGACTATGCTTCGATGGTGGCTGCCGTCGATCAAAGCGTAGGGGAGATCGTCGATAAGCTTGAAGAATTGAAGCTGGACGAGAATACGGTCGTCTGTTTCTTCTCTGATAATGGTGGCCTTTGTACGCTACGTCGTCCTGGTCCTACGAGCAACCTGCCACTGCGAAGTGGGAAAGGTTGGTTATATGAAGGAGGCGTCCGGAGCCCCATGATCGTACGTGCCCCAGGCGTCACCACCGCCGGGAGCGTCTCGGAAGCTTCGGTCGTGAGTACTGATTTCTTCCCTACGATGCTGGAACTCGCCGCATTGCCGCTACAGCCTGAGCTACATGCCGACGGCCAGTCGTTGGTAAGTTTGCTGGAAGGGGAGAAGTCGCCGGAAGCACGCACGCTGTACTGGCATTATCCGCACTATCATGGTTCGACCTGGACGCCTGGGGCGTCAATCCGTGACGGTGATTGGAAGTTGATCGAATTTTATGAATACGACAAGGTCGAACTTTACAATCTGGCCAGCGATCCCGGCGAGCAAAACGACTTGAGCAGGTCGCAGCCGGTAAAGACGACCGAGCTTCGCGAAAAGCTGCAAGCCTGGCAAAAGCAAATGAACGCCAAGATGCCGCAGCCTAATCCCAAGGTTCGTCGTGGCGCGAAATAGAACACTGTCCCCGGATTGTGAAGTTTGCTAGCTGAGCTACAATCGAGCCCCAACATCCCACCAATTAAATAGCTATTCCGCGTGAAAGAACGCTAGAAGGAACCTGGTTGATGCTGAATTCCAAGTTCATCGGACTCTCGGTGATGATGTTTCTCCAATTCTTTGTTTGGGGAGCATGGTACGTAACGGTCGGTAATTTCATGGCCGCCCATGGCATGGAAGACCAGATCGGCTGGGCCTACACGGTCGCTCCAATCGCAGCGATCATTTCACCGTTTTTCCTCGGCTTTATCGCCGACCGGTATTTCGCAACCGAGCGGGTTCTGGGCGTGCTGCACCTGCTTGGGGCGGTCGCCATGTTTGCGGCTCCAACGACCGCGACGATCAGCTCGACCGCGTTTCTATTCACTTTGTTATTGCATGTCTTGTGCTACATGCCGACGTTAGGGCTTACCAACACGCTGGCTTTCCAGAACATTGATGACCAGGAAAAGCAGTTCCCGATTATTCGAGTGTTCGGCACGATCGGCTGGATCGTAGCTAACCTGACGGTGAGTTACGTCTTAGGCGCAGACACATCCGCGACCATGTTCTATGTGACCGCAACGGCAGGGGTTGTGCTGGGGATCTTCAGTTTCTCTTTACCGCACACGCCTCCGCCTTCGGCTGGCAAGGCCGTTACCTTCGGGGAGATTGCCGGTTTGGATGCCTTATCGATGATGAAGGAACGTTCCTTCCTGGTGTTTATTCTCGGTTCGTTCCTGATCTGTATTCCTCTGGCAGCCTACTATGCGTTTGCTCCTGTTTTCGTCGGGGATATTGGCTTCAGCAAACCAGGTACTTGGATGCCGCTAGGGCAGGGCTCAGAGATCTTGTTTATGCTGCTGATGCCGTTCTTCTTCTCGCGCCTGGGTGTGAAGTGGATGCTGTTTGTTGGCATGGCTGCTTGGGTGATCCGCTACGGATTGTTTGCTGGTGGAGCCGCGATTGGCGGCGACTTAGCCTACCCGATGGTGATCCTCGGTATCTTGCTGCACGGTATTTGTTACGACTTCTTCTTCGTGACCGGTTTTATCTACACCGACAAGAAGTGCCCCAAGAACATCCGAGCCCAGGCCCAAGGATTCCTCGTCCTGGTTACCCAGGGGTTGGGGCTGGGGATTGGGGCACCGATGATGCAAACGCTGAAAAGCTCGTTGACCACCGATGGTGTCACCAATTGGCAGATGCTCTGGCTTGTTCCATGTATTGCCTCGGGAGTCGTCATGATTCTGTTCGGGATCCTCTTTAACGACAAAGTCGACGCCTCGGACGATGAGACTGGCTACGGTACCGAAGACGCCCCAGCGACCGAACCGACGCATTAAGCGCGACGATTCGCACTAAATCATCCTGAAAAAACGCCGCCACGGTTCGACGTGAGCGGCGTTTTTTGTAGATGCTGGACACTTTTGGTCGATCGTAAGTGCCTGTTTTTACGTGGTTTATCCCACTTGATGAGAAAACTTGTTGCGATTTGCCGAGTTTTTCTAAAGCTCGTAGTTTGACACTCTAAAGACGTGACATAGGTTTCAGGTGTTCAGGGAGTGCGTCGCACAACCTGGATGGCAACAGGATTCGTTGCCGGACATTACTCGTCTCATCTGAAACTCATCAAAACCTTTATAGGGACCGAGTTTCCCGGTGTGCGGGCAATGGTCTGCCGCCAATGTCCCCCGACAAAGGCAAACTGGTCGTGAGGCCAGGACGCAAAGCCAAGGACCACTTTCATGTGGTAGCCGGGCTGCCGAAGGGTTGACCACGGACGCTTATCGTCCACTTCCTGATGGCTGTGTATGGGACTGAGGCATTACTTTAGAGGGCCGCATTCAACCGAGTTTTTGCAGACCGGCGGGATGGATTCGCCATGGTTGAACAGCGGTAGTAAGCATCCTTAGTATTTTGCCGATTTTAGGCAACGTTGGAGAATTCTCATGCAAGGTCTCATCCAGAAGGTACAGAACTTTCTAGTATCCGAAGACGGTCCCACCGCGGTTGAATATGCCGTGATGCTGGCTCTGATCGTCATCGTATGTCTGACCGCGATTCAAGCGATCGGTACCCAGGCGAACGCTACGTTCACCAAGATCGGTACGGACATGCAAACTGCTAACACCACTGGTGGTGCGGTATAAGCCGCCTAGCCAGAAGACGCGTGTGCCTAGGTGGCTCACGCGTTTTTTCTTGAAACACTTGGAAAGCCCCGGGGCGCCCTATACGGGGACCTACGGGGCTTTTCTCTTTTTTCAGGTTAGCCCGGTTATAGCGGGATCAATGAATACCGCGCTGTGGAAACCTTTTCCGGATAGGCAGAAATCGGCGAAAAAACAGACCTTTGTGGCTTCATGGCTGCCAGGGTGAGCTACTGTTTTGTGCCGGAGCCTGCTGGCAGTGCTGCCGGAAACATGTCGTGGTATCCCTGTATTTGCGCATTTAGTGGTCGGCCTCGCATAAGACGCGCGAGGTGAGGAGAAAGTCATGGATCTTTTTGTAAGCTTGGCGGAATCAATTGCGGAAAATTGGCCTGTTTGGGTCGTCACCTTTACCTTGATTCTGGCCGCTGTCATCGACGGTTTTGAATTAAAGGTTCCTAATTGGATCACCTTCCCCTTTGTTGCTAGCGGCTGGGTTTACAGCTTCTGCGCATTTGGATTGGAAGGACTTGGTTGGAGTTTGCTAGGGACCGTCGTCGGTCTGCTTCTGCTGCTTCCAGCCTATTCGATCGGTGGCATGGGTGCCGGCGACGTGAAGCTCTTGGCCGGCGTTGGGGCCTGGATGCATGGCACCCACACCTTCTATGCGTTCTGCATCTCGGCAATTGTCGGTGCGGTTCTAGCGGTCGGTATGGTTGCCGTTCGCAAAGCCTGGAAGAAGCACTCGGATAACGCTCGAATTATTCTGAACGAGATCATGACAATTCGTGATCCGAACCAGCTTTCGAGCATCGCAGCAGACCGAAAGTCTTCGATGCTGCTGCTCCCTTACGGTATTCCGATTGCCATCGGAACTATTGGTTACTTCCTCTGGATGGGACTGCTTGTATGAGCCTAACACCTGCTGCATGCACAGACTGCGCAACCGACTCAGTTAATCTGGGAGAAATGAAGAGGACTTTGCGTCCTCAACATTTCCATCTTGATAAGGGGTGCCGGTTATTCCGATTGAAACGGTCAGGGGCGGCGGTCGTGGAGTTTGCCATTGTGGCTCCGCTCTTTTTCCTGCTGATATTCGGAATGATTGAGTACGGTCGCATGGTGATGGTGCAGCAAGTGATAACCAACGCGTCACGCGAAGGTGCTCGACGAGCTGTCTTGGAAGGAGCGACTACCGCCGTGGTTGTCTCGGCGGTAAACGACTTCCTCGATTCGGCAGCGGTAGATAGTGGCGCTGCCGATGTCATTGTATCTCCAGACCCTCCCGAGAACGCTGGGTTTGGTGGAGCCGTGACAGTCACGATACAAATTCCGTTTTCAGAGGTCAGCTGGTTGCCGTCTCCAATGTACTTGGGATCGACAACCTTAGAAGCGAAGACCTCGATGCGAAGAGAAACCGTTCAATGATCGTTGATGCAATTTATACCGATTGTTCGGAAATTGACAAACGCATTGATCGTCCGACTCAGAACGTTACTTGTGACCTTCTGACAACGGCGTCCCGATGAAACCCCATACGTCGCAATCGCGATAACAGGGGCCTGAGGAGCTAGCAACGTCACCGGCAGGGAGGCTAGCTGAACTAAGGAAAAGCACATGCGTCCGAAATCACTCATACTGATCATCATCGCACTCGGGTGCGGGCTCGTTGCCTCGATAGGCATCAGTCAGGTGCTCGAGCAGCAATCGGCTCAGCCGGTACCTCAAGTCGAAATGGAGAACATCTTCGTTGCGCTCGAGGACATCGACATCAACGAGAAGATCTCGCCAGAGATGATCAAGCTGGAACCATGGCCTGCGGATAAGATTCCCGAAGGAGCAATTCGTGAACTGGAGAACGTTGAAGAGCGTCGCCCTCGTTCGCGTCTGTTCGCCGGCGAAGTCATCCTCGAAGGCAAGCTCTTCGGATCGGAAGAAGACCATGGTGCTTCCAAATTGATTCCCAAAGGGTATCGCGTCCACTCGGTTCGGGTGACAGCTGAAAGCTCGGCTTCCGGCTTGATTCTGCCTGGCGACCGCGTTGATGTGCTGGTTTATCTGCAAGTGACGAACCAGAACAATCGCAACCAAAAGAAGCAAATGACGCGCACCATTCTCACGAACTGCCGTGTGTTTGCTGTCAACGAACAAATTCATCGCGAAACCGACTCTCAGGGCAACTCGATTGCCGCTAAGACCGTTTCGCTGTTGGTGACCCCGAAGCAGGTCGAGATCCTCGTGCTTGCCTCGCGATTGGGAAGCTTGAGCTTGTCGCTGCGTCCGCCAGATGAAACGGGCGATGACGAAGCGGGCACGACCGACGACGCGACGATCTCGGAACTGCTGGGTATCACTGAGAACGCTGATCCCGACATGGACGATCAGCAACCGAAGCAACCGGCCGTTGCCCAAGATAAGAAGCCCTCAGGTGGTGGATTCCTCGACTTCCTGAAGAACTCGCAAGCAGCTCTCACTTCGCCAACGGTGGGCGCTATGCCTGCTGCAGCGGAACCGGAATGGACAATGGATTTGCTCAGCCCGGATGGAGTGCGTCGCTTTGAGTTTGGTGAGAACGAAGAACTGCCGCTCGAAGTGAGCCCAGGCTCGTCTTCAAGCCGAGCCAGCACGATGCGAACGTCGATGCCTACAATGCCGCCGGCCATGCCACCAGGCTCGGTCGGTCAGCCATCGCAGCCTGTGGATCCTGACTCCACAGACGGCATGGATACGCAACCTAGCGATAGAGACAGTGACTCCATGCCAGCGGGGTCGGACACAGACTATGGACCGGACGACGCCTAAACACGTCCAGATTTTTCCACGGATTGGGAAATCTTAATTTCGGCGCAAGGAAGATCACGGATGATTACCAAGTACCGCTTCGCGCGACAACTTGTCACGACCGCAGCCTTGATCGCGCTGTCCGCATTGGGCGGAAGCGTTCAGGCTCAGAACGAGGCCCCCGGCGTCAACTTTCAGGTCGCCAGTCCAAATCAGCGACTGGAGATGATTGTTAACTCCAGCCGCATCTTTACCTTGGATGAAAAGATCCCCAAGGCACAGGTCAACAACCCAGATCTGATTCGGTTGACACCCCTGTCTCCGAACAAGATTCAGGTTTCGGCTTTGAAGCCAGGTGTCACGCAGGTGAACCTATGGGCCGAAGATGGCACGATCTCTACCATCGACGTCATCGTTATTGGCGACGGACGAGAACTGCAGATGCTTCTGGAAAGCGAATTTCCGAATGCCTCGCTTAAAGTTCGTCCGCTGGCCAGCAGCGTGGTACTATCCGGCTTTGTGGATCGGCCTGACGCGATCAACCGCATCGTGCAGATGGCTGAAGACTACTACCCAAAAGTGATCAACAACATCACCGTGGGTGGCGTTCAGCAAGTGATGCTGAAAGTGAAAGTCTATGAAGTCTCGCGAACCAAGCTGCGAACGATGGGCTTCGACTGGGCTGCTGTCGCCGGTAACGATTACGTCGTTCAAAGTGTCAGCGGAATTATCTCCAGCGTCGCCGAAAACGGTGCCTCGGTAGCGACCGCCGGTGCTGAAACGGTTACTTTCGGCGTGATCGGTAACAACAGCTCGTTCTTCGGGTTCGTGGAAGCATTGCGTCAGAACAACTTGGCCAAATTGCTTTCAGAACCAACGATCAACGCCATGAGCGGTCGTCCAGCCAGCTTCCTGTCGGGTGGTGAAGTGCCGATTCAGGTTGCTTCCGGCTTGGGTACGACCTCGATCGAGTTCAAGGAATTTGGTACCCGCGTCGACGTGGTGCCGATCGTGCTGGGCAACGGCAATATTCGCCTGGAAGTTCGTCCGCTGGTCAGCGAAGTCGACCGTAGCCTGGCAGTGGACGGAACGCCTGGTTTCCGTACTCGTTGGGTCGATACGGCCGTCGAAATGAAGGCCGGTCAGACGTTTGCGTTGGCTGGTTTGATTCAGGAAAAGATCGAAACTGAAAACCGCGGGATTCCTTACCTGGCTGACCTGCCGTGGGCCGGAGCTGCTTTCCGCCGTGTGGTTGATCGTCGCAACGAAGTCGAACTGCTGATCATCGTCACGCCAGAATTGGTCGGCCCGCTCAATCCAGGCGAAGAGCCATGTGCGTTGCCGGGGACATCGAGTGGTCCGCTCAACGATACCGAGCTGTACTGGCGAGGGTACATGGAAGTTCCTAACTGCGGTCCAAATTCCTATGAAACCGGCATGATTGGCCCGACTGGTCCTTCTATGATCGAAGGGGAGATGATTGAATCGGGCGCCCCACTTATGGAAGTGCCGGCACCGACTTCAACTTCGGCTCCGCAGTTCGAGACGAACACGCAGATGCGAGGTGTACACACTCCTTCGGGACGAAGATCATCACCGGTATCGATCCAGCCTAACCCAGGCGTACGGGCTTCTTCCGCTCAATCAGCAAGACCGGCTCAGCCATCAGGGCCGATGCCGTCGATGATTGGTCCATCGGGTTATGATACGCTCGATTTTTAGCACGAACGCGTCTTTTGCGTACTAGAATTCCCTCAAAGCCGTGAGGGAATTCTTTTCGTATTATTAAGTGACGTGTCAGGAAAGTACGTATCGCTATGAGCAATGTATTACGAGTCGCCCTAGTCGATCCGAAGGACTCATCGCGAGAATCGTTAAAATCGACACTTCTGGGGATGGACATTGTTTGGCTGGAAGCCGAATGCTCGCGTTACGAGTTTTTCGCCGATGTCGTTGGCCAGACGAATCCAGACATTGGTATCGTATCGCTCGATTCCGATCCAGAAAAGGCAATCCGCCTCATTCGTGAGGTGCACGAAAACACACCTGAATGTAGCATCCTGGTTATCAGTGGTTCTAGCGATGGTCAGCTGATTCTTAAAGCAATGCGTGCTGGCGCGAAAGAGTTTCTCACGCAGCCGCTGGACATCGAAGACTTGGTTAGCGCCCTGGAACGAATCGGTCACCACCGATTTGGCAAAGGCGATACGAAGTCACGCGGTTGTAAGGTGATCACCGTCTGTGGTGCCACCGGGGGCGTAGGCTCTACAAGTATGGCCGTCAACTTGGGTTGTATCCTTGCCGCGCAAGAGGGCAATAACGTCGCTCTGATCGACCTCGATTTGGCCCTGGGAGATAGCGATGTGTTTCTGGATACCATTCCAGATTACACGTTGTTGGACGTCGCTCAGAACATCAAACGGCTCGACTTCAATTTACTCAAACGTTCGTTAACGCGGCATAGCAGCGGGCTTTACTTACTGCCTCGGCCGGTTCAGTTACAGGAAGAAGCTCCGATCAGTCCCGACGACTTGTCACGAGTCATCGGACTAATGAAGGCGACCTTCACCCACCTGATCATCGATACATCGAAGTCGTATTCTTCGCTCGATATCGTGGCGATGCAGGAAGCGAACATCAACCTGATGACCATCCAGTTGGATCTGCCTTGCCTGCGAAACGTGGTTCGGCTGATGATGAGCTTCAGCGAGATAGACGGGCTGAAGGAAAAGACCCGGGTGATCGTTAACCGCGTTGGTTTGGACAACGGAGAGATCAGCCTGAAGAAGGCCCAGGAAACGATCGGTAGCGAGATTTACTGGCAGATTCCTAACGAGTACCGCGTCATGGTCGAGGTCCGCAACAATGGCGTGCCGTTGATCGAGCAGGCTCCGCGGGCCGGCATTACTCAAGCGTTGGTAGGGTTGGCCGAGTCGTTGTCAGGCGATGGCTCGAAGAAGAACGCCGGCGGTAAATCGGGAATTGGCCGCTGGTTTGGTTTCCTTTCTTCGAAGGGGGAAAAGGTCGCAAAGCCAGAAGAATCGGAAGCTCAGCCAGCGGAGTAGCTCCTACCCCAAGCCAAACAATGGGTGACTCAGGAACTTATTTCTGAGTCGCCGCAGGCGACAAGCGGCTAATGTTTACGGCCTAAAGCCATTGGTAAGAATCTATTCTAAACAGTATTAGTCCATCGGAAGCGTTTCGGCTTCGCCCATGCTGGTCCCACAAAACGAGACCGCAGCACGATCTCTTGAGCGGTCGAAACGAATCGCCGCATCAACACGCGTGGATTATCTCTTGCAATCCGCGAAGCTTATAGCGACCGCGCATCCCGTACGGTTTGCCAATTTCGTAAGTTCCTTCCTCTCGCGCAACTTTACGTGAGCTATGTTTTCAGGGACCGTAACCTAGCCTCGCTTGGCACGGCCCTTGTCTCCTTAGGTAGCCCCATCCATCGCTCGAAGATTGCATTGACGCGATTTTAACGGTCGATGCGTTTGGCTGCGGCAAAAGGAGCAGAGACAAAGCGGTAAGAGCGTCCTAGGCAGCATTTCAGAAGACGAAGGAATCGGATCATGCGATCAGCGGCAACGGATCCCAAGGCATCGAACTCGAAACAAGCGGAATTCGAGAACCTTAAGCGTAAGATCCACGGCAAACTTGTCGATAAGCTCGATCTCTCGAAGATCGGCGAGTTGGAAGGGGATGTCCTGCGACGAGAGATTCGCCTGGTGGTCGAGCACCTGTGCGATACAGAAGAAACCCTGCTCAATCGCACCGAACGTGAACGTCTGATTGAAGAAGTTCTCGATGAAACGTTCGGTTTGGGCCCACTCGAACTTCTTCTGAAGGATCATGGGATCAGCGATATTCTGATCAATGGTCCGCATCAGATCTACTGCGAAAAAGGTGGCAAGCTCGAACTGAGCAGCGTCAAGTTTCGCGACAACGAACATCTCCTGCAAATCATTGACCGTATCGTATCGAAGGTAGGCCGGCGCGTCGACGAAACCTGCCCGATGGTCGACGCGCGTCTCCCTGACGGGTCGCGTTTTAACGCAATCATTCCGCCGCTTGCCCTTGATGGAGCGGCGGTTTCTATTCGTCGGTTTGGTTCCAATCCACTGAAGTTGGAAGACCTTTTAAACTACAAAGCATTCACACCTGAAATGGTGATGCTGCTAGAAGGGGCTATCAAGGCCCGTCTGAATATTATCATCTCGGGTGGTACCGGTTCTGGTAAGACGACCCTGCTGAACACGCTTTCAAGCTTCATCAACGGCGCCGAGCGTATCGTCACGATCGAAGACGCAGCGGAACTTCAATTGCAGCAGGACCACGTCGTGCGGTTGGAAACTCGCCCGCCAAACGTTGAAAGCAAGGGTGGTGTCACCGCGACCGACCTGGTGAAAAATGCCCTGCGTATGCGTCCTGAACGAATCATCATCGGTGAGTGTCGTGGTGCCGAAACGCTCGACATGCTTCAGGCCATGAATACGGGTCACGAAGGTTCGATGACCACGATTCACTCCAATACTCCACGTGACGCGATTGCCCGTATCGAAACACTCATTTCGATGTCCGGCTTTGAACTTCCGGTCAAGGCCATGCGTCAGCAAATTGCCAGCGCGGTCGATCTGATTATTCAGTCCAACCGTTTGCAAGGTGGTCCGCGACGCGTGACCCACATCACGGAAGTGATCGGCATGGAGCAGGAAACGGTCGTCATGCAAGATATCTATCGTTACGAGCAATCTGGGATTGATGAAACAGGCCGTGCACGTGGCCGCTTCATCTCGACCGGTGTTCGCCCCAATTTCATGGAACGACTTGAATCGGCAGGCGTTCGCTTGCCGGCCAGCGCCTTCCGTGAACGTGTAATGCTCGAAGACTAACCCCGTTACTGATTAGAGAAGCGATCATGTTGACGCTAATAGTACTCATTACGGTATTCGTAGGTGTGGCCACCTTGGTCGGCGCCGTCGCGATTCTGTTTCGAGGGGACAGCAACCTTGAAATCGAGAGTCGCCTCGAAATCCTGACCGGCAAAGGAGTGGCCGAAGGTGGCAAAGGCGAGCAGCAAGGGGGGGGCATCACGCGAGTTTCCGACTCGGACGGTGGCGCGCTCGAAGCATACATCGCCAAGTACTTCAACTTGCGGTTGTACCTTGACCAGGCCGCCATGGAGACATCTGTTTCCAACTTTATCCTCTTGACCGCAGGTTTGGCAGGTGCAGGGGCTGTTGTGCCGTTCCTCTTGGGATTGCCGTTCTACATCGGACCGGTCCTGGCCGTCATTCTGAGCATCATCCCTTTGACCTACATTTGGTTCAAACGAGGGAAGCGTCTCGCTAAGTTTGGCAACCAACTGCCGGACGCCTTGGAACTGATTGCTCGCGCTTTGCGTGCTGGTCATAGCCTGGGAGCTGGCTTTCACTTGGTAAGCGAAGAGATGCTCGATCCCATCGGAGGCGAGTTCCGAAAGGTGTTTGAATCGCAAAACCTTGGTGTGACCTTGGAAGACGCGATCGTGGATATGACCGAACGCGTTCCCAACCTCGACCTTAAGTTCTTCGGGACCGCGGTGATCTTGCAACGTCAGACGGGCGGTGACTTGGCCGAAATTCTCGACAAGATCGGCCGACTCGTGCGACAACGCATGGAACTATTCGGACAAATACAGGCCCTCACCGGAGAAGGTCGAATCTCTGGCATCGTTTTGTTGGGTATGCCGCCGGCACTGTTTGCCGTCATGTGGTATTTGAACCCGACCTACGTAATGACTCTGTTTACAGATCCCCTCGGGCAAAAAATGTTGGCTGGTGCCATCGTCATGCAATTGATTGGTGCCTGGGTGATTCAAAAGATTATCGATATCAAGGTGTAACCAAGCCATGTTTGATTCCGGTACCAATGGCGTTTTGATCATTGCGGTAAGCGTATTCGGTTTGTTCGCGGCGGGAATATATTTCCTCGCGGATATGCTTATGAAAGAAAAAAGCCGTGCGGAAGACCGCCTGGACGGATTGAAAGATCCTTACAAACGCGGTGATGAAAAAACGGCCAAGGGAAGTACACTTGGGAAGGTGTTGGAGAAGACCACGCCTTCCTTGGCTAAACCTTTGCAGCCTACCAACCAGAAGGACGCGACCAAACTGAAGGACAAGCTTTCGCATGCTGGTTTTCGCAGCGAAGCCGCGCCAACTACTTTCTTAGGCTTGAAATTCGCCGGATTGATTGCGGGCCTGGTCCTCGGCGGTGGTACGTTCTTTGTCCTGGGTGATTTCTCTCTGTTCGGAATTTTAAAGGCGGCCCTTGTCTTGGGGTTCTGCTTTTACCTGCCTGAGCTTGGCCTTTGGTATTTGGGTAAGACACGGAAAGAGCAAATCTTTCGCGGTCTGCCCGATGCACTCGACTTGATGGTCGTTTGTGTCGAAGCAGGACTCGGACTCGATCAGGCCATGCGACGTGTGGCCGAGGAAATGAAGAAGACGTATCGCGTGATCGCCGAAGAGTTCGGCATGTGCAACTTTCAGTTGCAAATGGGACGAGCTCGCGTGGATGTGCTTCACGAACTCGGCGGACGAACCGGCGTGGAAGATCTCCGCTCGCTTGCCGCGATTTTGATTCAAGCAGACAAGTTTGGTTCGAGTATCGCTCAGGCACTTCGCGTGCAGAGTGACGCCATGCGAACGCGTCGTCGTCAGATCGCCGAAGAGAAGGCCGCTAAAACAGCTGTGAAGATGATCTTCCCGCTGGTGTTCTTCATCTTCCCCGGCATCTTTGTGGTGCTGGTCGGCCCGGCCGCGATCACCGTGGTTCGCGAGATGCTACCGATGATGGCAGCGAACTCGTAGGGCTAAGTAAAGTTTGACGATTCTACGAGTCGTATGGGCCAAGCCTTCGGTAGTGTTGGCTTGGCCGCTCAATGGCCGATGCTACCACGGAATGAACCTTTGCGCCCTCGGTCAGCAGGGGCGTAGCGACCAGCGAGAACCCACGGAAGGCGGCCACGCATGAAGATCGGCACCCTCTTTACCCAATCCGTTTTGGCAACCCTGTTGCTCTGCTCCGTCAGCCAGGCGGGATGGAACGAATTTTGGGACCGCGCCCACTTGGATTACGGCCGTAACAAGTGCTGGCCATCCCCCTTTGCGGAACAAGACCGTGCTTCGGTTTACAACTACTACACGCAGATGACTGCTACCGGTATTCGCCTGCAAAATACTCTCAGCGATCATTACTTCGATCAAGAGACCGGCGAGCTTACACGGGCCGGATCGATGAAGATTCGCTCGATTCTAATGAACGCGGAAGGACGGCGCGACATTTTCGTCATGCAAGGTCTGACCCAGCAGGAAACGCAAGCTCGCATCGTCGCTGTCAAAGCTGGACTGACCGAGATGGTCGGAAACCCAGATGCAACGGCCATCTACGTGAGCCCTGATCAGCCCACAGGTCGTGCGGCAGACTACATCGACGACGTCTGGCGTCGCGAGCGTTCCTCGATCCCTGCACCACGTCTGCCAGCATTCGCCGAATAATACGGGCAGAGCTTTGCAATATATCTGTGCGTGACCTCTTATCACGCACACGGTTTGCGCAAATTGCTTGAGAAGCAGGAACAAAATGCCGATGCAATGAATGGAGACTATTCATTGCAGGCCCCCTTTTGCTAGCGGGGTGCCTGCGGCCGACCCAACTCAGTGCATGGAGGCATTGGCCCTAATGGGGCCCTGCAAGGGATCGATGCAAAAGAAAACCGCAAAACTCGCTTGGATATCCTGCGGACGCGACCTGATCTGCACAGGCTTGGCCCTGCAAGGTCTATTGCTTGCACCTTCGATGGGGATGGGGGCGGATCGCCCGCGACCGATCAACCGGGACAAGCCGATCGCAACCGATAGCGAAGAGAAAAGCTCGTTCCGTCTGATTCAGTTCAGCGACTCCGATCAGTCTGAGGGCTCCGGCTCGATCAGCTCGGCCTTCAAGAAAGCAGGGGATTCGATCTCAGGCTTCTTCACGCCAGAGCCTCGGGAGCCGAAGTTCGAGAACGATCCGATCAGCCTTTCCAATATGCCGGACGAAATCAACGCCAACGTCTATCTGAGCGCCGCTCGGATGATGGAAAACTCAAACAACTTCGACGGTGCTGAACGCCAGTACAAGCAGTGCCTGGAAAAGTTTCCCAACAGTCGCCTGACGCAACTCAGCTATGCCCGCTTGCTGCATCGCACGCAGCGGCTGGACGAGTCGTTAGTAATCTACGAAATGGCTGACAAGGATCATCCGAAAGATCCGACCATCTGCAACGACATGGGATTATGTTTGGCACGCATGGGCCGCAAGGACGAAGCGATGGCCAAGTTCCATCAAGCGACCCTTGGTGCCCCGGAAGATCCACGTTATCGCAACAACATGGCGATGGTGCTCGTAGATGCCGGCCGCGCTGACGAGGCCCTCTCGCAGCTTGTTTATGCCCATGGCAAAGCGAAGGGGCATTTTAATCTAGGCTTCTTGCTTTATCGCAAGGGAGATCATCAAGGTGCCGTTGCAAATTTCGAGGCTGCACTACAGCAAGACGCTTCGCTGACGCAGGCCGCCGAC
This sequence comes from Bremerella alba, assembly GCF_013618625.1. Classification (NCBI taxonomy): domain Bacteria; kingdom Pseudomonadati; phylum Planctomycetota; class Planctomycetia; order Pirellulales; family Pirellulaceae; genus Bremerella; species Bremerella alba. Next base: position 293,239 of record NZ_JABRWO010000002.1, on the reverse strand, counting down.
ATGTTGCAGAGACTTCAAGGCGAACAGATTGCCGGACCTGGACCACGGACGGCCCCTGCGCCCAAATCGAATACCATGTTCATTAGCGATCAGCCTCGCGAGAAGAAGTCTTCGCCGGTAGTGATTCCATCGCAGTCTGCTAAGATTCCACCAGCTCCGGAGCAGGAACCGCCGCGACTACTGCCGCCGGTTCGCTAAGCGCTTACGGCTCGCCGGCGGGCGATTCCGCTCGCTGGCGTAGTTCGGAAAAGGCGTTCATGATGATTGGTCCCACTTCATAGCTGCAGCTGTTGATCTCTCCATACTGCGGCGCACCCCGCCCATAGGCATAGGGTGGCTCTCGATCCCACTGCCGTTTGGGAAGGATGTAGCCGATTTCGTCGTTGGCCAAACCCAGCATCAGATAGGGGGCATCCCCTAACAGTTGGTCGATATGGGGTTCCTGTGGTGCGTCGGGATAGTCGACGTTCTCGGCCGCTGGACTGGGTATCTGTCCGGTGACCAGTTCAGGATAAAGTTCACCGGGGATTCCGAGAACCGTTAGGTCTCCTAGTTGAAGCAGTGATACCTCGGTAACTGCTGCTGCGCGTTCGGGGCGAAAGTCACGGGTGACCGGTTGCCCCCAGCTTTCCGGCTGGCCCGTCCACTCGTAGCTGATGCGACGGATGACATTCAACGATCGTGCCAGACGATACAGTGGATTATCGATCGGGATGGCTACTTCTTTGCGATAGATACGAAAGGGCGTGAGTTCCATCGATTGGCCACTCTGAAGTGCCTGGGCCACGGAATCAGCGACCGCGTTGCCATAGGCCTCGGCATAGGCAAACGTCGTTAATCGCACAGGCGAACCGTTGTGGTCGACGATTCCAACTTCAGGTGGTGCCATGAGTCCTCCGATCGCACCACTCACATAGACGGTCGGGCAGTGGAATCGCTGCTGTAACCGCTTTTGGGTGTAACACGGAAAATCGGCGGTGATGGCCGTATTGCTGTCTCCGAGCGATTCAGGATGCGTCGTCCCTTGAACTAATAGCCCCAGCGTGGTTCCGTCGATCTGCGAGCGGAACCGGAGGGCTCGAATGGTCGGGTCGATAACGATCGGTTGTCGCGAATCTTGAACGAGATCGGGACGATCGATTTTGGCGAACTCAACCGACACCGGTTGTTGAGATTGATTCAGCGACTTGATGAGCCGCACGACGGTTCTCTCGACATGTGCGTTGTATTTTTCGTCGACGCCCCGTTTGATGAACGATTCACCCCAAATACCGATCGTATCTGGCCCTTCGTGATTATGAGTCGAACAGATCACCACGAAGTCAATTTCGGGAAGTCTTTCGCGGATATTGAGTGTGGAGGGGTACGACCATCCAATCAAATCCAGACTGACGATCGCGATTTTCGTATTTCCATCCGACAGTAGCATTCCGCGGGCAAAGAGAGGGTCGTGAACGCTCGTGGCGGCACGTCCGGGATAATAGCCAGCCATCCAGACAGCTTGCGTCGAATCGACTTTCGGAGTTATTTCAGCGCTGCCGATCGAAAAATGGAGGTTCCCGGCCAGAAGGGATGGGCAAAACAGCGCATTCCCGATTCCCAGCAATAGGATGGCGAGCGTTACCGAAAATAATCGCACGAGTGACCACACCCCCAGGATAGGTGGAGAGAATCCTCAAATTGCCATGCCTGCCCCAAGATTTAACTCTGGCAGCCACGAACGAAGAATTCAAGTCCTATTACCGGCTTGAATGTCAAGGAGTCTCGCATGTTGCGCGGAATAAGTCACAATATTGGAACGTAGACGAGCAAGATGGCATCTGGTATTTTTGGCGATTATGGACAGCACCGGATCAGAACTGCCGACAAGCGCCTGGAAATCCGAAGAAGAGCTTATCCAGGCACTTCAGCGGCAAGAAGACGACGCGTACGAATATTTGGTTCGTGCTTATAGCGGTCGTATGCTGGTTGTAGCCAAACGTTTTCTGGGGCAAGACCAAGATGCTCAAGATGCGGTGCAAGATGCGTTTCTGTCAGCATTTAGGGCGATCGCAAACTTCGAGGGAAACTCGAAGCTTTCGACCTGGCTGCATCGAATTGTGGTCAATGCCTGTTTGATGAAGTTACGCACCAAAAAGCGAAAACCTGAAAAGCCGGTAGAGGATTTGCTCCCCTACTTTTCATCGGACGGACATCGCGATCGGGCAGAGCCTTCCTGGGCTGTTACCTTTGATACGGCTGTCCAAAGTCGCGAGACACGCGATCTGGTTCGCCAGCAAATTGAAGAATTGCCGGAAAGTTACCGAACCGTTTTGCTGCTTCGTGACATCGAACAATTAAGTACCGAGGAAACCGCGTCCCGACTCGACATGAGTATTTCAGCCGTCAAGACGCGGCTGCACCGAGCGCGGCAAGCATTAAAAACTCTGTTGGATCCGCACATGAATAGCGGATACTAACGATGAAACTGAACTGCAAGGAACTATACGAATTCATGGGTGATTACCTTGAGGGTAATTTGCCCGATGATGTGATGTGCGTGATGAAAACGCACCTCTCGCGTTGTCCGTGTTGTGAGCACTACCTGGAAAACTACCGGACCGCGCTGCGTCTGGGGGTTTCTTGCTGCAAGGAATATGCAGAAGACGAAGTCCCAGCTTCGGTTCCGGAACCTCTGATTCAGGCCATTCTAGAAGCCCGCAAAAAGAAATAGCGGAACCTTCGATCGAAGATTCCGCTATTCAAGTTTCTCAAGGGCGAGCCGAGCTATGACTCTCTTTTTACCCGCTTATCTTCCGAAAGAAGGCGACTACGGCCCAAATGATCAGGCCGATCGGAAGCGGACCAATATAGAAATACCAAGGCAACGGAACCTTGTTCGTAGTGTTCCCGAATTCGTCGACTTCATGCGTGAAAAATACATTGCAGTGAGGACAGCGATCTCCGGCTTTGTAGTCTCCGATTATCGTCTTTTTACAGGAAGTACACTGGCCTTTTCTCTGGGTTTGTGAAGAACCACCCGAACCAAAAAATTCATTATTCCTGGCGGCTTGCTCACTCCAATTGCGGTCGCGTTCTCTTTCCGCTTTAGCAAACTCTTGCATGTCGCGATGTGCTAAGTCTACTGCGCTTAGCTTTGGGCGTCGTTCTAACTCTTCGCGTTTCCGCTTGGCTTCCTCGGCTGCACGACGGTTCTCCGCTTGCTGACGTTCAATCTCCCGCCGCATCCGTATATGTGTCTCTTGTTGCTTTTTACCGAAATCATCGGTCGGTGGAGGAGCATAGGCCAGCGCCATCCCTACTTGGTTGCCCATGCGCGGGTCGTAGGGTTGGTTTCCACCATCGATGGCATTAGGGCCCGTCTCGCTTGGCATGTCGCTGATGGCAGGGGGAGGAATTTGATTAGCCTCGCCACGGGTTTCCAGCTCGCCACGCAAATAGATCTGATCTTCTTCGCTCAAATCGTAAAACGAGAGTTTGTGGGCCGTTCGTCCTTGTAGCAAGACGACCTGCCCTTCGAAAATTCGGACATACTTGGCCTTAACCTCGTTGTCGTCTTTGTCTTTCCACTGGCGATAGTCGAACAGGTCGCTCTTACGTCGACGTCTGGTTGACGTTTCCTCTTCTTCCATCCGACCTTTTTGCGAATCGACGTACTCTTGATCCGCTTCGCTGAATCGTTCGAGCGGAATCGTAAACGTTTGGCCGTTCGAGTTGATCTTCACCTTGCCGTCGCTGGTGATTTCTTCCAACGAGCCGGAAAGCGTCTTGCCTGAAGCGTCGGTCCAGGTGCGAACTTCCGCCGCAATGGCGCAAGAAGCAAGTAGACCGACAACAAGGATGGAGTTGGCGAATGTGCTGGCTTTCATAGCGAGCTCCCACCGTAAGCTGGTTAAATCGCCGTCGCGGATATCTTGCGCGGCGCGTGTCTATACAAAATGTTAGAGGAGTTAACTCTTTTGACGTTCCGTAAACGCTAGAAAAATTTAGGGATCACGATCACGTGATATCAATCTGATTTTACAAAGCGGTAACTACCCGATAGAGGTATCGTGATGATACAAGCATCAGTGGTCATATGTCAAAGGTAAATGGCGATTCTATGGAGGAAAATTAACCTGATCTACTTTCTCTCGGTGCACCAAATCGTAGGATGAGGATCGGATTACTACATTCAGCGCCAATGGATGCACATTCACGAGGGACTTATGTCTATTCGCAGCGAATATCCTGCTTATCTTGCCAATCAGCCGATCTCGCCCAACTTCGATTTGAACGTAGAGGACAAGTTTCGGCAGAGCGTCGCCACCAAGGTCCCTCTCGCCGATGTTTCGTTGATGGAAAAGGCGATCGCTGCGGCCGACCAGGCTGCTCAGGCGATGGCTGAGTTGCCCTCGTATCGCCGTCAAGCGGTTCTGAACCATTGTGTTCAGCGTTTCGAGCAACGCAGCGAAGAACTGGCTGAGGCCCTCTGTGTCGAGGCCGGCAAGCCCATCGGTGACAGTCGCGGTGAAGTAACTCGGCTGATCGATACATTTCGGGTAGCGGCGGAAGAGTCGACCCGCATGCTGGGTGAGGTCATGCCGTTGGATATCAGCTCTCGGGCTGAAGGATACCGCGGTATGTGGAAACGGGTACCGATCGGGCCATGTGCGTTCATCACCCCCTTTAACTTCCCCTTAAACCTGGTCGCTCACAAAGTAGCACCTGCTTTAGCGGTTGGCTGTCCGTTTGTGCTAAAGCCGGCAAGCAAGACACCAATCGGAGCGCTGCTGGTGGGCGAGATCCTGTCGGAAACCGATCTGCCGGAAGGCGCCTTCTCGATTCTCCCCGCCAACCGCGGAGCCGCCGACCTGTTAGTAACCGACGATCGATTGAAGAAACTCAGCTTCACTGGCTCGCAAGATGTCGGTTGGAGCTTGAAGGCCAAAGCCGGCAAGAAGAAAGTCACGCTTGAGCTGGGTGGCAATGCGGCTTGTATTGTCGACGAAGGGACCAACCTGGAAGACGCCGCACAGCGGATCGTCTTCGGGGCTTTCTACCAATCAGGCCAAAGCTGCGTGAGTGTGCAGCGTGTGTTGATCCATCGAAGTGTCTACGACGCGACGGTAGAACTTCTGTGCGAGCGGATCGCGAAGCTGAAGGTGGGGGATCCGATGGGCAAGGAAACTTTTGTCGGTCCCATGATTACGGCATCGGATGCCGAGCGGCTCGAGAATTGGATCGAGTCGGCTAAGAAGGCCGGCGCCAAGGTGCTGGCAGGCGGTACCCGCGACGGGATTCTGGTGCAGCCCACCTTACTGGCCGATGTTCCCAAAAGCGAAAAAGTGTGTTCGAAAGAAGTCTTCGGACCACTTGCCGTAGTGGCTCCCTTCGATAGCTTCGACGAAGCCTTGGCGATGGCCAACGACAGCGATTTCGGGCTACAAGTCGGCATCTTCACACGCGACATTCAAAAGATCATGAAGGCCTGGGACACCATGGACGTTGGCGGTGTGATCATCGGAGACGTCCCTTCCTGGCGGGTCGATCATATGCCGTACGGTGGCGTCAAGGAAAGTGGTATCGGACGCGAAGGAGTTCGCTTCGCCATGCACGATATGACCGAGATTCGCAATCTGGTTATCCGCTCGGTTCCGGATTAGGCTCAATCGATATTTTGGGAATTTCCCCAGGAATCACTTAAATTCACCAGCCGTTCGTCTTAAGATGGGCTCACAGGCGATATCTCGTGCCATCCAGTTGATTGGATGTGCCACAAGGTTTCTCGTCAAACTTCCCACCGATCGATCCCACCTTAAGGAATTCTCATGACTAACTCCAGGCTCAACCGCCGCGGGTTCCTGAAGTCTTCCAGTGCGACAGCCGCCGCAGCTGTAGCCTTGGGGCCTGTTGTGCATGTTAGCGCGCAAGAGACGCCTTCGACAGAGAAGTTGAATCTCGGAATCATTGGCGCCGGTGGTCGAGGTACTGCCAACACCCGCGGCGTCACCGGCGAGAACATCTATGCTCTGTGCGATACCAATCCAGCTGTCCTGAAACAAGCCAAGTCTCGCTACCCTCAGGCCAAGATCTGCAGCGACTGGCGCGAACTGATCGACGACAAACAAATTGATGCGGTTGTCATCAGCGCGGCTGACCATCACCATGCATTGGCGTCGATCGCCGCGATGAAGGCCGGTAAGCACGTCTACTGCGAGAAGCCGTTGGCGCATACGGTTGAAGAAGCTCGGCAGATGCAAAAGGTGTATGACGAAAAGAAGGGTTCTCTCGCCACGCAGATGGGAACGCAGATTCACGCGACCGAGAACTATCGACGCGTGGTAGAACTGATCGCCGCTGGGGCAATTGGCCCGGTGACCGAAGCACACGTGTGGTGCAATCGAACGATCAATCCTGTCGAGACGGCGATTCTGCCGGAAGAGCCCATTCCTGCCGGCTTCAATTGGGAGACCTGGTTGGGGCCTGCCGAGATGCGACCTTACAACGAGGCGTACTGGAAAGGCGGCAATCTAAACTGGAATCGCCGTTGGGAATTCGGCAATGGTGTGTTAGGTGACATGGGCAGCCATCTGATCGATCTGCCATTTTGGGCGTTGAATCTGAAACACCCGACGACGATCTATTCGGAAGGACCAGACGCGGACGATGTCGCTTGTCCTCCGTGGCAGGCCATCACCTGGGAACACCCGGCCCGCGAGGGCAACGCCAACTGGGCCAAACCAACCAAGGTTGTGTGGTACCACGGTCCTGAAGGCATGAAACGTCGCAGCGATTATCTGCAACCCTTGGTGGGCGACGATACGACCATCAACAAATGGGGCATCGGTGTCGCGTTCATTGGCGAACAAGGCGTCTTGGTGGCAGACTACGGTAAGTTGGTCTTGTCTCCGGGTGATCAGTTCAAAGATTACGCGGCCCCTGAGGATCGAATCGCGCCGAGCCTGGGGCACTACGCCGAATGGATCCAGGCGGCCAAGACTGGTGGCGAGTCGCTATGCAACTTTAGCTACTCGGGTGCTCTGATCGAACACAATCTTCTTGGGAACGTGGCCCATCGGGCAGGGAAGAGGCTAGAGTGGGACGCTGAAAAGCTTCAGGTTACCAATGCCCCCGAGGCAGCCAAGTTCCTAACCAAATCGTATCGTGACGGTTGGAGCATCTAGAGCCGACAACTTGAAACAAACCAACAACTAAACAACGTGTCTAAGGATTGAAGTAATGCAGATTCGACTGTTGAGCCTTGTCGTGGCCATGGTACTGACCATGTTTAGTGCGACCAGCCTATGGGCGGAAGACGCTGTCTCCCAGGCCTTCATCAATGGCGAAGGGCCAGGCTGGGTCACGCTGGGCAAAGATGACTTTACGAAAGTCAACAGCAACGACGATACGTGGACGTTCCACGAGAATGGCCTGATCGAGTGCACCGGCAAGCCTGTCAGTGTGACGCGTAGCGTGAAAGAGTACACTAATTTCGAGTTGGTATGCCAGTGGCGACATTTGAAGTCGGCCGGAAACAGCGGCATCTTCGTCTGGACGATTCCTAGCTCGCTCGAGAAGCTAACCGGTCCAGGACTGCCTCAGGGGATTGAGGTCCAAGTGCTCGATCTGGGTTACAAAGAACGGTACGAGAAAGATGGCAAACGCAAGGCCGATTGGTTCACGTGCCACGGTGATGTTTTCCCGGTTGGTGCAGCTAAGATGACCCCCTTTCCACCCACCGCACCCAACGGAACACGCAGCTTCCCTACCAAAGAGCTTAGCAAGGGGATCGGCGTGTGGAATCATTATTACGTCCGGGCCATCAATGGCGAAGTTCGTTTGTGGGTCAACGGAGAAGAAGTCTCCGGCGGCACAGGCTGTTCGCCTGCGACAGGCTTTTTGTGCCTGGAATCGGAAGGCTCGCCGATTGAGTTCCGTGGTTTGAAGATCCGCGAGCTGCCCTAATAGCCCGCCTATCGCATAGGTGGAACTGGTCTTTATGCCAGAATTCGCAAAGCCGCCAAGTGACCCATGACTTGGCGCCACTCCATGAAAAAGGCCGTCCATACTTTATCGCATGGGCGGCCTTGATTTATATCGGTAACGCGTGAGACCTTTAGATGGTCAGGCGTCGCTGGATCGCTTTGGGGTCGATCGGAATGATCTTGGTGGTGGCCGAGTAATCGGCGACCAGAACGCTGCGGGCTTTCTTCTGCTTCTTCAGTTCGTACTGAATGACATAAGCGCCAATCTGCGTGCCGTTGCCGGTGAAAACGGGCGGCCAGAACTCTTCCGGTCGGCTCGACAGTGTCTTCGCGAGCAATCGTGTGCCACGTCCCGAGTAACCGCCGAGCATCATTTCCAGACGCCCTTGCGACTCGTGATAGACGTAGATCAGGTAAGCCGGCTCATAAGTGGTTTCGTCCCACTTGCAACAGCCCCAACTGCCATCTTCTTTCTCGTAGTAGAAGCCGGGCGTCTCAGGAGCGTAGCTCTTGGACAACTGATCGCCGCCGCAACAGGAACCAGGGAACTGGGCGTTCTTTTCACGGTGACGAAGATAGATCGGAATGGCTCGTTGGCTCGGATCTTCGACTTCATCCTGGCTGATGAACGGTTCGGTATTGAACGCGCAGGCGAGTCCCAGCTCGATAACCGGATTGCTCCGAATACTTCCCAGGCTGATAAGAGCCTTGTCGCCATCGACGGCCTGGAAGCTGGAGTAAACTTCATGACCGCGTCGATGTACTTCTTCTTCGTCCGCCTGACCTGGTGCCCAGACAAGCGTCTGGAAAAGGTCTTCCGGCTGAGGAATGGGCGTGTCCCGTATCATGTAGCCGTCGCCGCTGAGCGAGACCATGTCGCGCGGAAACTCTTGCTGGCGATACTTGGCCGTGCCACCCAGGGTGGAAATGCCGGTGAGTAGTTGACCTTGCAGGATCGTGTCGGAAGCAACCACCCAGGCACCTTCGGCCCAGTTCTCGTCGGCACGAATGCCGAGGCACATTTCGACACGCTTACGCCGTGCCAGCAGTTCCCAGAAGTTTTCTGGTTCGACCGCGAACAACGCGCCGGGAAGCTGATTGGCTTCCGCGTACCCATGTTTAATCAAGAAGTCACACACTTGGGCAAGCGCCGAAAGTGGGATGTACTTCGCTTCGTTCTTAAGCAACGAAGAAACTTGGTGGCGATCCAATCCGGTGAAGTCGCAGATTGCTTTAATGGTGCCAGGACGTTTCTTAGGATCTGGCGAGTGATTTAGCAATTCTGCAAGGCGAAACGAGAATTTCATCGTGATTCTCCGAGCGTTTTTATGCTCTACCTAATCTTAGAATTAACAGAGTGGAATCTTCCCCAGGAAGACAGCATCATGGGTTGCCCCTTGCAAGCTTCCTGGGAACCGGTGACGCAACCGCCAACGAGTGTTACCTTAATGATGACTATCTTGCCATTGATGTCAACGCGACATTCTGCACCCTTAGGCAAAAAGTCCCTAAAAGTGCCCACTGAGGGTCTAGGAATTCCCGTCGTGCGGCTTAATTGCCCTAAAAATGGACGATCGCCGGCGTAAGAAAAAGTTTTGAGAAAATTCGTGGCGCTTTAGATACGACGGTTCTGCAGGCTTCGCTGGTTGAGGTATTCCCAGAAAATGGCGCCGGGATTGTCCTTGGTACACGCCAAGACATGATCGCAGTTGTTGCGAGTTGCCATATCGGTAAGCTCTGCATTAAAACGCCCGACTGCTTTTAAATAGGCCGAGCGGATGTCTGCCGGCTGGGCGATTCGTTGGGCGTCGACTTCCAGGCCCACGAAGCGCGTCATGCCATCGAGGTTGAAGTTCAACTCGTGATCGTGGATGACCTGAACCAATACCACGTCATGTTTGTTGAAGCGAATTCGCTGGATCGCGTTCTCGAGTGTTTCCAGGTCACCGAAAAAGTCGCTGAAGATCATCACGATTTCACGCCGTGCCATCCGTTGGCTGAACTCTGACAAACAGGCATGCAAATCGGTTGTGTCTTCGGCCTCGGTTTCATCAAGATGCTGCGACATCCGAATGATCTGGGGCAGTGCATTGCTGGCCGGAATGTGTCCGCGAATCTTCGTATCGAACGTTGTAAACGAAACCTTGTCGCCCTGGCGAACAATACTGTGAGCCAAGCTGACTGCTAACCGCGATCCGAACAGCATCTTCTGCGAAGCTTCGTCGCCGTATCGCATCGACTTGCTGATATCGAGCATCAAATGGCAGACGAAATTAGTCTCCATTTCGTACTGCTTGATGAAGTACTTGTCACGTGTGAAAAAGACGCGCCAGTCGATATGTTTGGGGTCGTCCCCGGGAACGTATTCGCGGTGTCCTGAAAACTCGACAGCAAAACCAGACGCCGGCGATTTATGCGCACCGGCCAGGTTTCCGCTCACCAATCCTCGGGGTTCGAGCGAACGCCCAGAGAGTTGACGGAGAAACTCGTAGTCGAGATATCGGGATAGGACGCCGCTATTCACTGGCACACCTTCTCAATGAGGTTCAACAACTTAAGCAGCCGGACAGGCGTAAGTTTTCTCGGACGAGACTTCTTCCAACAACATTTCGATCAGCTTGTCGCTCGTGTAGCCGTTGGCCTGAGCCGAGTAGTTTGCTGCCAGCCGATGCCGCAAGGCTGGCTTGACCATCGCCTGTACGTCGCTGATGCTGGCATGATAACGCCCATACAAAATGGCTCGGGCTTTAGCGCAGGTAACCAGCGTCAACAGACCACGCGGCCCCGCACCCCAGGCCAACCATTGATTGACAAACGAAGGAGCTTCTGGGGCTCCTGGACGTGACGCGCGAATGAGTGCCCAGGCATAACCCAACACCTGATCGCTTACGGGAACGCGCTTCACGAGATCTTGAAACTGAACGATTTGCTCGCCACTCATGCACGAGGAAATCTGTTCCTGAGCCCCGGAAGTCACGCGGCGGGCGATCTCCCATTCTTCGGCACCGCTGGGGTAATCGACCCGAATGTGAAGCAGAAAGCGGTCGAGCTGTGCTTCCGGCATCGGGTAGGTTCCCTCTTGCTCGAGCGGGTTTTGCGTGGCCAATACAAAGAAGGGACTAGGAAGCTTGCGAATCGTACCGCCAGCACTGACCTGGCGTTCCTGCATCGCTTCCAACATGGCCGCTTGGGTCTTGGGGGGCGTACGGTTGATTTCGTCGGCCAGAATCAGATTGGCAAAGATCGGACCCTCGAGAAACTCGTAGCGGCGTTTCTTGGTCTCCAGATCTTCCTGGATGATCTCGGTCCCGGTGATATCACTGGGCATTAAGTCTGGCGTGAATTGAATGCGTTTGAAGCTGAGGTGCAGTGACTCGGCTAGGGAACTGACCAGCAGCGTTTTCGCTAACCCTGGCACCCCTTCTAGCAGAGCGTGTCCGCGGGCAAACATGGCGACGAGAACTTGCTCGATTACATCGGACTGACCAACAATCACCTTGGCCAATTCGTCGCGAAGCTTGCCATAAGCGTTTTCGCATTCTTGGACGGCGGCGACGTCACTGGGGGAAATCGGATCGGATGCCATAACTGGGTGCCTCAAAAACTCGAAGGACGATGGTTGATTTGAAGGGTTGGAGGATGGTCGCTCAGTCAACATTCTCGAAGTAACGACGAAGCCGTTCTTCGTAACCAGGCGGGGGCGAACGTCGGACGCTGGCCCGAATCGATTGCTGAACGCCGGGGGGAAGTTTCGTAAACCACGGTTCTTTCTCAAACGTCCGAGCGGCCGGGTTGCTGTTGCTGGTACCACCGGATGAAGCACTTTCTTCGGTGTTAGCTTCGCTTCCCTCGGTGGAATTGCTCGCTTGGGAATTGGTTGCCTGGCTATTGGCAGGCTGACCTTGCATCGCGTTCTGGGCCATCGCGTCGGTCGGGGACGCCGGTTGCGAAGCATTGGGGTTGTCGAGCATCGCCGATGCTGGGGCGGCCATACCCTGCGGATCGATCGAAGCGACTTCGCCGCTTTCCGATTGGCCATCGGCGATCAGTTCTGGCATTTGATCCCAGAGCGACTCCATGACCTCGGCCCCGGCCAAGGCTTGAGCGGTTACTTGTGGTGTCGGCGAAACCATCGAGTTCCCCATGTCAGTCGAAGGTGGTTGTCCCGGACTTCCCTGGGAAGGTGATGGCTGGGAAGCCATTTGCGAGGAGTTACCACTTTGCGGGGCCTCACTGCCGGACATCGGCGAGCCTTGGGAAGGTTCTCCATCGCTGCTGGCCTCTTGGCCTGCTTCGCTAGGTTCGCCCGCGAGGTCTTCTGGCTGAGGAGAACCCGACGCGTCGGCAGGATCGCCCATGGCAGCGTCTGCTGGCGGATTCATCGGAGACATCGGCACAGGCAGTCGCGACGCCGTTTGCAGGGCTTCCCGCACCGGCTGATTGGCGATCTGACCTTGTTGGGCGGCGTTGGCGGCAAGCTGCGTAGCCTTACGCTGCGAGTTGGCAAACTGCTGCATCGATTCGGCGAGTTGAGAGGCGATCGGGTTCTCGCTGGCCGGGGAGCCTGGTTCTCCCTCACTCGGAGAACTGGAGTCGCTGTTGTCGGCGATATCTTCTCCGGACGACATGGGTTGCTCGGCCGAGGAACCTTCCGCGGCGGCCTCGGGTGTTTCGCCCATGTTGTTTTCAGCCGCGGCTGCTTGGGCATTGTTGGCCATGAACTGCTCGGATAGTTCCTGAATCTTTTCGCTTGAGCCGGCTAGATTATCTAGAAGGCTGGCAATTTCTTCGGCGGCCTGTTTATCGGCGGCAATTGGCTGACGACGACCTGCTAACTCGGCACGCGCTTGCTGTACCTGTTCTTGCCGCTGCTGAGGCGTTGGCATCGGAGAGTCGTTGCCCATCGGGCTGGAATCCATCGGCGATTGAGCATCGCCAGAAGCTTCCTCCTGGTTGCCTGATTCACCGTCCATGGAGGAAGCAGATTCTTCGCCAGCGTTGGCATTGGATGGGGCCTGGTCGTTGCTTCCGTCTTCGCTTGCGTTGTTAGGGGTGGCCGGCGTTTGGGCATCGTTCATGGCCATTTCATTTTGGCCAGCGGCGTTCTCCCCTGGTTTCCGCAACCGAGCGGCTGCTTCCGGAGAGATCATGCCTGCCTCGTTGGCTAACGCTTCCATCTGGGCTTGCGCCTTAGCGGGATCTTTCTGCTGGGGCATCGAGTTTAAGCCATCGTCCGCATTGTCGATTTGATCGAGTTGCTCGCCGGCAGTTTGAGCGAGTTGATTGGCGGCTTCCTTCGCGGCTTCACGAAGTGCCTTGGCGGCTTGGTTGAGTTTCTGCTGGGCTTCACGCGACTGATTCTGCAGGTCTTGGGCTTGTTTGCCGGTTGCTTCAGCCGATTGCTGCGGCTTGGCCATCTGCTTCGCGGCGTCGCTGGCCTTGTCGATTTGGCTTTGGGCTTGCTTCATGGCATCGGCCGCTTGAGGAGCCGTGTTCTTGGTTCCTTCTGCGACACGATTGGCTACGGCGGCGATGTCGCTTTGCGTTTCGGCGACCGCCGCCATGTCTTGGTTTTGGCTTTGCTGTGGATCATTGGCAACCTTGGCGGCGTCTCGGGAAATCTCTTGCTGGGCGGCGGCCGCTCGATCAAGGGCCTCGGCCGCACGGGCCAGTTCTCCGATCTTGGTGGCTAACTGCTGACGTTTGGCATCGGCAAGGGTTGAAGAGACGTTTTCCAGTGCCTGACGGGTCGTATCGATTGCGTTTTCTTGCGCATCGGTCGCGGCCTGTTGGTTGTCGGAGTTTGTTTTCTCGGCGGCGGCTTTCTCAGCGGCAGCTGCGGCTTCGTTGGCCGTAGCCTTGGCTTCGGCGATCATCGGTTTGACAGCATCGGGAAGGTTTTCGGTCTTGGCGGCGGCGTCTAGCTCTTGCCCCGCTTCTTTTTGCATCTGGGCAACGGCACTGGCATCTTCCGGGGTCTTCTGGAGCTGCTGCTGGGCGTCGTTTTGTTTCTCGAGTGCGTTTTCCAGGTCTTGCTTAGCTTCTTCTAGAGCGGCGATTTGCTCTTCCCGTTCGTCGGCGCTGGCAACATTGGCTGGAACGGCCTGCTCGATGAGTTGTTCTTTCAGCGTCTCAAGCTTCGCAATGACTTCCTCTTGCTTCTCGATCGCGGCTTCTTGATCGGCTTCAAACAGCTCGGCGACTGCTTCTGCGGCGGACTGACTTGCCTCTTCGAGAGGCTCGACATTCTCTGGCTGGCTGGTCATTTCCTTTGCCAACTCTTCCAACTTCTTTTGAATCGCTTCTTGCTTCTGCGAGAGTTCGTCTGCTTTTTCTGGGGTTAGCTCATCCTGGCTGGTTTCTTCTTTGACCGTTTGCTGTTCATCTTTAAGTTTCTCGATTTCGTTCATCGCCGTTTCGAGACTGTTATCGGCCAGCCCTTGGGCCTTTTGAAGGTCCTCCAGAATCTTATAGAGGGCCGCGATGAACGCATCTTGATGGACATTGGCCCCGGAGTATCGGCCATCACGAATGCTGGCCAATGCCCCTTGGACTTCGTTCGCAGCGTTTTCTTCTTTCAGGATCTGTTGCCCAGCAATGGCCGAGTTCGCCAGCGACCCACCCCAGCCACGCATATCGAGCAGGGCTTCTTCCAGATGGTGGAACATCATCACGGCATCGGTTTGCCGAGAGAGATTCGCTAGAGCGGCCGAGTCGCGAGATTCTATCGGCAACTGTTGCAGCGATCGGGTTTGCGTGGAAACATTCTCTTGAATGGCGATCAACTCACGAACTTGCGCGTTCAATCGAGCTAGTCGCATGCGGCGGTAAAGTCGCTGACGCTCTGCCATGAAAGTCAGCAGAACTTTACGTACTTCGTCGCGTGCTTCGGTAATCGCGGTGACGCGTTCTTTCCCTTGGACTTCCTGGGCCAAGATCAATTTCTGGACGACTCCCTGCATTTCGTTGCGGATCAGTTCGTCCAGGTTTTCCCGCATCTGCACGATATCGCTATAGATGGGGACATTCGTCAGGCCATTTTGTTTAAGCTGCGCGGCCTGTAGGTCGAGCACCTGCGAGACCAACTGCCGCGTCAACGCCTGGGCCTGCTGCTGGGTGTATTGGTTTCGACGTAGCGTGCCGACTTCGGTGTCTTGCGCGGTCGCAATGCATGGCTGCACGACGCTGGTCGACATCGCGGCGGTAAAAATCAAGCTGGCAAAAATCAAGCGTATCATTGGGTTTCTCCCAAGCCTAATTGCTGTTGGATCAATTCGCTCAGCATTTGTTCCGATTGCTTGTCGGCTTCGGCTATCGCAGCCAACACGGTGCTCTCGTCACCAATTTCCAGATTCACGGGATCGCTTTGCCCTGGCATCTCTTGGGCGTTGTTGCGAAAGTCGGTGGCCAGAAGCGTCACTTCGACTCGGTCACCGACTTCCAGTGCCCAAGGTGAGAGATCAAGTGGAAACTCACCTTCAAGGGAGGTCTGCGGCGGCTGACTCGCGGTCAATCGTTGGAGAGGAACTTCCACCACACGGGGAGCCGTCTGCCCGCGATGAATCTTTAAGTGAAACGTGAGATTCGCCAGACCGAAGTCATCCGACGCGCGGTAACGCAGCACAGGCGATGCGGTCGGCAAGACGATATGGTGAATAGTTTGCAGCGACGCGCTGGGAAGCCGGTCTGGCACAACGCGGATGGTCCCCCGTATGGGCGAGGCTGGTGACAGGCCGAAATGATCGACCGCGTTCAGCTCGTACGTGACCGTCTCTTGAATGTCCTGTAGTGATGCCTGTTGGTCATCGAGCCGCCAGGCATTCTCCGATTGTGCGGTGGGGGTAAGCTTGGTCGTCGATTGCGATGCGCCGCGAAGGAGCGTCAACTCAGGGGCAACCAAATCGCGATCGGCCAGCACCTTCAACGAGACATCACTCCCGGCCAGCACGGCCATGTGGGTCGACGAGGAATGACTGGCAAGTTGAATGTTCTTCGCGTAGTCAGGCGGCGTCGCGGCAAGCTCGACCTTGAGCGCCGGTAGCGTAATAATTTCGATACCCAACAGGGGGCTTTCCGTGTCGCCGGCAAAAACTTGGTACTGAATCGGTTGAATCAGTCGTGGGATCGAATAAACGTACTTGCCGGTATCGTCATCGGTCGGCTCGAGGGTGGCCGACGTGGCTTCTCCCTTTTCATCTTCCAAGGTCAGGCGGCAGGTCTTCGGCAAGACGCCTTGGCACTCAATGGTTATGGCGAGCCCGCTTCCGTAGCCGACCGGGATACGCTGGTCCGGGTCGCTCAGGTCGACCTCGTGTCCATTGATCGATATCGACGCGATCAAGGTCTTTGTCGGATAGCTGACATTGGCCAGGGTTAGTCGCTGGAAGTAAGCCGAAACGTGTCGCGGAGCGAAAACACACGATGCGGCAAACATCGCTGCGATCAGCCCCACCACAAAGAATCGGCTTGAAAGATGGTGCGTCTCAAACCCTTCAAAGATATCGATCTCGTCCTTCATTTCGGCGACGTAATCAACAACGGCCGCTTGTAGTTCGGTCGAGCCGATGGCCTGGCCTTGTTCAAACTGCAAGGCCGCGACCAGGTCGCCATCGATCCCGTGCGTATGTTCGACGGATATCGCCGTGTTGATAATCGACGTTCCCCAGCCACGCAGTGCGATCATCGCCTGACTTAGGCCATAGGCAAGCACTGGAACGCTCACTAGCATCATCAATCCACGATGCAGCGGGCTCAGGTTGAATCCGAAGTCGAGCAAAAACCATAACAGCAACGTGCCTGAGATCCAGAAAATGGACGACGTTAGCGTCAAGCCCAGGCGGACTCGATCGCGGGCATTTCTCAGGCGTCGCAGTTGTGTTTTCAGACTGCCTAGTTTCGAGGTGCTCATGCCAGGTTCGCTCGCTTTCGGGCAATCCATTCAGTCATCAAGAGAGTCACCACGATGATGAACCACAGGGGCGTTCCCCAAATCGGGAAGCTACGGGAGATCTCTTCAATGACCGGTTCCACCGCGATGTCGTCGACTAGCTGACCGGCGTCTTGAAGTTCGTAGGATTTGCCACCGGTCGAAGTTGCCATCGCCTTTTGAAGTGCCAGGTTACGAGCCGGGTTTCGCTGCTCCGCCGTGGCCCCCACGACATCGAAGCGGATTTCACTGGGCGATCCGTTGATCGGGTCGGAGACGCGAGCCGTAAATCTTCCGGCCTCAAAAACGGGAACCCGGGCCTCGAAGCGGCCAGGACGCGATTCGCTCAGTTGCATCAGCGTAGGCTCTGCGCCGGGCTCGTCCCCTAAAAATATTTGGGCCTGAAGGCCTTCGGCGGGAAGGTCATCCATCGTCAAAGGATCGAAGTTCTCGTCATATGCTTCCACAGTCAGCAGTGCCCGGTCGTCGACCTGGTATTCTGGCTGGTCCATCGAGAGGACAAATCGCTTCTGACTGCCCAATGCGTGGCTGAGTGCGAGTCGCGAAATGATCTGCGACCAGAACTGACGGTAATATCGTTCGCCATAGATTCGGCGAAGCCGCCAAAGTTCGTTGAAGCCGATATAAATGACTTCGCCGTTGCCATAACGGCGGGTTGCGATCAGCGGCTGCGGTGTCTTGCCATCGGCACACACATCGGTCGGATGCTGAGCAAGTACGTTGGCTTGTGAGTGAACGCCCAACACCGGCTGGTACCAAGGAAGTTCCCCCAGGTTGTCCCACGGTTGCAGTGCATCGCCTGAGCTGTCGCCCAGCTGCATAATATCGGCCTGCTTGCCCAAAGGGGTGATCTCCATGCGGAAGGGCTTTGCCGCGCGAATGGACAGGGAACGATCTAGCTTCACCGGCAGCATGTCGGCGATCTCGGAATTGATTAACTCGGAGGGGCCATTGTTGGGCCCGGAAACAATGACCAGGCCACCGCCGAATTGTCCGACAAACTGCTTGAGCATGCGTGAGAAACGTTGGTTCAGCGCTTCGGACGGAACGTCGCCGAGGAAGATGACGTCGTTGGCAAAGAACTCGCTGCGCTGCGGCGTGAGCGTGGGAAGAAACATCTCGTTCGCCTGACGCACTTTGGGGTCAGCCGAACGCAGGAAAGTGCGGAAACCTTCCATGCCGACCAGGCGATCGCGATGAAAAACTTCCTTGACGAAACGCCATTCCCAGGTCGGTTCGTTCTCGATGTAGGTCAAACGGATGTAGTCGTCGACAATGTTGACGGCTCGCGACGATTGATTGTTTTGCTCGCTCACTTCGCCCGGCAAAACATCGACCGAAGCGGAAATCAGGAAGCGGCCTGACTGCTGGGGGATGAAGGGAAACTCAAGGTATTGAATCGACGTATCAAAAACGGCAGTTTGGGTGCCCACGACAATGTCTTGACCACTCGCTTCGGCGACCGACTCGCCTTGCATGGGACGGGCCGTGACGGTGACCTGAGCCGATTCACCTTCGGCGCCGGATTGGCTGACGCGGACGGTAATGGTCGAGCGTTCGGCCTTCTTCATTTTCAGCGGAGGCTGAATCTCGACTTGCAGATCACGTGTTGAGACGGCTCCGATTCCGATCGGATAGATGGGAACGCCGAGTCGCTCGAGCGGTGTCGGTTCGTTATGTCCACTTGAACCTAGCGGAGCCGTGCCGGAGTTGTGGGCGAAATCGCTGAACATGAGCACGCCGCCCAAGCGTCGTGTCGATTGGTTGCCCAGGTCGGTGACCAGTTCACCCAGTGCGGTCACTTTACCGTTGGTGGTTAACTCAGCGGAAACTGCTTGGGGCGAGGAAGGTTCGTCGTCGCTGCCGGCACTCACTCGCCGTGCTAAGCTGGTCGATTCGCCATCGAAAAGGAAGTACTCGAGCTCTAAGTCGTGTTGATCGCGAAGCTGGTCGATCAGGTTGTTGTCTGCTTTTTCGAGATATGCTTTCACCCATTGTTGCCGGGTCAGGGCAGGGGGGGCGACTTCGCTGCCGGTGCCTGCGTTGCCAACCGCAGTGGTTAAGGCAGTCAGCTCGTCCGGCGTGAGATTGTCGCGAATGTTCATGCTCTCGGTGCCGTCGAAAACGAGATAGAGCACCGGCTTCAACATGCGATTGGCCGTCAAGCGAACCGTGGGATCGGCCAGCGTCACCACCAGCATGACCAGGATCAGCGCCCGTGTTGCTGCCAAAGCTGCGGCCGGCAGTCGGCTGAGACCGGATTGGATGCGCGTGTAATACCAAACCGTGAAACCGATCGCCGCCAGGCAGCCGATAAGCAGCCAGGTTGGGTCGACCGCCGCCCATGGCGCAGCAAAAGAGAAGCTGACGCCATCGACCGATTCGACGTCGCTAATCCCGAGAAGCCAACCTAGTACTTTTGAAATCATTCCGTTTCAATCACGATGAGGCCGAAGAGGTCGCTGGCGAGGTGGAGCCACGATTCACGATCCAGGCCAACCACGACGGCATCGCCGCCACGGTCATTTCGACAATAAGTAAAACGATGACCAGTCCGATCAACCACTGCCACCACGCATGGCCTGACATCGGCAGTCCGCTTCCGCCGACCACTTCCGAACTGTCTTGCCAGCGATATTGGGGAGGCAGATTGAGCCCGGCAAATTGCTCTTCATCGAGCCGTGTGAGCTGCGATTCCCAGGCAGTAGGCGTCCCACTGATCGGGATGCGAAACTGCGATCTTCCTTCTGCGGCGTCTCCTGGTGTTCCGCTGGGTTCTCCGTCGGATAGCCAATAAACACCAGCCGAATCGAGATTGTCGATCAGCACGCCTCGGGTCTCTTCGTTGAGAAAGCGAGGAGAAACGGAGCGGACGATACCACTATCTGGGGCAATCAGTTGAATGCTCGAGTCACCCACGCCAGGCGGAATCGGTAGCAAAGCCGTTTCACCCACGTCGAAGTTGTAACGCTGAAACGTCGATGCGAGTTGATTCCTCAGTACGCGATCGAAGATCAAGACCGCATTGGTGCTGGGCAAGGTCGACCACTGCGAGCTGACACCGGAACTAAAAAATACGATCCGGCCAGAACCCACATGCCGCTCGATCACAAATTCAATGCCGTTATCAAACTGGGCGATCGTGGTGGCCGGGATGCTCGCGGTTGGGCTATCCGACTGGTCGTCTGGCCGCTCGATCGTCGAGACCGGTGGCGTCCAGGAGAGCCACTTTTCTTCGAGCGGCGGCATGCTGCTGGCCGTATTGCTGGTCGCAAGTGTGTTGGTTTCGTCCGTGGGGACGACGGTCTTGAAGAAGAGAGCATCGGTGTAGAGATCAATCAGCTGAGTCTCTTCTAGATCGGCCAGACGAAAATAAGAGTGATCGAGAAGTCCTTTGCCGGAAATGCGAAACGGCTGCAGGTCGTCTGAAAATTCACTCAAGCTTTGGCCGACCGCCGATGGCTTTAGCGGTTTGGGAAGAATACCCCGGCCCCCTTGCCAGGCGACATCATTCCACGCATGCGGATCAAAGTCTCCTCCGGCGGCAATGGCAAGTTGCCCCCCTTGTTCGACATACGACCTGAGCATGCTGACCAGTTCGACCGAGGGAGACTCAATACCGGCAATCACCGTCAGGCGAGCTTCTCGCAAGGCCGCTTTCAGGGGTTCCCCTTCCGCTTCACGCTGCGAAAGGTGAATGGGGCGGATGAGGTGCTGCTCTTCGCGACTTGAGTCGGTTTGAGGGCATAATAGCTGTCGCAGGATCCATGTTTCGCCAAGTCGACCTAGTGCCGGGGACTCTTCGGTGTCGCTCCACTGATCGATGAAAACAACCGGCGTCGAAGCGACCAACGGAACGACGAGCGAACGTGAATCATCGGCCGGAAGTGCGTCTCCGGCGATGGAAACGGTTAAAGGAATCGACGACATGCGGCCTGGGTCGACTTCCATCGCGTCGAAGACATAGTCGAACGCTAACGTCTGAACTGAATCGCCTTCGGGGAAGTCTGCGAACTTGGTTTCCACTTCGTTGTCGCGAACTTTGAACGAGACCGCGACATTCGATCGTGGCTCGTCCCCTTGGTAGCGAACGCGAGCGACAATACGTGTCGGCATGCCAATTTCAGCCATCCCATCCGGCAGGCCGAATTCTTCCACCCAGGCATTACCAGGCGTGCTGGCATCGGTGCCGACTAGAATCACCGGCATCTCTTCCTCAGGCGGATTGCCGCGAGCGAGACGCTGCCACTGCGATGCTTGCTGGTCGCCAAAGACAACCACGTAAGGAGAAAGCGACGGCGTTTGTTCTGCCAGGCGGCGAGCCTGATTGAGCGCGTGGGTCAACTCGCCAGGGCCATCGGTCGCGACGATCTTATCAATCGCGTCGGCGGCGTCGGTGCGGGAAGTGAACGGATCGGAAATGCGTCGCGACTGGGCACCACTGAGCGCGATCACCGAGATCTGACTTGCCGAGGGAAGCTTCTCGAGGAACTGCTTGGCCTGTTGACGCGAGGTCTCGAGGGCCGAGCCTGAGATCGATTCAAGCGAATTGCTCATGCTGTTATCGAGCACCAATATTGCGTGGGGCGGCTTCGATGTCCCTGGCAGTGCTGAATCGGCACTGGAAAAGTATGGACGTGCCAGGGCCAAACCAAACAGCAATAGCGCGAGCGCCCTTAGGGCCATCAGCAGCAAGTCGCGAATTCGCAGTAGACGCCGGTTCGACTGCATTGCTTCCAGCAGAAAATCCATCGCGGCCCAGTGGACCGTGCGATAGCGATTCCGATTCATCAAGTGAATCAGTGCCGGTCCGGCCATGACAATGGCACCGGCAATCGCGAATCCAGAAGCTAAGAAGTATGGGAACATGAACTCTTGGTGTCTGTGCTAACGTGACTTAGTGATTAGCGGCCGGCATCTTGTTGGAACGATTCGATACGGCCTTCTTGCAGGATCGGCAGATAGCGATTGGGCATCGCCAGGATAAAGCACCCAACCGCCGTACCGTATAAGTCGCCAGGCATGTTGTTGACATGGGCACCGGCGTGCCACATTCCATGATATCGCAGATCTTCGGGGCGATTGAACTGCGATTCAATGACCGCATCGCGGAGGGTCGGGTAAGAACGCTTCCAATCCTCGCCACCGGTCTGATACAGTGCTTGTCCGACGTAGTACAAGGTATAGGCATCAAAGGGAAGTCGCCCGTTGCCCTTGTTTTTCTTTTCTTTTAGCTTCGCAATCTCGGCGTGAATGACTTCCATGTTTTTCGCGATTCGCCAGTCATCGTATTGGCCGAACTCTTGCAGGCAAACGACCCCTGCGGCCGCCATGGCCAGCGAGGCCTTGCCGCCGTGACGCGTGTAAGTGAACTGCCCTGGGTACTTTTTCTGTTCGGCTTCGGCCGCATCGCGAGAAACGCCTTCGGGGCTGTAGTGTTCGCGTACACTACCGATGGCCAGGTCGACCACCTCGGGGGCAACTTCGATGCCGGTATCCATTGCGCTGCGTAGGGCCTTGGCCTGCATCACGGCCAGGCTCAGGTCGTGCCCATTGTCTCGGCGGACTGCGCGATAATCCCAGCCGCCATCTTCGGCCTGGGTGAATGCAATCAGTTTCAGCGCGCGATCTAGTACTGGATTAATCCGCGTGTCGTGGGTCATTCCGTGGGCTTGCCCCAGAACGAACGTTGTGAGCCCGTGGTTATACATGTCGCGCTGCGCGTCGGCGATATTCAGTAAGCCGGAAGGGCGGGGGCTGGAGAGGATTTTGTTGATCGCTCGATCCAGTGGTTGACCATACTTGCCGCGGCCTGGGGCGTGGCCGTCGGCCATAAACGCAAGCGCCCCCATGCCCACCAGGCCCAGATCGTCCGATTCCCAGTCCCCATTGGGGCCCTGGTTTTCGGCAAGCCAATTCAGGCCCTGCTCGAGTGCCTGACGGCTTTCGGGAGTGACTTCCCACTCTCCTTCAGCCACGGCGCGCGTACCGCCGGTAGCGCTGAGCACTAAGAGGGTCGAGAAGATCAATATTCGGGAAAAGGACATAGCCTGGCCCAGGAAAAGGGGTGCGCCAGTAGTTTCATGCGCTCGCCGACCCGTTGGGAAATTGGCCGTGCTAAGCGTCATCTCTGACTAGCTATGCCATAGGGAAAGGGATCGTTTCAGGAAAAATCGCCGAGTGAGCAAATTTCAGAAGAATTACCGCGGAACGCCTCGAATGATCGCTAAACTGCTGAGGCCTACTCGACCACCATCACCTGACGTTCATCCTTTTTCTGGTCCTCGTGAAACCAGAGGAACCACTTCTCCGCTCCATAGAAAAAGGGGCCAGCGGCCGGAAGTTCCTTGCCTGCGACTTCGGTCGATTGAAGCGGCTGGACTTCGCCAGAGAGAACATCGACACGAACCACTTGAAGGGTCGCTTTACCATCTTTTTCGACAGGCTTGTGGTAGGTCAGGCCAATTAGCGCGTCTTGCGTTCGGTGCCACGATAGCAGATTCTCTGGTTTTGCTATCTGCGAGGCCACTTTACCGGACGCTTCCGACACGAGAAGCCAACGGTCGGTCTCTTCGACCAGCAGCGTCTCGTCGTCCAATAACTCAATGGATTGCACGTTGGTGGCCGGTATGGTCCAGCGCAACGTACCGGTGGCCACGTCGAAGCACTCCAGGCGAAGCGCACCGGCATGGAACGAAATGGCCTGGTTTCCGAAAATCTCGATGTTGCTCAGCTGCTGACCTGACCAACGTGAGTCGATCTTTTGCGGAAAGGTCAACTGCTTGCGGACCCACTGCAAATGGCCAGAGATATCACACGATGCCAACGCTCCTCCCAGATCGATCAAGAGCTGCTCGCGATGGGCGACGACGTTGCCAATGCCCCGGTCGAACCATGTATCGCGAATGCGAAACAGCGGATGACTGTCGAGAATTTCGCCTGTGGTAAGATCAACCCGCGAAAGTCGCACAGCAAAAGTGGACTGAGAGACCTCGCGAAGCGTAACGATGAGGACTCGGCCTTGTACCGAAATTGGATCGGTGGCCAAGACCATCTGGTCGTCGAGATTGGTCACCCAACGTTGGTCGCCCGATTCTCGATCGAATCCATACAGGGCGAACCCTTTCTCATGCAGCATCCGCGTGACCACCATATCGCCAACAATCAAAGGGACGCAGCGCGTGTAAGGGTAGTCGTGCGCTTTACCACGGTCCTTATCACGCTGCGATCGCGTCCAGATTTCCTTTTTATTTTTCAGGTCGAGCTTTGCGATCTCGAATCGATTGCAGATATACGCTTGGTCTCCTAACAGCGTCATGCCCAGGGCCTGCCCATGCCAATCGAAATTCGTTTCTTTCACGGCCGATGGAACTCGTCCTGATTCGCGCCCCCACGATCCTTTCAGGGTGAAGCCGGTCGGGTTGATCGAAGCCATCTCTGGCCACTTGGCATGGGCCCCTAGAGCAGCATCTGTCCGGGCAACCTCTTGCTGGGCTGTCTGGGCTGTGCGGATTACGCCTGTTTGGTCGATCAAGGAACTGGCTGTGAGGGTCGTCGAACCAATCGAGATCGGCTCGGTTGGTTCGGCCTGATCCCCTGACGGCATGTGACCCAGCATCAACAGCCGGGCATCGACCTTAGACTTCAATGGTCCGTCAGCCGAGCGGGCCGCTTTAATGTAGTGCTGCAGCGAAGAGGCAAAGTCGCCGGCCGATGTGGCTTGATCGCCCAACCACAGATGCGCTTCGGCGGCGGCCTGGGTGTCGAAGAACTGCAGTGTCACCAGTTCGACAATCTTGCGGTCGCCGCGCTGAATCGCGGAGTTCACCCGCAATTGGGCCAGATCGGAGTGCTCTTTCTCCATCTGATCTTGCAGGGCCTCGTGATTTTGCACGGCCATTTGAATGGCCGCCGTCACCGAGAAGAGGTGATCGGGGTCGCTGCCAGAAGGGGCCAGGCCTTCCGCGGCAGACTCTGGAATTTGCGTGATCAAGCGACAAGCATCGGCGATGGCGTCGCTTTCGAGCGCGGCGTTGAGTTCGGCACTGATGTTGTACGCTTCCTTGCTCAGGTCTTCGACCAGCAACGTGGTCGAGCGTCCTTCGGTCAGGTAATCGGCGGCTTGATTGGCCCGGCCCGAATGACGCACGGCAATGCCGCCTGCCCAGTTGATGATGGGGAACTCGCTTCGCAGCTTGCGGGGATCGTGCGGGTAATATCGACGCATCGCTTCGCAGTTGTCGAGGATGTCGTTCCAGCGCCCCTGTTCAATCGCCATCAGCATTTCGGCATTGAAACGCTCTTGCGAAAAGTATCCCATCGCATCGCGATTGATCGACGCCTGGTTCAACAGTTCGCGACGAAATGCAGCGTAGTTTTGTCGCTCTGCGGTGGGAAGCTGCTCTTCAAAGAGCTTGCCTAGCTGCTCTTCGCACCACCCCATGAATCGCCGCTCGTTATGTCCCAATGGCCAGGTCCTGGTCAGGGCCAGCATGTCTTGAATGACCTGCCGCTTTTGGGCGTTGTTGGGGGCTGCTTGAATCGCCTCTTCGCATAGTTCGGTCATGTGCTCGTACGATGCGCCGGTGCACCCATAACGGCGCAAACGCGTTGCCAGGTCGGCCGGCAGCTTCGATCCGTCAGGTAAGATAAATGGCTCTTCGGCATAGGGAGATTCGCCCAACTCTTGCCAGGTTACTTGCTCGACCTTTTCCCAGTGCGGTTGGGGAAAGAGACCCGTGAGCCCGGGAAGCTCGCGCACGACCAACTTCTTAATCGTAAGGCGGTGATCTCCTTCGACTTTAGCGGCGGAAATGCCAATGTGGTTGTAGACCCCTTTGGTGTCGTTGTCTTCGCTAGAGAGCAAGGCCCAGTGCTGGCCGTCGAGACTGATCCAGCCGCGGACTTGGCCTCCACCGGCGAGTAGGCGAATCCAAACATGGTCGCCTACCTGCGTTGCCGGATGATCCAGTGGATCGCGGTCGACCTGATGGCCGGAATCCCAGATGTGTGAAAAGCGCGCGTAGAGTTCATCCGTCTTGCGATTCCGGTTGAAGACCAGGCCATCCTTCGGGGCCGGAGCCTCCGCCATCTTTCCTTCATCCGGCGTCTTGGCTGGCTGCGTCAAAAAGACTCCGTGCGAGTGATCGACGCCGGTTAGTTCAAGTTCGACCATCCGCATGCCATAACCGGGAATCGGCACACAAGCCCAGCTATGGTCCTTGGGGTTGTTGCTCACTAGGGAAAGCGTGCCATCCTGGTTCTTTTCCAGGGTGGTCTGCTCGGCCAATTTCGACTGCCAGGACAGGTCGGCGGTTTGCTCGATCGCGACTTGCTGCGGGTACTCGGCTTGCCCCTGCGGCAGGTCTTTCAAAGGCCAGAGGTTCATCCGACGAATGATCGATTCGCCCTCGATGTAGATACGATCGGGCACCGACGGCAGCGGCGTACGAATCACCTCCACGTCGCCGCGGTAGAAGACCAGTTCACTTGTCGCGTCGTCGTAATAGAACGCTACCGGGCGATAGTGCCGTGCCGGTCCGCGATGCTCGCGGTAGCCGTCGTTGGCTTGCAGACGCAGGTTCTTCGGTTGGATGCCATCGTCGCCAGGGGTCATTGCATAGGCATACCAAGGAGAATAATCGTGCTGATGCCGGACGACGCTTACCCCTTGGTCGCCGCAGTAGAAATGAAACCGCACACGATGGATATCGGACATCTCGAACCGCAGTGCCGCTTGCGAAGGAAGCTGCCCACGCAGACGAAACCAGCCCTTCATTTTAGTTTGCGGACGATCACCGTCGCGAAACTCTTGGATTTCTGCCGGAAGTTTGTCGGAAGCTTTGGTCAGCCACGAATCGTACTGCGATCGCGTTAATGAATCGCGCCGATCGGCTTCCGGCAGGGAGGTTAAATGGGCGAACGTTAAAGGAGCCACGTCACGGGGAACGAGGGCTTGCTCGACTTCCGGCAAGTCTTGCTCGGTCGTTTCTGGCTCGCGTGACTGGTCTTCCGTTTCGACGGTGTCCGTTGCGGGAACTTCCTCAGGCTTATCGGATGTGCTCGGATCTGGGGCAGCTTCGGGCTCGCGCTTGATAGGACGCTCTGACTTCTCGGCGTCTGCCGGGGCATGGTCGAGCGTTTCCGAGTCGTCGGTCGCTGCGATGTCGGTAGCAGATGCCCCTGCTTGAAGCTGATAGAAAACACCCAGGCCGACGGCTGCGACCAGCAGCAAGGCGATCGCCAGGCTAAACACCCAACGCGAGCCAGCATTTTGACGCTGCTTGCGCTGCATTACCTTCTGCACGAACTGATCGGGCGTGTCGCCGGAGGCCCCTAACGCGTCGACCAGATGGTGATCCATCTGAAGACGTTCAGACAGCGCATCGCGCAGTTGGGGTGATTCCGACAGCTGAGCGCGGAGTTGGCGAATCTGATCCAGGGTTAGGTCGTCGATCGGGCTCTCTTGCACGAGTACGATCAGGTCTTGTTCATTCATCCGGGGCGTTTTGCGACTTTCGTGTGACGCACACTTTGAGGGCCTGGCGAGCACGGAAAACGAGTAGCTTGACGGCCCCTTCGCTACGCCGCATCTTTTCGGCAATCTGAGCCATCTTGAGCCGTGCGAAGTAATGCATTTTCAGCGCTTCGTGGGCCGAACTGCCGAGTGTCTCGATGCACGCATGAAGCCAACCGTGCACGACGCGATAGTCCGAACTGTCGTCTTGGGTCAAACTGTCAAGTTCCAAGCAAAGCTCGGTCCATTCGACTTCCTTCCGGCGCTTGTGGCGACGAATGTGTTCGCGTAGGACGTTGCGGGCCACGCCTATCAGCCAAGGCCGCACCGGCACGTCGCCGCGAAAGCGAACTTTGCCGGCCAGGCACCGCAGAAAGACTTCCTGGCATAGGTCGTCAGCGTCGGTCGGGTCGACCATCCGCGAGCGGAGGTAGCCAAAGACAAACCCTTGTTGTCGCTGCACAAACGTGCCCAGCGCTTCGCGATCGTTGGACTGCAATGCCTGGATAAGCAGCGCATCTTCTTCCGCCGTTTGCATACGGTCGTAATGCACAAAGGCGGATTCGGTTTGAGACGCGGCACTTTGTGCGTCGGAAACCGTCTTTGTTGCGGAAGGGGGTAAAGGCATCGCGTCACTCGGTAGGAATTAAGCGGGAGTCGATCGAATTATCGATCGCATGTCAATCATATAAGATCATGGACAAATCCCGCAAACGATTCGTCAGATTCTTCCGACCAGTACATAAGAAAGCGGAGCCATCGTGGGGACGGCTCCGCTTTTTCTCGTTGCAACAATCATTCCGCGGATCGGAACTAAATCAAGTCAGCCCAACC
Source organism: Bremerella alba (assembly GCF_013618625.1). Taxonomy (NCBI): domain Bacteria; kingdom Pseudomonadati; phylum Planctomycetota; class Planctomycetia; order Pirellulales; family Pirellulaceae; genus Bremerella; species Bremerella alba. The sequence continues at coordinate 264,975 of NZ_JABRWO010000002.1, read as the reverse complement.
TTCGCGGTACTTCGGCTTGATGATTTCCGCGACTTCCGGAGCGTTCTTAGCTTCCAGGTTCTTCGCATCCCACTCGATGACCTTACCCTTGCCAGATTCGCCGGTGGTCCAGACGGACAGGTTACCCAGCAAGATGGTTTCGGAAAGTGGGCCAGCGTAGTTCGGGAAGTTCGACATAGGCTCTGGACCGCCATTGATGCCGTCGACGAATTCCTTGAAGTGACCCGGCGAACGCGGAATCGATTCTTCTGGACCTTCGTAGTCCTTGAACTTTTCTTCGGGTAGCAAGTTGAACTTGGCACCGTAATCGTTTGGCGAGTAGATCTTGCCGGCGTCGCCAATCAACAGGCTACCACTGCTGGACAGCTTGTTATTGCTCAGCGGCAGGTCCTTGGTCAGTTCTGGGGAAGGCAGCTTGCCGCCGTCGTACCAGTACATGGTAACCGGAGCACGACCAGCGAGTTCTGGGAACTCGAACTTGATGACCGACCACTTCGGATAGGTTTGGCCGTTGTGACCAGACGATTCGGCTTCGACCGAAATTGGGTCACGCAGGTTCAAGCCCATGAAGGCCATGTTGAACGTATGGCAAGCCATGTCGCCCAAAGCACCGGTACCGAAGTCCCACCAACCACGCCATTTGAATGGGTGATAAGCATCGGCGTATTCACGGTAAGGAGCCGGACCGATGAACATTTCCCAATCAAGCGATTCAGGAACTGGCTGTGTTTCTGGCTTGGCGACACCTTGCGGCCACACTGGGCGGTTGGTCCAAACGTGAACTTCGTTCACATTGCCAATCGCGCCACCTTGGATCAGTTCCGCAGCACGACGAACACCGCGTTCGGCAGTACCTTGGTTACCCATCTGAGTAACAACTTTGTTTTCCTTGGCGATTTCGCCCAGGCGACGTGCTTCCCAGATGCTGTGGGTCAGCGGCTTCTGCGTGAAGCAATGCTTGCCCATCTTCATCGCCATGGCGGAAGCCGGAGCGTGCGAGTGGTCTGGGGTACTGACAGTAACGGCGTCGACCTTGTCGCCCATTTCAGTCAGCATTTCGCGGTAATCGGTGTAGCTCTTTGCGCCGGGGAAGCGGGCACCCGCTTGTTCCAGACGTTCTTTATCGATGTCAACAATCGCTACCATGTTGCCAGCGCGGCCAGCATCATTCGAGTCGCTCGAACCTTTACCACCGATACCGATGCTGGCGAAGTTGATCTTCTCATTGGGGGATTTCGTATCTTGGGCCTGCACGCCAGCAGCAGCCCAGAAGCCAGCACCGGCGGCTGCCGTCAGCTTCATGAAGTTACGACGATTCTGGTTGGAACGCATGTACTAATCTCCTCGTTGAATTGCGAATCCGTCGCTTCTAGTGGGCCGGGTGCTCAAGAAAGAAATACAAAGCGGGCCGGGCCGAAGAAGCGGTGATTGACTAAAAAAGGAAAGGCTGGAAAGGAAACCAAGGTGGTAGGATTTGGCGACATCTCAACCATGACAGCACGCTAGGTACAGACCCCTCACGTGTTGCCTATGTTGTCAACTTAGCGATTAGGTACACTTTATGCAATAAAACCCGGCACAGAAAACCAAGATATTCGGACTATTTTCCAATGCAAAATCGGGAAAAGATGACGTCCAGAATGTCATCGGTGTAGACAGCACCTACCACTTCGGCAAGCTGCGAGATGGCGTAACGAATCTCAGAAGCAATCAACTCTTCAGATTGATATCCCGAGATGCCATCCAAACAGGTGGTAAGCGCCCCAAGCGTCTGTTCGATGGCCCCCAGGCAGCGGATTGCCGAACTGGGCACCATTGCGTCTGCGGTAAGCTGTAGCTCCGTAAGTTTCGCTACGATTGCCTTTTGGAGGCCTGGGACACCACTACCTGTTCTGGCACTGGTCGCATGCGCGGCAAATTCTGGGCTTACTGGTTCGGGCGTATCACACTTCGTCGCGACCATAAGGGACTGATCGACCGGGATTCTTGCGCAGAGTTCACGATCTTGATCCGTTATTCCTACTTCGGCATCGACACATAGGATTCCGAGGTCACAATCTTCAGTGGCAAATCGGGTTTGGTCGGCCATGAATTTTCGGATTACATCACCATCCTCGAACGCTTCGTGTCCGGCCGTATCGACTAACTCGAGATCGATGTTCTCCCAACAGACCTTCCGGGTGATGAAGTCACGCGTCGTCCCAGAGATTGGAGAGGTGATGGCCTCGTCCGATCCGGCCAGCGCATTGAACAAGCTACTTTTGCCGGCATTGGGCAGACCGAGAAGCACCACCTTGGGAATCGACTGGTTTGTCGTCCGCGATCGGATTTGATCGCGGAGCTTTGCCAGCGAATCGTGAATCTGGGTAACACGCATCCGCAGTTCTTCCATCTCGATGAACTCGATGTCTTCTTCGACGAAATCGAGACCTGCTTCCAACAGTGCCAACAGTTCGATTAAGTCGTTGCGCGCGGCTTGTAGCGGGCCAGACAGTCCGCCGGATAGCTGCCGCAGCGCCGCTTGAAAACGCTGCTCGCCGTTGGCGTCGATCACACCCAGCACGGCTTCGGCTTGGGTCAGATCGAGTCGGCCTGCCAGAAAGGCCCGCATGGTGAACTCGCCCGGTTGGGCCAGGCGGGCGTTAGCGCGGCGCAAGTCGAGCAGTACCAGATCGGCGATGGCTCGGCTTCCCGGCAGGTGAATCTCGACCTGCGGCTGTTTCGTATAGCTGCGCGAAGTGGGCCAGATCCAAAAGTCGGCTGTCAGTTTTCGCTCGCCAGGTAGGCAGATCTCGCGAGGCACGACCTGCGAGGTATTGAATGACGTCTCGTTCGGTTGTGTCGTGATACTCAACGCGATGCGGACGGCGTCCTCGCCACTTAAGCGGACGATCGATCGGCTGCCAATGCCCGGCGCGGACGAAATCGCAACGATCGTTTGTTCCAGGTCCAACGACTCTGTCCTTTCGACTTAAGTCGGATTAGCCCCCGAGAAGAAGAGTGACCACGGACAGCACCGATGAACACCCATAAATAAAGTGATTCAGTGCCACTGCTGGTTCGTCCAACAGTGGCACCCTCTGAAAGCTACTTCTTCTTTTTCGCCTGACGGATCTTCGGCTGTTTGATGGCTTCTTTCTTCGCCTCGATCACCACGGGGATGTTCTTCGGCTTGGGAAGCAGCTTCCGTTCGACGATGCCCCAGAGGCTGGAAGTGATGAAGTAAAGACACAGGCCCGAAGGGACTTTAAAGAACATGACGCCCATGAAGACCATCATGACGGTCATGATTCGCTGCTGCATCGCCTGTTGTTCATCTTGCGGTGGCGGCATGAACAACTTTTGCTGCACCAAAAACAATGCCACGGTGATCAGCGGCAAGATATTGAGGTAAGGCCCCAAGCTCGGGAAACCGGTCGGACGCGAGAGGAACTCTGGCATCCAGTCGCCCCAGTACAGCAGTTGATCCGGAGCAGCCAAGTTCGAGCACCACGCCAGGCCGGGAATCAGCGGCGCTTGCCGCAGTTGGAAGTCGACCGCCAAAGCTCGGTAAAGCCCCAGGAAGATCGGCAACTGGATGAACATCATCAAGCAGCCACCTACCGGGTTGAACTTATGCTTCTTGAACAGGTCTTGCTGGGCTTTGAGACGACCTTCGGGGTCGTCCTTGTACTGGTCGCTGATGCGTTTAATTTCAGGTGCCAGGGCCTGTTGAATCTGCATGTTCTTGGCCTGCTTGCGGCTGATCGGGTGCATCGCACCACGAACCATCAGCGTCAGCACAATAATCGCCAAACCATAGTTATGCAGCACCGAGTGCAACGCATGCAGCACGATCAGCAAGACCGAGGAGACCGGGCTGAACCACCCGTAGTATTCAACTTTACCGAGCCCGTAGTGTGCCAGCACTTCCGTCTTCTTAGGACCGGCAAAGATACGGAACTTTTGGTTGACCATCTGGCCGCCGCCAATCGGATAGGCGCGGCTTTGCAGTGTGAACGTACAGTCGGTTTTCGGTTCGTACGATTCATTGATTGGGGCAATCGGTGCACCGGTAGCCTGGGCCAGGTCGATCGAGGTCGAGCTTTGCTCGTGATCTAAAAGCAGCGAGCTGTTGAAATACTGAGCATCAACGCCAGCGTACTTCGTCTTGATGTTGCTGTCCGAGTTGTACAGCGGCGTCTGCGGGTCGGCGCCTTCCTTCTGGGCCTGTTCAACGAGGTTGTAGACGGTGAATAACTTGTAATCGCTGCCGTCTTCCGATTCCCAAGTCACATCGCGGACGCCAGCGGTTCCGAAGCCGTGACTGATTTTGTGGGCATACCACCAACCTTCTAGCGGCAGCCCGGTAGGACCTAGCTGCTTGTAGGCAACGCTGAGTATGTCTTCCGAATCGTTATGAATTTCGAGGTCGTAGTCGATATGAAATCCATCCGCGTCGGTCATCTCGTCGGTGATCTTGGTCAGCTTGAATTTCTTGACCAGGCGAAGCTTCCGGTTATCGCCCAGTTGCTTCAGGTCGCTCGGGAAAATCGTGATCTCGAAGTGAACCTCGTTTTCTGAAATCTGTTTTGTCTGCCAGTTGCCGTGGATCAACGAAGGCAACCCTTTGATCTCGGCCAGGCTCTTGTATTGGGCAGAACCTTCACGAGCCGTCAGCGTACCAACCTGGGCGAGCGTCGTGAGATACGCCGGCGGGTGCACAAATTCCTGCGGTAGGCCATTGCCACCGGTGATGGTGGAAACGTCAGGCTTGATCACCTCGATCGGGTGTTTACGAAGGGCGACAGTAAAGGTGATCTTCTGGGGTTCTTCCCCTTCGGTCGCCGCCGCACGCTTAACGGTCACCTGGATTTCGCCGCGCGGTTTGGTACCCCGCATGACTTCTTGAAAGCTGTTGATATCGCTGATGGGCTGATCGTTGACGGCGACAATCGTGTCCCCGATTTTCAAGCCATTTTCAACGCCTTCGGTCGTGGCTACTGCCAGAGCAGCCGGCGTTCCGGGACCAATGACGTTGACTTTCACGCCGTTGCCGTCGGTCTCGTCGAATGCCAATTGACCGAGGTAGCCGCCGTCGTCGTCGTGCTCGTAGCTTTGATAGCTGGGGTTACTCAATTCAACGCGGTGAACCGAAGCCCCCTTCGAATCGAGCGTTACCAGCATGCGATATCCGTCTTCCGGATTAACCGAGCCAAGCGTGGCAAACTGACGGTCGTAGGCGACCTTGTCTTCTTCCACGGGAGGACCGTTCGCGTCCCCGGGGTTACCTTCCTTGGGTGCATTCGCGTCGGCATCGACCTCGACAATCTCTTCTCGGCCATCATCCGGTTTTTCTTCCGGCTGATTCATATTGCTCAAGAGGTTGAAAGTCAGCAGCAGCGAAGCGGCAAGAAAGATGAACGTAATGTGGCGCCGTTCCACGAGCGAAGGTCCTTGCGATGAATACCAAAAATGAAGCTACCCAATCACTCGGAAATGACAGGGGACGGGGACAACCTGCGGAAAGCCTGTTTCAAAGAGGTTGATTCCCTCCTTGTCCGCGCAGTGTCGGGGGTCAGCCAATCCGCCCTATTCTCACGTTTAAGTGCGGTCTTGGAAACGCCACTAGGCTTCTTCGCCGGCAGATACGCGACATTTGCCGAAAAACGGGCGAGTTAGGCAGTTTATTGCGAAAAGAAAATCGAGAACTGGGGCAGGTGATGCATCAAAAAGATGTGGTTCCCCGTTGAGAAGGGTTTACCAATCAACGGGTGGTTTGCCAATCAAACGGTTGATGGTTTTGCCGATTGATGGTTGGCCCAGAGATTCATCTCTGGGTCGGCACCGCCGACAAGCGGCTTATGGACTGGGCTGGAGTGAAAAAGGCGTCCGGCTACTGGGTTCCGGCTTGAATCACTAGCCGCTTGTGGCCTGCGGCCACCCAGAGATGAATCTCTGGGCCACCCTTGGCGACAGAGGTACTCTGCGAACAGAACGAACCTTGGTGGCAGGCATCCGCACACGAATCTCAAGCACCTTTAGAAGGCGAACTAGTGCCCTTCGTAGAGACGTTCTCCCTGGGAGTCGTCCAGTTCGTCGATGGCTCGGATTTTTTTTGCCACGGTATCGATCGAGTATTCAACGCGGCGGAACTCGACCGTTTTCTCGTCGACAATCACGTAGCAGCTACGCGAATCGCCGTCGCGTGGCTGGCCCACGCTTCCCACGTTGATCATCACTTTATCGCCGTTAAAGCGATAGGTGCTGTTCTCGAAATCGGTCGGGCTCATGAATTGGGCCGACTCGTAAAACACGCCAGGGACATGCGTGTGTCCTTGAAAACAAGCATTCGGAATCAGCGCGAAGATCTTTTCGAGCTTCTTCGGATTGTAAATGTCTTCCGGGAAAACATATTCACAGAGCGGATTTCGGGCCGATCCATGAACAAACAAACGCTGATCTTCGGAATGCGTTCGCGGCAAGCCACACAGGAAATGCCAACGACCAAGGGTCGAATCTTGGTCCTCGCCACTTTCAAGCTGTTTCCGGGTCCAGAAGATCGCTTGTTCGGCACCGTGGCTGAAACCTTCCGGGTCAAACAAAGCGGCCTGATCGTGGTTGCCCAAGATGCATAGGTCGAACGTGCGGACGATGTCGACGCATTCGCGCGGGTTCGGCCCATAGCCGACCACATCGCCCAGGCAATAAATACGCTCGACTTCTTGCGACTGGATATCTTTCAGAACGGCCTGAAGGGCATCGAGGTTGCCATGAATGTCGCTGACAACTGCTGTTTTCATCGTTGTCTCGATCTTGCTGAATGCTCGTTCGGCCAAGCAGTAGGGCCGAACATCGTTAGCGACCGTCTCGCAGCCGGTCACCTAGCATGTTGTCTAACTGAGGCGTGTCGTAGATCTTCTTGGCCGTAACCTCGGGATCGTATCCGACGCGACGGAACACGATCGATTCATCCGTGAGGATCACATAGCAGGCCCGCGGATCGCCATCGCGCGGCTGGCCGACACTGCCGACATTAAATAATGCCTTCTCGTCGCCAAAGCGGTACTCGTGATCGCACTCGTCCGGGCCAAAAAACTCTAGGCTCGGCGTAAACACGCCAGGTATATGCGTATGGCCTTGGAAACTGAACTGCTCGACGCGCTCGAACAGGTTTTCCATCTTCCGCTGGTTGTAAACGTCTTCGGGAAAGACGTACTCGTTTGTAGGATCACGCGGCGAACCATGCACATAAAGTCGATTCGGCTCGACGTGCGTTCGCGGAAGTTCCCCTAAGAAGTCCCACCGCTCGTTCACTGCGGCAGCGCCGCCCGACGAGTTATCGATCTGGTCACGTGTCCACAAAATAGCGCGGAACGCGACCGGATTGAAACCTTCTGGGTCAAACAAAGCGGCCTGGTCGTGGTTGCCTAAAAGGCACATAGCGCACTTGCGGCGCACCATGTCCAAGCAATCGACCGGGTTGGGGCCGTAGCCGATGACATCACCCAGGCAATAAATCTCGCTGATTCCTTGTTGGCGAATGTCGTCCAAGACCGCGTTCAAGGCTTCCAAGTTACCGTGGATGTCGCTGATGAGGGCACGTTTCACGCCCGACTACCTTTCCGATTTTCAAGGTCTGGAGTCGATCCCGCCGTCTGCAAGCAAAACATTCGGGTTTTGCCTGACAACGGGTCAGTTTCTAGGGAAGCCGTCGCAACCTGATATAGGATATAAATTTAGGTGGCAAGCGACCGGCGGTCAAGATAACCAAAAAACAATGGTGGCACCTCCCCCCATTTGCCCCAAAGTGCCTGCCAGCTCGATTGCCGGACCGTCATCAGGTAAGATCGGCGAAATCAACCTTCGGTCGCCAACCATTCCAATGCAATGGTACCCACGATAGGTTCCGTCTCAAAAACTTTGCTACGGAGCCTATTATGCAGGTAATCCGCATTTTTAAACCAAGAATGGTGCTGGTTTCCAGCCGGCGGCATGAAGGAATTGACGGTCCGAGGTCGAAAACCGGAAGATGTGGGTGCCCCAAAGATTCGTCCGTGGGCATCTGGCATGGCCGACTAGTGGCTCGTCAGCCAAGCTTGGGGTAAAAGGGTGACCTGCCACAGCTGTTTCGGCAGTAAATATTTGCCGCTTGTGACATCTGGCCATTCAGAAAATAATTTCTGAGTTTCCCACGGTAAGATAGACCGCCCGACCCATTCGATCCGTTCCACGAATCAGTTCAGGGATTCAACGCTTGAAGACGCTTGCTATCGATACCTCGACTCGGCAAAGCTCGCTCGCTTTGTTTATGGGCAGCGATTTGGTTGCCTCACAGTGGCTTGACCCCAGCTTGCAAACCACGCAGGCCATCACACCGCTTCTTCAGGAGCTTGTCGACGAGGTGGGTTGGAAGCCAGCTGAGCTACAGCTGGTGATCGTCGCCCAGGGGCCTGGTTCTTTTACGGGGCTTCGCATCGGCGTAATGACTGCCAAGACCATCGCTTACGTTTCAGGGGCAACGACCGTCGGCGTAAACACTTTGAGGGCCATTGCCCAGCGCTGCGACGACAACGTCTCGCGCTTGCACGTGGTCATGGACGCCCAGCGGAAGCAACTCTTTCACGCCGCCTACGACCGTAACGACAATGGCAATTACGTCGAGGTGCAGTCGACGCAAATCGTGGATGATCAAGCATTTTTGGCCTCGTTGAGCCCCGGCGAATCGATTACCGGACCTGGCCTGAAAAACAAGCTCGCCTATCTCCCGGAAGGGGTGCGAGTCGTCGACGAAAACGAATGGGCTCCTACCGCCCAGGCCGTCGGCCGCGTCGGCATCGTCGACTTCCTAGCAGGCAGATTCGACGATTTCTGGTCCTTGAGCCCCAACTACTACCGGAAAAGCGCCGCAGAAGAAAAGCTGGAAAGCGAAACCCCTTAGAACCGCATCTGCTTAAAGCCAAGGGAAGATCCAACCAAGCACCGGTTGGCCCAGAGATTCATCTCTGGGTCGGCATCGCCGACAAGCGGCTCATGGACCTGGTTTGAATGAAAAGGGCGTCCGGCCATTGGTTTCCAGCACGCAACATTAGCCGCTTGTGACCTTCGGCCACCCAGAGATAAAACTCTGGGCCACCCCTTGGAACCGCATCTGCTTAAAGCCAAGGGAAGATCTAACCAGGCACCGGTTGGCCCAGAGATTCATCTCTGGGTCGGCATCGCCGACAAGCGGCTCATGGACCCGGCTCGAATGAAAAAGGCGTCCGGCCACTGGTATCCAGCACGCAACACTAGCCGCTTGTGACCTTCGGCCACCCAGAGATAAAACTCTGGGCCACCCCTTGGAAATTTGATCCCAGCAAAGAGCAGGCTTACCACCCCTAATAGGTTGATTACTTCTTCAACGCAGCGAGTGATTGTTTCGCGGCTTCAATTGTCTTGGTAATATCTGCGTCGGTATGGGCTGCCGAGATAAACAGTGCTTCGTATTGGCTACACGGCAAGTAGACGCCCCGTTCGATCATCTCCCAGAAAAACTTCCCGTAGCGGGCCGTGTCGCACTTCGCGGCGTCGTCCCAGCAGCGGACCGGTTCGTTGTGGAAGAAGAGAGTCAGCATGCTGCCCACCCGCGCGGTGACCGTCGGCACGTCTGCTTCGGCTGCGGCGGCTTTGAAACCCTCTTCCAACGTTTTGGTTCGCGCGTCGAGCTTGGGGTATGGATCGGTCTCTTTCAACGTTTTCAACGTCGCAATCCCAGCTGCGGTTGCCAAGGGGTTGCCGCTTAGTGTGCCTGCCTGAAAGACTTCGCCGGCTGGCAAAATGTGCCCCATGATATCGGCCCGGCCGCCATAAGCCCCGATCGGCAGCCCGCCACCGACAATCTTGCCGAGCGTCGTCAGGTCCGGCGTAATGCCGTACAACTGCTGAGCTCCGCCCATCGCGACGCGGAAGCCGGTCATCACTTCGTCCATGATCATCACGGCGCCGTAATGCGTGCAGTGTTCGCGGATCTTTTCCAGGAAGCCTGGCATAGGTGGCACGCAGCCCATGTTGCCGACGACCGGCTCGAAGATCACCCCGGCGATCGCGTCGGGGTGTTGCTCGAAGAGTTGGTCGAGCGCAGCAATATCGTTGTACGGCAAGACAATCGTGTCTTCGGCGGTGCCCGGCGTTACGCCTGGCGAGTTCGGTACGCCCAGCGTGGCCGCCGCGCTTCCGGCCGCCACCAACAGGCTATCGACGTGCCCGTGATAGTTGCCGCTGAATTTGACAATCTTGTTTCGTCCGGTGAAACCACGCGCCAGGCGAATGGCGCTCATGGTTGCTTCGGTGCCGCTATTAACCAGGCGGACTTGTTCGACTGAAGGGACCAACTCGATAATCAGTTCGGCCAGCCCGTTCTCGCGTTCGGTCGGAGCCCCAAAGCTGGTCCCCTGATCGACCGCCGCATGCAACGCCTCGCGGACCGCCGGGTGTAAATGCCCCAAAATCATCGGTCCCCACGACCCGATATAGTCGATGTATTGGTTGCCATCGACATCAAACAGGTACGCCCCTTCGCCGCGCTCAAATACGATTGGCTCGCCCCCCACAGCCCCAAAGGCCCGAGCCGGCGAATTCACCCCACCCGGCATCAAATGCTTGGCTCGAGCAAAAATTTCGTGGCTCTTAGTGCGCGACATGGCTTGGTTCCTGTGGCTGAAGTCCTTGGGGGTTTGGGTGTCCCTATGTTTTAGCAGAGAGAAGGGGCGGGGGATAACGGGTAAGAAAGAAACGATTTGCCAGAATGGCACAGAGGGGAGATCAGCGGCACCAGGTACCATGCCCACGACTTGATGGGCATGGCTGATCTCTAAGTCGAGTTTAAAAACCCGCCAAGGTAAACCACCTTGGCTATTTCGACTTCAGCTCGAAGTCAATCGAGTTGCTGCCGGATTCGACTTGGGCGGTTAACTCCGACTTTAGGTTGTATTTGGCCGGAATTGTTTCTTTGCTTGCCACGACCAATGGTTGATCCCCTTCGCCGCCACCGGAACTTTCGGCTGATGTGATGCGAACCTGATGCTTCCCTAAGAGGGCACCATCTCGGTTGGCGGTGTAGATCAGTTCATAGTTTCCATTGGCGTCGGTAAAGCCCACCGAGGGACGTCCGTCGACCGGTTCAAAGTTCACGATGGCATTTCCGACAGGATTGCCATCGAGCGTGACGACGCCAGATACGTAACCCGTTTCTGGGCCTGGCGGCTTAGAGCAGCCCATGGTCAGTGCAGCCAACACAAGCAGAATAAGGCTAGACGTTCGTGCGTAAGATTTCAAAAGTTCTTGGCAAATGGCGTTCAAGTGTTACAGTCTCCGAGTCAGGCGCGAAACGCAGTCGTCTGCGTCCGGCGATGTGAGCTAAGTCATTTCTGGGAAGGGCCGACATCGTTCACTTTAGATGCCGGCACGGGGCCTCAGATTGGGCAAAGATTAATACTCGCCGATCACGTTTCCGTCGGCCATGTTGCCGAGATAATCCATGATCGTATCGGTTTCTCCACTGATATTGCTGGCAGTGGTTTCCGGAAGGAAGCGAACCGAGCCATCCGCCATGCAGATCTGGACTCCGCCGGGGTGCTGACTACTTAAGCCAGACTCGTCCATTTTCGGATAGCTGTCGGCATGTTGCCAAATCTTGTTCGGCGAGAAATAAGTGGTTAGCAGAATTCTGCACGCCCCTTGATCGGCCATGCCCCCGCGGTCTCGGTGAGCCGGACCGCCACCATCATAGTCGCGAGCCGCGAACAATTCCCCGGCTAGATAGTCGGTCGTGCCAATGCGATAACAGCGTTCGCCCACCATCGCGGTGTTGCTGGTTCCGTCGGTGATATCACGCATTCGTGTGTCGCTGTCTCGATAGAACATGCCGGTCGCCCCGGTAGTACCATTGCCGAAGTTCGTTGCCTGGTGCGCACGAATTAAAGCCGAGCTATTGATGCCGAGGTAGTTGGACAGCGAGTGGCCCAAGTTGGTCGACCCGCTATTTTCAATGCAGCAGCCGGCACACTCGGTCGTGCTGCTGAAGTCGGGGCCGGTGTCCGAAGGGCAACGGAATGCGTCGTAGCGTGCCTGCATGATCTCTTGATACGTATCCATGGCGACGGAAGGGGAGGTTGGGCCGACGTCCAGAATGTCGTGCACATTTCCCATTTCCAAGAATGGAAGAATCAACGCGGCCCACGACCAATGTCCCTTGTTGTCTTCCACGTCAGCCCGGTCGCTGATGTCGATATAGCCAGAAGGGAACGAGCCGAACGTGTCGTGATAGTTGTGCAGAGAGAGGCCCAACTGCTTGAGGTTGTTCGAGCATTGCATGCGGCGGGCAGCCTCACGAGCCTGCTGCACGGCCGGCAGCAATAACGCAATCAAGACGCCAATAATGGCGATCACAACCAACAGTTCAACCAACGTAAAGCCATTTCTGGCACGGCGGGGTTCATGGGGCGACATAAGAAACTTGCCTAAAAGGGAATGATGATGGAGGGGGGAATGAGGGAATGTCCGGCTGATTTTCCGGGAAAGGAAAAAGTGAATTTTTATCACATAAAAATAATCGATCACCACTTCCTGCTTTACGAGCGACCCGAATCGGGAAATCCAGCTCTCAAACAGCGCATCGTGGGACAATGCCTCGTTAAGAATTCGTACGGTTCATTGCAAGCTTACTATGACAAATCAGAAAAAAAGGGGGAATTTAGAAGATCCCCCAGGTTGGCAGGGCAATTTAGTCAAATTGCTAGGGGGTGCATCGCAACCCAAAAGAACTGTGCCCCGGATCTCAGAACCCAAACCGTTCCATGCCACAATTTCGAGTTGGGGTCATCGTCGTCCAAGGGCATCAGTGGCGGAACGGCATAACGATGCCCATGCGGATTTGGCACCCTTTTCTTTTCCAGGCCGGTTCACGTTCCTGCTCAAAAAAATGATTTTCGCGCTTTACATAGGCGCACCCTGTGTGGTATACATAAGTACATCACGGGGACGCTTCCCCAAATGTCGTTTCTTTACCTCGGTCTCTCTTCTCTTGAAACCGAGATTCATGCCCACGCCGTCTTCGGCTAGGGAACCCTTAATTGTTAGTCGTATTGCCATGTTCCAAGCCAACGCACAACCTGATCTGAGTGGATCGTTCTCGACCGAGAATGCTCCGCAGGGGGTGCTGCGCGCTGGTCAAACCTTGGCGTGCTTGGCCTGTGGGACGATGGTCGAAGTACCGGCCCAGGTGGTCGGGCGGAAGGTGATTCTGGTCGATCATTCGCGACGCGATGAGCCGGACGGCTCAGCCGTTGCCCAGGAAGTACCGGGTTGGACCGAGTCGCCGCAGGCCGGTGATTCTCAGGCTGAACCATCGAGGCCGGGGCTGCTGGCCTCGGACGTTTCTCCTCGCCATTGCGATGGTGGGGAGGGGGCTTCTGCTGGCACCACGCAGGCCGAATTGGTCTCGGGCGAAGCTTCGCCAGGCGTGGCTATTTCGCCAGAGACCCCGCCGCTGCGGACGAAACGCCGGAAACAACCTTCGCAGGTCGGTCCCCAGCGTAGGCGTATCGACGGGCTCCAGGTTCCTGCAGCCGACGAAATGGAACGCGCGTTTGCGTGGGTTTCGTTTCACCTCAAATTGCTCGGCCTGCAAGGCAGCCAAATGAAGCGGCTGCAAAAGGTGCTTAAGCGGCGTCAGCGGCAGGCACGGCTTGTGCCGGAAACGCTTCACGCCAGTGAAGACCAGTCCGGCAGCATGGTGAAGAAGAAGCCAATGCCGATGCTGAAACCGGTCGGTCAACCGGTACGCACCGGGCGCAGCCATGCCCACGTTGACGTGAGTATGACGCCTGATCGCACGCGCCGCGAAGCCGAAGGGCATGCCCCTGCGGACGCGAGCATACCGAGTGCGAAGGTAGCGCCGGGGGCGAAGATCGCAAGAGAACGCGGGCCCCCATGAGATCTCGGCGCCCCCTTTGTCCCCTCTCCCTTGCCGGGAGAGGGCTAGGGTGAGTGCCTTTATGCAGCGATATCCGATAAGCATCGTCTGTTGAAGTTCTGTGTCGATCGGAACTTTGATCGCGCGTGCGCTTCCTAGATGCAAACTTCCCACAAACCCGTCCCCTTTCCTTCGCAGACATTGGAAAGGGGACGGGTTTGTGCTGCGCAGTGGTGAACGGGCTTCGGTAGCTTCGACTAGACCTCGCTGAGATCGAGTTCCAACGGATGTCCGTGGAGCCAAAGCTGTTCGAGCCAGGTCATGCTTTCGGCGACCGAGCTTTTGCATTCGGAGATGGCGCTTTGCCAGTGTTCGATCGCAGGGCGGACGATGACGTAGTTAAGCGTGCTGTGGATCAAGATCATGTCGGCGACCGTTTCCAGTTGCTGGTCGTCGAGCGTGTACTCTTCGCGGTAGCCTTGAACGAGGAGGGCCAGGCACTTGCCGGCTGTTTTCGGCGAAGCGTCCGGCACGCTGATGCTGGGGAAGTAATAACGAGCAAACAGAAGCGTGGCGAAATCCATCGTTCGCCAGCCGTAGCAGCCGAGGTCGAAATCGATGATCTCGATCTTGCCGGCGTCGACCAGGAAATTGCCAGCGTGCAGATCGCGATGCACCAGGCCGTAATGCCGTGGCTGCGCCGGTCGCTGGCGGATGTTGTTGAGAAAGGCCTGCATGATTTCGACGACTTCCCGGTTGTATGCCGACGGCAGGGGATCGGGGAAGGTGGTCTCGTCGATTTCGTACCACTGCTTGCGGTCCTTATCCGGCGGCAGCTGGAAGGCGTCGGACATGCGATGGATACGACCAATTTGGCGACCCAGGTCGAGCAGAAGGTCGTCGTTCCACTGGTCGGTCGAGGTCTTCTCGAGATGCTTGCCGGGGAAACGCTCGAAGCAGGCCACGTGCAAGACGGCGTCGTCGAGCTCGATGGTTTCCAACAGTTCGTCACGACGAGACGCGATTGGGTTGGTTACCGTGCAGCCGTTTTTCCGCAGATGGGCTAGCCACAGCAGCTCGCCTGAAAGTTCGGCCCGAGTGCGTACGGCCCCGTTGGAAATCCGCACGATGACCGGGGCCCCGTCACGGGTTTCGCTGCCATAGACATGATTGATGCCATCGCGAATGAGCGAGGTCTTTTCGAGGACCAGGCCCCAGTGATCGACGCACTGGTCTAGCGCGTAATGATAAGCAGAGGAATCATCGACAGGTAAATGATTGGGGTCCAAGGTTCAGTCCTGGGTCGACAGTGAAGATGGCCAGCGATGGGTTGGCCCCGATCATAAGGAACTGCCAGCCGTGCGAAAAGGTTTTGATGTCCGTTACGGCAGAAAGATAGGAGAGAGCCAATAGGTTTGGAAGAATGGGCCGGTTTGGTAAGCGGTTGGCATAAACTTGGCTATCAGGATACTTTCGCAGCGGTTAGAATCCTTGCTTCTCATTTCCGGGCATCGGCTCGATCGAGTTTCGATTTCGTACCGTCGTAATCCACAAGATTCAATCTTGGGCGACGATTGCGGGGGAGGATCCCCTTTTTAAATGGCATTGGAGTGCCCATGGCCAGCGTGTCGCGTTTGACTTTGCGTCAGGAAAAGCCGCCTGGTGCTGTTCCGTCGAAAATCTGGTGGCCGTATGTCCTCGGAATTGGCGGGATGCATATGCTGGCGCTATTGGCTTTCTGGCCGTGGCTGTTTAGCTGGTCAGGGGTGGCCTCGGTGCTGATCGGACATCACCTGTTTGGCATGCTGGGATTGACGGTGGGGTACCATCGTTTGTTAACGCATCGAAGTTTTCAATGCCCGCGTTGGCTGGAACATACCTTTGCCGTGCTGGGCGTGTGCTGTTTGCAGGATACGCCGGCCCGCTGGGTCGCCACGCATCGGCTGCATCATCAACACTCGGACCAAACCCACGACCCGCATAGCCCGCTGGTCAATTTCATGTGGGGGCAGATGGGCTGGCTGATGGTGACCAACCGAGACGTCGCGCGGCTCTCGCACTTGGAACGATATGCGAAGGACTTAATGCGTGATCCGTTTTATATGTGGTTAGAACGATCGCAGCGCTGGACGATTGTTTTCATGGCCCACGTTGTGGTGATCTTCGCCATCGGAGCATTCATCGGTTGGCTGAGCGGCGGTCCGGCCGAGGTTTGGCGAATGGGATTGAGCCTGCTTGTGTGGGGCGTGGCCGTGCGGACAGTCTTTGTATGGCATGTCACGTGGGCGGTAAACTCGCTGACGCACATGTGGGGTTACCAAACTTATTCAACCAGCGACAACAGCCGCAATAACTGGCTGGTCGGCCTTTTGTCGCACGGCGAAGGATGGCACAACAACCACCATGCCTTGCCTACTGCCGCAGCCCACGGGCGAAGGTGGTGGGAACTCGATTTGTCGTACCGCTTGATCTGCTTGTTGGAACGCGTGGGCTTGGCGTGGAACGTCTCGCGACCAGAAGCTCGAAGCGAGCGAATATTAGCGCCGGAGAATGCCCGGTAGTTGTTGATGTGAAGAAATGCTAACACACCAAAAACGATGGACTTGCTGGCCGCAGCGGCCATCGTGCTGGGAAGGTTTCTCGGGCAGTGAGTCACGTCCATTGCCACTTTCCTGCAAGTTGGCGACACCCCCACCATTTGTAGTATAGGCTTCTGGTGGCCTAAGTATTTCGCCTGTTGCTAGGGCGGTCGGGTCGTTGTCTTCCGACTTTCTTCACAACGGAGCCTATCGATGGGTGTCATCCGTGCGCTGGTTGTTTTGGGTTTGGTAGGGGTAGGTTTGAACGCCGTCGTTCAGGCAGACGAGCCAAGAGCCTGGGTGGATACACACGGCAATCAGGTGCCTGGCGAACTGGTTGATGTGACCGCCGATCAAATGGTCGTGCTGCGAATAGACGACGAAGAAGTTTCGATACCGCTGACGGTCTTTTCCGAGAACGATCGAAAGTACCTTCGCCAGCAGATGCCTGACAAGGTGTCAGAACCAGCAGAAGTCAAAGAGCTTGAGAGTAAGTCCCCGAGCAAGGACTTGAGCGGAGCGGACTTATACCAACCGCCCCGCAAAAACGAGAACATTCAATACTATTGTACCGGCTGCGACGGGGCCCTCTCGTCCAGCATTGGCGTGGGCGATCACTGCTCGCACTGCGGTGTGATGATCGAGTACGAAGAAGACGAATATGGCAACGTGGTGAGCGGGACCAAGCCTCCGTGGTTCGCACATTTACCGGTGCGAACCATCGGGTTCTTTGTCGTGTTCGTGCTGAGCACGGCCTGGAAGTTCCGCCGGATGCTACCGATTGGGTAGCATCGTTGCCAGCGAAAGTCCAACTACTTGGTATCCGACTTTTTCGCTTCGGCGACTTCGAAGCCAGCCTTTTCCCAGGCTTCTTCACCGAACAAAGCGGTCAGCTGCTCGTCCCCGTCCATGGTTTCGGCTTTGCCTTTGCAGTTGTTGCAGCAGAACTTAACCGTGGCTCCATCGACCGTCAGTTCCTTGTTCATCGGGCCGCCGGTGAAGGGGCAATGTTCCTGCTTGGCTTGTGCGGTGGCGACCAGCTGATGGTTGGCCTTAGCCATGACGGTTTTGTCTTTGGCTTCCAGCTTCTTGGTAAAGCCCTTGGGGCAATTGTTGCAGCAGAAGAAGACTTCGCCACCCTTGTATTCAAGCGACTTGTCGGCCTTAGCCGCCGCCTTGGGGTTCATGATGCACTTAACCCCTTCGAGGTCGATTTCAGCCGCGACCAGGGAAACCGCCGCAACCGCCAGTAAGGCCAAACCGGCAACCATAAAACGCGTTTTCATCAGAAAGAACCTTTCGCAGAAGGAATGAGCGCAGACAAAGGCTTCGTCGATTGCCCATATTATCAACAACATCCAAGAAGTGAGTCAAGAGAAATCGAAAAGAGACGAGGAACACCTTCTGACCCTTGGTTCTCGCTACTTCGACGAAGGCGTTTCAGGCAGCTTTAGTTTGGCAAGGTAAATGGACGTTTTGCCTTCGTGAGACGAGTAGTAGCTAACCCACAGTTTGCGATCGTGATCGACAATTCCGGGGTAGCTCGTATCGCCTCCGGATGGAAGGTCTGCCAGGGGGGTTAGCGTGGCTGTTTTGGGTTCGAGTTCCCAGACAGTAGTTTTCGCTCCATGAGTACGGCTTCGTCCGCCAACGATGAAACGGCCATCGTCGAGCTTTACGAGTTGTGGACCGCCGACGTAGGTGTTTGTGCTCTTCCACTGCCAGTCAGAATAGGGTGGTTTGGATGTGCCCAGTAACGCATCGTTGGGCTTGCCATCTCGGCGAATAAGGCAGAGGGCCGTATCGTCCTCAAGAAACACGAGTCCGGTCTCGTTCATGTAGCCGTCGATCTCAAAGTCTTGGCCAACCTGTTCAAAAGTCTTTCCGTCGGTGCTCTTGTAAAAACGAGCGGCTCGGGCACCTGAGGTGCCATAACCAATTCCGTAGGCATTGCCATTGTGCCAGGCAATTCGCCAAAGCCAGAAGTTCGGGTCGCCGACTTCGGTCGGAGTGCTCCAGTCTGTGCCGTCATCCGAGTACCAAACATACGATTGGTGCTTAGCGGCGGCCGGTTGATGCAGGGCACCTGCACCGGCAAGGCATAGTCGCCCATCAGGAGTGACGGAAATCTTCGCATCGCGTAGGTCGGCAGTGTCCGAGGTTATTAGCGCCGCCGATTTCCAGTTCTTTCCATCAACCGAACTTAGAACACGCAAAGCACCATCCTTGGAAACATGCTTTTGGCCCTCACGAAAGACACAGAACCATCGGTCTTGGAAACGGACCAAATCAGTGAATGCATTATGAGGAGCTTGGTCCCAGATCTTCTCGACGCTGATTATTTCGGCCTGAGGATTATCTGCCGCGAACAGCGGGGAAACGGCGAGGCTGACAGACCCTAAGGTCAGGCATAAAATCAAACAACGAACCATGCGGCGAGTTCCTTAAATAGGCAGGGCAGGAGGGGTTGTTTGGCAATCAGTTTTGCCAACGTTGGGGGTCTTGTCGGTAGTAGCCGCATAACGCTTGGAACATATCGGGGTCGTTCTGAGCGATTCGCTGGGGCTGTTGGAAGAAGGTTTCGGAAAGGACGGCGAAGCACTCTGCTTTATTGGTGGCTCCATAACAGTCGACCAAGGCCGATCTGCCGCGCTGGCAATCTTCAACCAATTGCTGGTAGGTATGTTCAAAGCAGTGGTTCCAGCGTTCGACCTCTTCATGAGAATCGATGGGCGGAATACCGTCGGCGACACGACCATTGAGCATGTCGATTTGATGGGCGAACTCGTGCATGACGAGATTGCGCCCTCCGTGGGTACTCTGGGCTCCGTCCACGATATCGGGGTGGGTCAAAATCACAGGGCCGCGGTACCAGGCTTCGCCCAGGCGATCGCTTTGCCCTTCGATGATAATACCAGCACCAGGCGAACTTTGGGACGTCGCTCGGTAGGCAGTGGGATAGATAAGAATCGATAAGACATTGTCGAAATACTCGTCTTCTAGTCCCAGGGTCAGCAGCCCGACTTGCGCCGCGACAAGCACTTTGGTTTCTTCGTCGACATGAAAACCATTGCAGCCTTCCCAGTTTTTTTCCTGCAGCAAGACCGCCATCGATTGGTGCAGGCTCGTTTTTTCGTCGGAGGTCAGCCGTGCGTATTGCCACAAGTTGTCGACTAAGATTTGCCGCCAAGGTTCAGGAAACGCGGCTTCTTTAATCCTTCGACGAGAGCGACTCTTGAACCAGGAGAATAACATGCAGCAAAACGAACCTTAAAGAAGCAGGGAGCCTGAACAAACGTCGCGTCAACGTTTGATAAGCGAAGACGAAGCGGATGTCAGTATCTCATTCGCATGGAATGATTTCAATCGACCTGGTTGAGCATTATGCTGAGACGGCCGCACCACACTGCCGAGGGCGGCAGTGCCACACGCTGGCTCAGTTCCCCGTGTTATGATTCTTCAGTAGGCTCAAGTTTTCACCAGAGCCCTTTCGCCTCCTTTGTTTTCTTCCATCGAGAACGCCAATGAAAAACCAACCACGCCAACGCTCGATCGATATGTCTCAGCCTGGAGCATGGGCCATGGTTGAATCTTGGTTTCTGTTCGCCATCTGCATTGGTTCCCTGTTGGTTGCTTCAGTTGTAGCCAACGACAAGAACAATCAGGTCTTTGGCGGCCTTCTCTTTTGTGGTGGAATGCTGGCGTTGATTGCGAGCATCCTGTTGTTCGATCGGTACAAACGCGAAGCGTCTTGAAACCGCGATGATCGCTCTGGAAAGAAAGCGAACGTAGCCCGCATTATTGCGGAGTCGCCCCGTCCCTGGCCGAACAAGACGACCAGGGGTTGAAATCATCTGGTGCCGGAAGAGCTAATTGCCCTTCACGCCCTTTTCAATCCGGGCCCCAACATCTGGGTCGATGTTCTTCCAATACTCAAACGCCCTTTGGAGTACTGGCTCGGTGACGTCTTGGCTTAGGTGGCCGACGACGTTCGAGACCAACCGGTCGCGAGCCGCGTCGTCCAAGACTTCACGGACCATGGTACCAGCCTGGCCCCAGTCGTCGTCGTCTTTGCGGAGCGTGTAGGCTGCCCGGACGAACTCGCCGTCGGCGCTCCAGACTTCGGTTTCTGGGTTACGCGAAGGATCGGCGGCGGGGCCTCCTTTCGAGTTCGGGGCGTAGACCGGGTCGGTTACGTTTTGCGTTCGCATCGCGCCATCCTTGCTGTAGCTATGGAAAGGGCACTGCGGCTGGTTGACCGGGATCTGCTTATAGTTGACCCCCATCCGGGCACGGTGGGCGTCCGAGTAAGCGAACATGCGGCCTAGCAGCATCTTGTCGGGGCTAACGCCGATGCCGGGGACGATGTTGTTGGGCTCGAAAGCGGCCTGCTCGATCTCGGTGTGGAAGTCGGTCGGGTTGCGGTTGAGCGTGAGCTTGCCGACTTCGTGCAGAGGATAATCGCCGTGCGGCCAGACCTTGGTCAGATCGAACGGATTGAAGCGGTAAGTCTTCGCTTCCTCGAACGGCATGATCTGCATCTTCAACGTCCAACTGGGGAAGTTGCCTTCTTTGATAGAGTTGAACAGATCGCGGCGATGGACGTCGGAATCTTGCCCGGCCATTTTTTCGGCTTCGTCCTGGGTGTAGAAGTCGATGCCTTGGTCGGTTTTGAAGTGGTACTTCACCCAGAAGCGTTCTCCTTGGTTGTTGACCCACATGTAGGTATGGCTGGAATAGCCGTTCATGTGTCGCCACGTTTTGGGAATGCCCCGGTCACCCATCAACCACGTGACCTGATGAGCCGATTCTGGCGAGAGGGTCCAGAAGTCCCACTGCATGTCATGGTCTCGCAGGCCGTTGTCGGCGCGGCGTTTCTGCGAGCGAATGAAGTGTTGAAACTTCAGCGGGTCGCGGACGAAGAAGACCGGCGTGTTGTTGCCGACCATGTCGTAGTTGCCGTCGGTGGTGTAGAACTTCAGCGCGAAACCACGTGGATCTCGCCACGTGTCGGGGCTGCCTCGTTCGCCGGCCACGGTCGAGAAGCGAATGAGCGTATCGGTCTTGGTACCTGGCTGAAAGACGGCGGCCTTGGTGTACTTGCTGACGTCGTGGGTGACTTCAAAGTGGCCGAACGCGCCCGAGCCTTTGGCGTGCGGTTGCCGCTCGGCGATGCGTTCGCGATTGAAGTTGGCCATCTGCTCGATCAGGTAGTGATCGTGCAGCAAGATGGGGCCGTCGGGGCCCACGGTCAACGAGTGCTCGTCGCTGGGCACGGGAATGCCGGCGTCGGTGGTGGTTGGTTTCGGCTTGTTGCTGGACATGAATGTCTCCCGGGTGCCTGTTGTTGGGGTGGAATTGAATTGCCTGATCGCGCGAATGCGTCCTCAGGCGTGCGGGTTGATCGTGGGAGCGGTGACAAGGCGTATTTTAGACAATACCGCAGAGAGTAAAGCAAACCTAACACGTACAGAAGAGTTAAAACGAGGAACCTTGGTCGCGATGGTTAGAAATTATTTTTAGCATGCAGGACAATTACTGAGCAAGCTTAAGACGACGAGTGATCACGGCACGAGAATGGAAAAAGACTTAGGGTGCGAATCACTTTTTGATTCGCACCCCATTGAATTTGCTTCGGTTTTGGCACGCCGTGATTAAAACAACGGAGCGAAGCCCGCTTCGCGGCGGCAACTGGAAAGCTGTGCCAGGTGGAAACCGAAGTGGTTGGTCAGCAGCAGGGTGATTGTATCCCCGGCCGTTTTGATCGGCGTGCCGTCGAACAGGCCGATGCCGTGTGGCTGGGCAAGAATCTCGGGCGTGGCGTTGTCGAGGGCAAACTTCTGTAGCTGCGTGTAGGCGTTGGTGACGGCGTCGACGAGCGTTTGCTTGGTGAAGGCGGTTTCGGCGGGGACTTCGCCAGAACTGCCTGGGGCGAACAGCGGCATCCATTCAGAGTGCTGCACCGAACCACCAAAATACTGTTGTCCCATTTCGCCAGTCAGTGCCAGGTGACCCATGATCCAGACCGGCGGATGGGCGTGCCCGGCCCCTGGCTGATAGAGAGCAGCCTCGGGGATGTCGGCCGCGATCTTTTGAAATCCGGCGAGCTGAAATTGGTTGATCGCAACGGCGCTACTTAGCATGGCATCTCTCGTATGGCATAGGTTGTTGGTGGTGCGGGCGCGCAGTCCCGTGTTGGGCTGTACGATGACATCGGCGTAACTAGGTTACAACAAATTTGTTCGCACCGGGTTGCTGGCAGGGCTATCTTAAGGGCAATTCTCGCGAGTGCCATCACGGCGATCCATTATGGGAGTGAAAATGGCTAGATACCGCGCACTTCAGCAACTGCTTTCGACGGCTCTTCACAATTCGCCAGGGAAGAAGGCCCTGCGATCTGGCGAACGTGTATTTACCTACGAAAAGTTAGATCACGAGATACGGATGGTAGCGGCAGGGCTCTGCGAGTTGGGGATTGTCCAAGGTGACCGCGTAGCCTGGCTTCTACCCAATGGCCACGAAGCCGTTTTGATGACGCTGGCCTGCTACCGCGTGGGGGCGATCGCCGTTCCTTTGAACTATCGTTACGTCACCGAAGATATCGCTGATGTCGTGGCCCGCACCGAGGCCAGCCTCTTGGTCTATGCCGCCGAGCGTACCGATGTGGTGAGGCCGGTAGTACAGTCTCAGCGCATCGCGTCGGTTGTTGCCAGTGGGCCAGCCGAAGAGGGCAGGCTATTTGCGTCGCTGCTTTCCGCAGGCTCACTGGACGAAGAGGCCTCGGTTGCCGCCGAAGACCCCGCACTGATCCTATTTACTTCCGGCAGCACTGGGCATCCTAAGGGGGTCGTGCACTCGCACGAAGGGGCCTTCAGCGCGATCGATCAATCGCGACGGTTGTTTGATTTCACCCCCGCCGATATCGTCCTGGTTGGCAAGTCGATCAGTCACGCCGGTGGGCTGCAAACGCAGATGCTGCCAGCATTGTTAGCCGGCGGCGAAGTCATTCTGGAAAGCAAGCCGACGCCGGCTCAGGCAGTTGAAATGATCGCCCAGCATGGCGTTACCGAGTATGGCATGCTGGCCAGCGACTTGCTTGATTTCATCGAGTACCTGGAAGAAAACCGGACAGCATTGCCAACGCTGAACAACGCGATCGGTTCCGGCGATAGTGTGCCGGCCGATTTGCATCACCGCTTTTGCGACCTGCTGGACTGGGAAGTCATGGAAGGTGCCGGCATGACCGAAGTGGGCAGCTATTACTCGGCCAATCCTCGCTACGGCAATCGCAAGTGGGGATCGTTAGGGGTTCCCACGCCTGGAACGCAACTGCGGATCGTAGGCGACGACGGCGCTGACTGTGAAGTGGGCCAGCACGGAGAGATTGTCGTGCGAATGAATTCGGCGACCATCGGTTATTGGAACGATCCAGACGCGACGCAGGAGCTCTTTCGCGACGGTTGGCTCCATACGGGCGACCTTGCTTACGAAGACGCCGATGGGTACGTGTGGTTTGTGGGACGCAAGAAATTGATGATCGTTCGCCGCGGTTCAAACATTGCTCCGGCAGAAGTCGAAAACGTGCTCGACGAGCATCCGGCCGTGCATGCGTCGATTGTGGTGGGCGTAAGCGATGTGCACGATGGACAAGTCCCGGTTGCGTGCGTGGCGTTGTTGAACGATCACGAGGATTCGACCGAACAAGCGATCGGCCAGTTTGTGCGGCAGCATCTCGCTGCGTACAAGAACCCGGTTCACTATCTCTTTTTCAAGCAATTGCCGCGGACAGGCACCGGCAAGTTCAATCGGCATCAATTGCAAGAGCTGGCCGAACGGCAATTCGGCATCGAGGCGGACTAAAACAGGCCGATCATGCTGCCCGGCACGCTGGCTACCTTACCGCCGGGCCACATTTCAATAAGCTATGGGTAGAGAAATCACAGCGCACCCCAGCAGCAAGACGGAGCGTACCAGGCGCATGCACGGAATTCTAAACATCAACAAGCCGGCCGGTAAGACATCGCGTGATGTGGTCAATATCATTCAGCGGTTGGTGCGGCCGGCCAAGACAGGCCACGCCGGCACGTTAGATCCGCTGGCGACCGGGGTGCTGGTTTGCCCGGTGGGTCATGGGACGAAGCTGATCGAGTTCGTCCAACGAATGCCCAAGACATACGAGGCGTGCTTTCTACTGGGAAGGCAAAGTGAAACCGAAGATGTCGAAGGCGCCGTGCAGATGCTCGACAATCCTCCACAACCCACGCGCGACGAGATCGACGCCGTGTTGCCCAACTATGTGGGAACCATTCAACAGGTGCCACCGGCATTCTCGGCATTGAAAGTTGCCGGAAAGCGAGCCTACGACCTGGCTCGCCAGGGAAAAGAAGTGGAACTGGCCAGCCGCGAGATTGAAGTGCATGCCATTGAGGTGCTGGCGTACGACTATCCACAGCTTCGCGTGCGGATCAAGTGCGGCAGCGGAACCTATGTGCGTTCGTTAGGAAGAGACATTGCACGCAACCTGGGAACCGAAGCGGTCATGTCCGAGCTGGTACGCACGGCGATCGGGCACTTTCAGATCGAGGATGCGATTCACCCCGACGATCAGCTAAGCCAAGCAACGCTGGTCAGTGCGCTTCAACCGACCTCGTTGGCGGTCACGCAACTGGCCCAGGTGACCGTCGATCAAGAGGCGATCGTGCGGTTGGTCCAGGGGAAATTGCTGGAGGTGACCGCGCCTGACCAGGCAGAGCAGGTCGCGGCGATGACCGAGTCAGGCGATCTGGTGGCGGTGCTGGTACCTGGCAAAGAAGGCGGGTGGCGGTCGATTCGCAACTTCGCCAACGACTATCTGTAACGATTCTATCGAATCTACGGCAGATGTCGGATCTGAGTGTTAGCGAATCGCGCTTAGGTTCGCAAAACGAACTGCGGCTCAATCGCTAGCAAAGCCGAAGGAGGACAGTGGAGCGCTGTTACTCAAGTGTGAACTTGGGCCGGTCGCTATCGTTCTCTCCCAGTTTTCCGGCACCGTGCATGTTCGAAGAACGAAGTATCCAGCGAGACTTGTTCGCCATTGGATTGTCAGCGATGACAATCTTTCTGGTGTTGTCGCTGCTGTCGTATCGCGCGGATGATGCGATCGGCGAACTGCCGGCACCTTTCTCGGCCATCTATCAGCCCGATCAGGTCGCCTATCCGCAACCGCATGAAGTACACAATCTGTGTGGTGGCGTGGGCGCGTTGGTCGCCGACTTTCTGCTGGTAAGCTTGGGGATCGGGGCCTACTTTGCCGTGGTCAGCCTGGCCGCGTTTGATGTTATTTTGCTGATGCGAAAAGAAATCACGTCGCCGGCCGCACGATTGATAGGCTGGCTGATGACTCTCACCGGCATTACCACGCTGGTGACGATTGTCATTCCGGGGGCATCGCCAGGCCCGATCAGCAGCTCTGGCGGACGTTTGGGCCTGGTCGGTCAGCAGTTTCTAAGCGAACACTTCGCCACCACTGGCGCAGTCATTTTGTGCATGGCCGTGACGGCATGTGGTTTGTTGCTATGCACCGAGTACGAGCTGGTCCGTCTCACCGTGTGGAGCTTTCTTAAAGCCAAGGAAAAGACCCAGGCCGGAGCCGTTGCCTGGAAGTCGCGTCGCGAGCGTCTGAAGGAAGAACGCAAGGCCAAGCTAATGGCTGAGTTCGGCCTTGATGGTGAAGAAGGGGAATACGAAGAAGAAGCCGAATACGACGAACAAGGCGTACGCATCAAGATTGGCGGCCGTCAGATCAAGACCGATGTCGACAAAGAGATTGCGTTCGAGGACGGTGAAGAGGTCTTCGAAGAAGAAGCGGCCGGCGACGAGGAAGTCGAAGAAGATCAGGTTGAAGAGGAAGAAGAGTACGAAGAAGAAGTCGAAGAGGAACAGGACGAAGAAGCAGCCGACGAAGAGGTCCCCATCACGCGTGTCGATAAGCCGGAAGAGTCGCCTCTTTCAGTCCGAAACCGCAGCAGCAAAAAGCAGCAGCAGGACGAGGCACGCAAGAACGTCATGAGCGAACTGGATAGCGCTGCCAATGGCGGGGCGAATCCGAAGAACTACGAGCTTCCGCCGATTGAACTATTGATTGAAAGCGATGACTTCTCGTTCGACGAGCAAGAACGCGAAGTTCGCAAGAAGGCCAAGGTCCTGGAGAAGACATTCCTTAACTTCGGCTTCAATGTGAAGGTGGTCGAAATCGAGACTGGCCCGGTCATCGCTCAGTACGAAGTCGAACTCGAAGCAGGCCTGCGGCTTTCCAAGATCACCGGCCTGGCCGACGACCTGGCGATTGCCTTGCGGGTACCGAGCGTGCGTATTGTGGCCCCGATCCCCGGTAAGAATACCGTCGGCATCGAAGTGCCTAACGACGAACGCCAGATGGTTCGCCTACGCGAGGTGATGGAAGAAGCCAGCGGCCGCATCGCCAAGATGAAGGTGCCGATCTTCCTGGGTAAGGACGTTTCGGGAAATTCGCTGGCGGTTGACCTGGCTTCGCTGCCTCACCTTTTGATCGCCGGTCGTACGGGTACCGGTAAGTCGGTCTGTTTGAACGCGCTGATTACCTCGATCCTTATGACGCGTCGCCCAGATGAAGTGCGAATGCTGATGATCGACCCGAAGATGGTCGAGCTCTCTTGCTATCGCACGCTGCCGCACCTGATGCACCCGGTGGTGACCGACATGAAGAAGGCCGAAGCCATTTTGGCTTGGGCGGTCGAGAAGATGGAAGAGCGATACCAGTTGCTGGCCCAGGTAGGCGTGCGGCACTTAAGCGGATTCAATGCGCTCGAAAAAGAAGAGATCTGGGAACGCATGGGGGCCGAAGACGAGGGCGAACGCAACAACGTCGCGACCCACTTGCCGTACATCGTGATCGTGGCGGACGAAATCGCGGACATGATGATGACGGCCGGCAAAGAGGTCGAGCAGCACATTATTCGCCTGGCACAAAAGTCGCGTGCGGTCGGTATTCACCTGATTCTGGCCACGCAAAAACCAACCGTCGACGTCATCACCGGTTTGATCAAGTCGAACCTGCCGGCACGTATTTCCTTCCAGGTTGCCAGCCGAACGGACAGCCGTGTGGTTCTCGACGAGATGGGGGCCGACAAGCTACTGGGTAATGGTGACATGCTGTTCCTCTGGCCAGGCACCTCGACCCTGATGCGTGGTCAAGGTACGTATCTATCGGATGAAGAGATCAACCGCGTGGTCGAGTTCGTCAGCACGGGCGAACAAGACTTCGTGAAAGAGCTTGTGCAGCTAAAGGTCGAAGACGGCGCGACCGCCGATCCGGCCAAAATGAAGAAACGCGACGAGCTGTACGAGCAAGCCGTCGACGTGATTATCGCCGAACAACGCGGCAGTGTGTCGCTACTGCAACGAGCCTTGGGTGTGGGCTACGGACGTGGTGCCCGGCTGATCGATTTCATGGCCGAAGACGGGATCGTGGGGCCGTACAACGGATCGCAAGCCCGCGAGGTTGTGATCACCCAAGAAGAATGGGAGCTGATGAAGTCGGGGCAATCAGCCGGCGGAGAAACGGTCGTCGTCGAAGAAGAACCCCCAGCCCCCAAGACGAAACGCTCGAACAAGATCCGCCCTCACGTAGTTGAAGACGAAGAGGAAGTCGGCGAAGAAGCCGAGTACGAAGAGGTTGAAGAAGACGAAGAGGCGGAATACGAAGAGGAAGAAGTCGAGTACGAGGAAGAGGAATACGAAGAGGGTGAAGAGGAGGAGTACGAAGAGGAAGACGACGAAGAGGAAGAGTACTACGAAGAGAGTGCTTAGATTCGCCGCTTCGACACGGATCAAGAAACAAAAAAAGGCTACCGAGGATGTCTCTTCGGTAGCCTTATTTTATGGTTAAACGGAACTAACGCTTCGTCGTAACTTCAAAGTTGAGTTCATTCCTGCCGGGCAAGACCTCTGCGTTCAGTTCGGTCTTAGCATTGTAGCGGATCGGGATTCTGACTTTCGCTTCCGATCCGGAAGGAACGTCAATCCGTACACGGTATTTGCCCAGCGAGGCACCCTCTTGGCTGGCCGTGTATTGAAGTTCATAGTGCCCTTGGTCATCGGTGAAACCGATTGCCGGTCGACCGCTTTCAGGTTCGAAGGTGACTTCCAGCCCTTGGGCCGGTTGTCCGTCGACGGTGACGATTCCTTCCACCGTGGCGAAAGAAGGATCGCTTCCAACACAACCCACACTGCCCAGCAGGGCAACACAGGCCACCAAGGTTATCCAACGAGATATCATAGAGCTTCCTAACTTAGGATGTTTGGGTTTGTTATTTAGGGAAGTTCAAACGGTTGGCCGTCGTTGCGAACGCCTAAAAGTTGGTAAACGCCGAGGTTCGCTGTGTTGTAGTGGGTCGGATCGGGGTTGTCCCAGTAGAAGTCGCTTGTGCGGTATTCGATCGTTTCCGGCACAAAGCGTACTGAACCATCAACCATCAGAAACTGCGAACCACCTGGGTGCAGGCTGCCGAACCCTTTGCCGTTGTGATCGGCACCGGCGACCGTCGAGCGGTTCATCGGTTGGGCGAAGCTGGCTAGAACGTCCATGACCCCCTTGGGCCATTTACGCGATGCATTCATCGTGCCAGCCCAAACACCTCCACGGCGAGCGTTACGGCCAGTCGAACTCGCCGTAAGATCGACGTCGGCTCCGTCTCGTTCACCCACGAAGATCGTGTTGCTGGTACCGTCGGTCACGTCGCGCATCTTAATTCCACTGTTACCGTGAAACATGCCATGCGACTTCTCGGCCTGCATGATGTGGACCAAGCCTTCGTTGCCGATATAGTTCGACGTGCCGATGTTCTCGCTGTTGCTGCCATAGGTAGGCCATGGGTTTTGGTCAGGCATCGTATCGGAAGGGCAGCGATAGCCGTCGATAGGTGTCTTTACCAAAGCCAGGCAGTCCGCGTCACCGATGCAGTCGGTCAGTCGCTGTTTCGTAACGCCGATCTGATCGTGCATCGAACCTTGTTCGATGAACGGCAGAATCAACGCACCCCACGACCAGCGGACGTTGCTGGTCGAGTCGTACATGAATCCACTAGGGAACGCTTGGTACGTATCGTGGTAATTGTGCAGGGCTAAGCCTATTTGCTTGAAATTGTTAGAGCACTGCATCCGGCGAGCGGCTTCGCGGGCCTGTTGAACTGCTGGCAAAAGCAACGCGATCAATACACCAATAATCGCAATCACCACCAACAACTCGACCAGGGTGAAAGCATAGCGACGAGATGAAGCCCGCCGGCGCGCACCGCGTACGCAGAAAGATGGGGAAAGGGAACGCATGGGGGGCTCCTGTCAGCTAGGCAAAGGGTAGGTGCTGTACGGATGGGGCATAACCTAACAATTAGTATACTACTTATAGTTAATTGCTCCTTGGCAGTAAATGGCGGTGCGACTTCTAAGCGTATGGCGGAAGCACTGAATGATGCGTTGCTGAAAAATCTGGTTGATCACTAAGGTTAATGTATTAAAGGACTTATGGCGTGATTCTGCCCGCCTGGCAGTGAAGCCTAAGTGCTTCACTGGGAACTGGTCGTAGAGTCGACACACTGTTACCTACTGACGTTTTTTAGAGGGAAACGAGCTTGAAGTGATCGAGGTGTGTCTTCCGGGGATTGGGTGATTTCTGGCGGAGGACTCTCGACAGGGCACAACTTGACAGTTCTTATTGCCACACCTAAACTTACGACTTCAATAAACTTACAAATAGCCCTTCGGGGACACCATGTCGCAGCCCGTTACTGTCATTACCGTAGTAAGCATGATGAGCATTGTGGGAGACCCCACAACCTTGGCGTAGGGACTGCGAACACGAATGATTCAAAGGTAAGCCCTGACGCCACAATGGTTTCAGGGCTTTTTTGTTGAACCGATGCGGCAGGCTTGCCACGTGCGTCGGTGCCACTAGAGCGGATCGCCCCATGAAAAAGATCGAAATCTACGACACAACCTTGCGAGATGGTGCCCAAGGAGAAGGCGTCAGCTTCTCTCTTCAGGACAAACTAGCCATTACCGAGCGTCTGGACGAAATTGGGGTCGATTACATCGAAGGGGGTTATCCTCTTTCCAACGAGAAAGACGCCGAGTACTTCCGCCGCGTTCAAGAGATGGATCTGAAGCGGGTTAAGGTCTGTGCTTTCGGCATGACCCGTCGCAAAGGGATGCAAGCCAAAGACGATCCCGGCATGCAGGCCCTGCTGAACTCGGGCGCACCGGTGGTGACAATCGTCGGCAAGACGCACGACTTCCACGTGACCGACGTGCTTCGCGTGACGCTGGAAGAAAATCTGGCGATGATCGCGGACTCGGTCGGCTTGGTCGCGGCCCAGGGGCGCGAAGTAATCCACGACGCCGAGCATTTCTTCGACGGCTGGAAGGCAAACCCCGAGTACGCCGCCAAAACGATTCAAGCCGCCGCTCAGGCCGGGGCACGGATGGTTGTGCTGTGCGATACCAACGGCGGCAGCCTGCCGGAAGAAATCGCCGAGCTGACCAAAGCGGCGATCGACGCGTTAAGCGAATATGGCGTCCCTGTGGGCATTCATACGCACAACGATGGCGACCTGGCCGTGGCCAATGCCCTGGCCGCCATCGATGCCGGAGCCCAGCAGATCCAAGGCACCATCAATGGGTTTGGCGAGCGCTGTGGCAACGCCGATCTGATCTCGTGCGTGGCGAACCTCGCACTGAAGAAACAGGGCTACGAAGTCCTCGGCGGTGACGGCCTAGAGCATCTGACGGAACTGTCGCGGTTCGTTTACGACACGGCGAACGTCAATCGCCGCAACAATCAGGCGTTTGTCGGCCAAAGTGCGTTCGCCCATAAAGGTGGGATGCACGTGCACGCGGTTAACCGGGCAGCTTCCAGCTACGAGCATATCTCGCCGGAAGCGGTCGGCAACGAACGCCGCGTGCTGGTCAGCGAGCTTTCCGGACGCTCGAACATCATGGCCCTGACCAACAAGATGAATATCGAGCAAGACCGCGCGGTCATGGATAAGGTACTGGCCAATGTGGTCGAACTAGAAAACCAAGGCTTTCAGTTTGAAGCGGCTGAAGCGTCGTTCGAGTTGCTGGTTCGCAAGACGCTGGGAACCTTCAACCCGCACTTTCGTACGCTCAAGTACCATGTCGAGGTGGAAGATGTCGTTCATTATCAAGACCTGGAATTGACCACCGAAGCGACCATCAAGCTAGAAGTTGCCGAGACGATCAAGCACGAGGTGGGCGAAGGTGATGGCCCGGTCGACGCGTTGAGTGCCGCCCTGCGTAAGGCCCTGCTCGGGACCTACCCGAACCTCGACCAGATGAAACTGGTCGATTACAAGGTGCGTGTCGTCAACAGCGAAGCTGGCACGGCTGCCCGCACGCGTGTGCAGATTGAATGCAGCGACGAGCAAGATGTTTGGGGCACCATTGGCGTCAGCGAAAACATCATTCAGGCCAGTTGGAATGCCCTGGTTGATGCCGTTGAATACAAGCTTCACAAAGACGAAGTGGCAAGCATTAAGCCGGTTGATTCCGCAGTCGCAGCCACGAACCAATAGAACAAGTTACGTCAGCAATACAGAGCTGGAATCGGCAAGGGATTCCACTTCCGGTCATGTCCCCTCGCCCCCGTCTGCGGGCGAGAGGATTGAAAACTGAACACTGAAAACTAATTGCATAGCGAGTCATACTGGTGGCGTTCTCCGCTCAGGATATTCCCAACCGATTTGATTTTTCGATCTCGCCCAAAATCTACGAATACTGGGAATCGCAGGGATTCTTTCATAGCGAGCCCGACCCAGACCGCGAGCCATTCACAATTGTCATTCCACCGCCGAACGTGACCGGCGCGCTGCATCTGGGACACGCGCTCAACAACACGCTGCAAGACGTGTTGATTCGCTATAAACGCCTGAAGGGTTTCAACACGCTGTGGATGCCCGGTACCGACCATGCCGGTATCGCCACCCAAGCTGTGGTCGAACGCCGGATCTTCGAGTCGGAAAAGAAAAGCCGACACGACCTGGGCCGCGACGAACTGGTCAAGCGAATCTGGGATTGGAAAGATCAATACGAGACCCGCATTCTCGGCCAGCTTAAACGCATGGGCAGTAGCTGCGACTGGGAGCGGACCCGGTTCACGCTCGACGACACGTGTGCCCGGGCTGTGCGGCGGACCTTCTACGATCTGTTCGCCAAGCAGTGGATCTACAAAGGGAAACGGCTGGTCAACTGGGATACGTTCCTGCAAACGGCCGTGAGCGACGACGAGGTCTTCCACGAATCGACCGACGGTAGTTTCTGGCACTTCAAGTACCCGGTGATCGACCCGCAGCCAGGCGAACCGAAGTTTGTGACGATCGCCACGACCCGGCCCGAAACCATGCTCGGCGATACGGCCGTGGCCGTGCACCCCGATCCGGCCAAGGCGCTCGATACCATCGAAGCCGAACTGAAAGAGAAGCTGAAGGAAGCCGCCGGCAAAGATAAGCCAGCGATCCAGGAACAGCTGGACCAGATTACTCAGCGCCGCGAGACGATGCTGCCGCAGTTGATCAAGCTGCGCGATATGGCCCTGGATGGTCGCAAGCTCATGCTGCCGCTGATCGATCGTGAGATTCCGCTGGTGGCCGATCAATGGGCCAAGCCTGAGCTTGGTTCAGGCTGCGTGAAAATCACCCCGGCCCACGATGCGAACGACTATGAAGTCGGGCGTCGTCAGGAGTTGCCGATGATCAACATCTTGAACTCCGACGGCACGCTCAACGAGACGACCGGCGAATACATCGGGCTGACCATCCCCAAGGCCCGACAGGCTGTGGTCGAAGATCTCGACAAGCTGAACTTGTTAGAAAAGGTCGAAGATCGCAAGATCGAACTGGCCTATTCCGATCGCAGTAAAACGCCGATCGAGCCGTACCTGGCCGATCAGTGGTTCATCAAGATGGACCAATTGGCCCAGAGCGCCATGGACGCTGTGAAAGACGGCCGCGTGAAGATCTTCCCAACGCGGTACGCCAACGGCTACCTCGACTGGTTGAGCGAAAAACGCGATTGGCCGGTCAGTCGTCAGCTATGGTGGGGCCATCAAATTCCGATCTGGTCGCAGGAATGTGCTTACAAAGACGAGCACGACGCCCTAGTCGCCAAGTTGGAAGCCGATCCTGACATTCAAAGCGGCAAGGCCAACTTCCAGGTCGAGCGTGACGAAGAGCTGGAAGTCGCCGAAAAGACCGGCACCATCCAAGGCGCGGTGCGCGTGACGATGCCGTACGCCCAGGTGCATGTGTGCATCGCCGACGAAGACGAGACCCTCGCCAAGAAGTACGAGGCCATGGGCTTCGTGCGCGAAGAAGACGTGCTCGATACCTGGTTTAGTTCGGCCCTGTGGCCCCATTCGACCCTCGGTTGGCCAGAACAAACGCCAGAGCTGGCGTACTATTACCCCACCAGCACGCTGATCACCAGCCGCGATATTATCACGCTGTGGGTGGCTCGCATGGTGCTGGCCGGTATCAACAATATGGGCGAAGTGCCGTTCCGCGAAGTGTTCATTCACCCGACCATTTTAGATGGTCTGGGCGAGCGTATGAGCAAGTCGAAGGGGAACGGCGTGGATCCGCTCGACGTGATCGACAAGTTTGGTGTCGACTCGCTCCGTTTCGGTTTGGCTTATCTAACCACCGAAACGCAAGACGTGCGGATGCCGGTGCAGTTCGAGTGCCCGCACTGCGGCGCATTGATCGATCAGACCAAGAAGAACCGTCAGTTACCGCGTGTCGAGTGCAAGAAGTGCCACGAGCCATTCAGCACGCAGTGGGCGGAAACAGCCGAAGACAAGGCCTTGCCGCGTGGTTCCGTGGTCAGCGAACGCTTCGAGCTGGGGCGTAACTTCTGCAATAAACTGTGGAACGCGGCCCGGTTCACCATGCTGAACCTGGAAGGCTATACGCCGGGTGACGTGTCGTCCGACGAGATGCAGTTAGAAGACCGCTGGATTTTGTCGCGGTTGTACACGGTGAGCCAAGAGGTGACGCGGTGCTACGAGAGCTACGGCTATTCCGACGCGGCCCGGGCAACGTATGACTTTGCTTGGGACGAGTTCTGCAGCTTCTACGTGGAAATCCTCAAAGAGCGTTTCCAGGACGAAAAGCAGCGAGCCGCCGCCCAGCGAGTGATTACCTACGTGCTCGACGCGATGCTGCGGCTTCTGCACCCGATCATTCCGTTTATCACCGAAGAAATTTGGCAAACGCTCGGCAAGATTGCTCCCACGCGTGGCATCGAATCGCCTGCGGAAGCGACCGAAAGCATCATGCAATCGACTTGGCCCGAGATCGACGCCAAGTGGGAAGACCGCGCGATCGAGCGTCAGTTTGCCGTCTTCGAGGAAACGCTCGGCAGCTTGCGAGAGATTCGCAGTCGCCAGAATATCGTCCCGAAGGATACGATCGAATTCGTGATCCGCTGCGACGAGCCGACCGCCAAGCTGTTGGAAACGATGTCGCCGTACTTCCTGTCGATGGCCAACGCCAAGAGCTGCGGCCTGGGTAAGGACGTGGCCGTGCCGGAAACCAACGCGACGATCACGGTAGGGGATATGGAGATCTTCGTCGACCTGAAGGACTTCATCGACGTCGAAGCCGAGATCGAGCGGAACGAAAAGCACGGGCAAAAACTTCAGCAGTTGGTGACCGGCAAGGAAAAGAAGCTTAGTAATGAAAGCTTCGTCGCCCGGGCCCCAGCCGACATCGTAGCCCGCGAACGCGAGAGCCTGGAACAAGCCAAGCAGGAACTGGAACGCACCCAGGCAGCGTTAGCCAAGCTGCGTGAGTCGGCGGCGAAATGATTTTCGCTTGAGGGTGGCCCAGAGATTCGTCTCTGGGTGGCCGCAGGCTACAAGCGGTTCATGGATAGAGCCTGTACCGCTTGGCACGCCTCTATTCAAATTACCTCCGTTCGTTACCCACTTGTCGACAACTCCGAGCACTCAATAAGCCTCGGTACCACCCCTCTTGGAAAGCTCACCAAGATGGGGACTGTTCCCACGAGAAATTCCAGGGATATAATCGAGTTACTTGAACGAGAATCCCTGAGGAAGTCAGATCCCCTTATGCCGATTCAGATGGAACTCTCGCGGATCATCATCAGCGAGATTAACGACCAGCAGGTTATCTACTTGAAGGAAGTGGACGGAGAACGCCAGTTTCCTATCATGATTGGTATCTTCGAAGCGACCAGTATTCACCGCCGCGTGAAGGACTTCATCCCGCCACGCCCGCTAACGCATGACTTAATTGTCAGCATCGTCGAGCAACTCGGTGGCGAACTGGATAGCGTGATCATCACCGACCTGAAAGAAGGAACCTATTTCGCCAACCTTCGCGTGAAGGTCGACGGCGAACTGGTATCGATCGATGCCCGCCCTTCCGACGCCATTGCCGTGGCCGTCACCAGCCAGCCGCATCTGCCGATCTACGTCGAAGAACAGGTATTGGAAGAGTCGGAAGTCTAAGCCGGCCCAGGCCGTAGGGTGTGAGAAGTGACGCATCGCGGAACGTATCGCACCGAATACGGTCTCCATCGCATGGCAACGCGACAACGCTGTTCGTGGTGCGATTCGCTTCGCTGCTCGGCACCCTACAGGGATGTCGCGTTTTGTGGCAGATGCTTCCGGAGGCTTTCGGTTGTGATCGCGCATGAAAAATGGCCACCGTTTTTGGTGGCCATTCGTTTGGATGTCATTTTGATGCCGGCCGACGCATTCACGTGTCCAGTAGGACGTCGTGAAATGCTTCTTCCAATGCTTTCAGGCCTGGCTCACCTTCGTGCTCGTCGACGATGACGTTCACGCGGACTTCCGAGGTGCTAATCAGGTCGACGTTGATGTTGGCGTTGCTGAGGGCTTTGAACATGCGAACGCCTACGCCGGTATGGCTTCGCAGGCCGATGCCGCTGACCGATAGCTTGGCCGCTTCCCGGTTGCCTTCGACTTCGCCGGCACCGATCTCTTTGACGACTTCTTCCAAGGCCGCGTAGGCCTTTTCGTAGTCGCCGACGGGGCAGGTGAAGCTGACGTTGGCGCTGTCGTCGCGGCCGACGTTCTGAATAATCACGTCGATGTTGATGCCCTTGGAAGCGACCGCATTCAAGACCTGGGAAGCGATCCCTGGTCGATCAGGCACGCGGCGAACCAACAGCAGCGACTGGCTACGATCGAGCTCGATGTTGTCGATCGCCAGGTCTTCCATCTCGCGAAGGCGTTGAACTACGATGGCCGGATCGGTCACATCGCGAACGCGTACCGAACTAATTTCGGCGGGCGAATCTTCGGGCGTGACATCGAGTTGGAAGCCATTGTGAACCGCTTGCAAGGCCCGCTGGGCATCGGACTGGCTGACCAGGACCGAGATTTTAATCTCGGAAGTCGAGATGGCCTGGATGTTGATGCCTTCTTCCGAGAGGACATGGAACATCTTGTCGGCGACCCCCGGCAAGGTAGCCATACCGAGACCGACGACCGAGACCTTCGAGACATGCTCGTCGAAGGTAACGTTCTCGGGACGCAAGATCTCGGAGGCCTGTTTCACGGCGTCGAGCGTTACCTTCAGTTCGTTTTGCGGAACGGTGAAGCTGATATTCGCTTTGCCGTCTTTACTGATGTTCTGGACGATCATGTCGACCGAGATCGCTTTGGCGGCGATACGGCTGAACAGTTCCAGTGAAATGCCTGGTTCGTCGGGAATGCCTTCCAGGGTGATGCGGGCTTCCTTCTTAGTGATGGCCGCGCCGCTGACCGGACGGGTGCGCGACTCGGGGTCGTGCACGATCAGCGTTCCCGGGACATCGGTGAAGCTGCTGCGGACATGGATCGGCACGCCAAACTTCTTGGCGAACTCAACCGAACGGCTGTGCATGACGCCGGCACCCAGACTGGCCAGCTCCAGCATTTCGTCGTAGGCAATCTGCGGAACGCGGCGGGCGTCCGGCAGTACGCGCGGGTCGGTGGTGTAGACGCCGTCGACGTCGGTATAGATTTCGCACGTGTCGGCATCGAGCACGGCAGCTAACGCAACGGCGGTGGTGTCGCTACCGCCGCGGCCAAGGGTCGTGATGTTGAGGTTCTCGTCGATCCCTTGGAAGCCGGCGGCGATGACAATGTTGCCATCGTCCAACAGCTGCTTGACGCGGGACGTTTCGATCGAACGGATACGCGCCTTGGTGTGCGTGCTGTCGGTGCGAATTCCGATTTGGGCACCGGTCAAACTGACGGCCTTCGAGCCGAGTGCATCGATGGCCATGGCCATTAACGCGACGCTGACCTGCTCGCCGGTCGAGAGCAGCATATCCATCTCGCGAGCCGGTGGGCTGTCGCTGACCTGTTGGGCCAGGTCGACCAGGACGTCGGTGTTTTTACCCATCGCGCTAACGACCATCACCACCTGATGGCCTTCTCGCTGGGCGCGAATCGCTTTTCTCGCTGCGGAAACAATCTTCTCGCAGTCAGCGACGCTCGTACCGCCAAATTTTTGAACAATCAATGACATGGGATCGTGTCATCCGTAATAAATTTCGACTTGGCAAAGATGTGGCCCGGCAACCGCCGTGACCAAAGTTTTACACGCCGAGGAAGTATGGCATCATCTTCCAGCCTTCGTCGAAGCTTAGCGACGAGGTGTCGGCGTTGCGTTCGTGGTAGGCCTCGAACGCGTCGGCTTCGATGCCGTTACCACACATGGTAAGCGGGACAAAGCCATGGCTATGGGTTTTTGTACGACAGAACGTCGGGTGATCGGGCAGCACGATCATCCGGTAATCTCCGTGCTTCTTAAGCGCTTCATGCAGCGGGCCGACGATTTTGCCGTCGATCGCTTCAAGCGATTTAATCTTTTCCTGGATGTCCCCTTCGTGCGAGGCTTCGTCGGTGGCTTCGACATGCACGCAGATCACGTCGGTGGAATCCAACGCGTTGATCGCATACTGCCCCTTGGCGGCGTAGTCGGTGTCGGTGTAGCCGGTCGCACCGGGGACTTCAATGCGGTCCCAACCGATCAGCGCGGCCAGGCCGCGCAGCAGGTCGACCGCGGTGATCATCTTGCCGGTCTTGCCGTATAGCTCGGCGAAAGGGGTCAGGGCAGGGCGGCAACCCAGGCCCCACAACCAGATGTTGGTTGCCGGCGGTTTGCCGTCGGCGATACGCTGCTTGTTGACCGGATGATCGGCGAACAGCTCGACGCTGCGGCTCATCATGTCGGAAAGCCAATCGCTGCCTTGGCCACGCGGGTAGCCATCGGCAACCGACTTATCGCTCAAGTCATGCGGCGGCGTGGTGCGGGTTTCCATGCTGAACGGGGCAGGGCGGTCCTGGCCGCGATAGATCAGCAGGTTGCGGTAGCTGACCCCGGGATGGAATTCGACGCCTGGGCCGGCAAGTTGCGTTTGGGCCGTTTCGAGCAGGGCCTTGGCTTCTTCCGACGAGATCTGCCCGGCGGTGAAGCTCTTCATGATCTGGTCTTCGATGGTGACCAGGTTGCAGCGGACAGCCCAATCGTCGGCCCCCAGTTCAATTCCCTGAGCAGCGGCTTCCAGCGGTGCCCGACCCGAGAAGTACTTCAGCGGGCTATAGCCGAGCAAGCTCAGGTTGGCCACGTCACTTCCAGCGGGAAGATGCGCCGGCACGTTATCGGCTCGACCGACAACGCCTGCTTTGGCAACGGCGTCCATGTTCGGAACATTGGCTGCTTCCAAGGGAGTCTTGCCGCCGAGCGACTCTTGAGGTTCATCGGCACAGCCGTCGGGAATGACAATCGCGTACTTCATATTTCCCGAATCTCCTGAATAAGAACCGACGTGAATGGGGCGTATCTTGATCTTGATAGGGTGCGAGCAGCGAAGCGCATCGCACCGGCAAAGTGACCTCTCTGCAGAGGATTATTCAATCTACAACCGTTGGTTGCAACGATCGGTTGTAGATGGGTATGCGTTTTTGGTGCGATACGCTTCGCTGCTCGCACTATGCGGTCTTGTGATTTGCTTAGTCTTGGACCAGCATTTTCCGAGCACCCGGTTTGACGGTGGGCATCTTGCTGATCACTTCCAAGGCGCGGGCCGCTTGTCCCTGGGTTGCCGTGTGGGTCATGATGACCAGCGGCGTGTAACTCTTGGTGTCGCCGTCGAAGTTCTCTGGCTCGTGCTGAATAACCGAGGCGATCGAAATCTTTTGTTCGCCCAGCACCCGGGCAATTTCCGCCAACACACCGGGACGGTCTTCGACGCTGAAACGGAAGTAGTGTCGACCGCGAATCTGATCGGGCGAACACATTTGCACGTCACTGTGATTCTCGGTGAATAGCTTCAGCGTGCGGAAGGTGAGGGCCGTTCGTCCGACGGCCATGTCGATCATGTCGGCAACCACGGCGGAAGCGGTCGGCTTCTGCCCGGCACCTTGTCCGTAGTAGAACAACGGTCCGACTTGGTCGCCTTCGACGCTGATGGCATTGAATGGACCACGGACTTCGGCCAGCGGTTCGCCGGCGCGGATCAGCGATGGCGAAACGTGCAGTTCGAGCCCGTCTTCGCTCAGTTGGGCCGAGGCCAGCAGCTTGATGCGATAGCCAAGTTCTTTGGCGAAGCGAATGTCGACCGGCAGCAGCTTATCGATCCCTTCGCGGGGGACGGCCTTCCAGTCGATTTTGATGCCAAAGGCAATGTGAGCGAGAATGGCCAGTTTCTGGGCGGCGTCGGTCCCATCGACATCCATCGTGGGGTCGGCTTCGGCGTAGCCTAGTCGCTGTGCCTCTTTGACGGCCCACTTGTAGCTCGCCTCTTGTTCTTCCATCTCGGAAGCGATGAAGTTGGACGTGCCGTTCAAGATACCGCTGAGAGAACTGATGCGGTTGGCAGTCAGGCACTGGCTGAGATTCGTGATGATCGGAATCCCACCGGCGACTGCGGCGTCGAAGGCAATGCTGCGGCCCAATTCGCGAGCGCGGGCGAACAACTCGGCGCCATGTTCGGCGATCAACGCTTTGTTGGCGGTAACAATATCTTTGCCGCTTTCCAGCAGCTGCAGCATGATGGTCCGGGCTGGTTCGATCCCCCCGATCAGCTGCGCAACGACTTTGATTTCAGGATCGCCGGTGACTTCGCTCAGGTCGTCTGTCAGCACGCCGTCGGGTAGTTCGCAGTCGCGATCTCGGTTTCGATCGCGAACGACGGCTTTCTCTAACCATAGAGTGGTCCCCGCGTTACGCGCAGTGCGGTCGCCGTGGTCGA
Source organism: Bremerella alba (assembly GCF_013618625.1). Taxonomy (NCBI): domain Bacteria; kingdom Pseudomonadati; phylum Planctomycetota; class Planctomycetia; order Pirellulales; family Pirellulaceae; genus Bremerella; species Bremerella alba. The sequence continues at coordinate 224,136 of NZ_JABRWO010000002.1, read as the reverse complement.
GTAAGATTTTAGCGACGCCTGCCCCGACGGTGCCTAAGCCGACAATGGCGACCTTCGTTTTGTGCATAGGTATGGACAAACGGTATGAGGATGAAAAATTTCAGTCAGGAAAGGGGTTATCCTAGGTTGCGTTGGGGCGAGTAGTCAACTGGGCTAAAGTTGTTGTCCGCCAATAGGTTGGGCCAAACGGCGCTTCATTTTGCGCAGCCTAGGTGAGTGTTTTCCCGTAGGTAGCATGGGAACTTAAAGCCCCAGTTCCTGTTTCACGGCGGCGAATTGCTCGACGGCGAACTTTAGTTCTTCGATCGAATGCCCAGCAGAAACCTGGGTGCGGATGCGGGCTTTGTCTTTCGGCACCACGGGAAACGAGAACCCAATCACATAGATGCCCCGCTTGAGGAGCCGCTCAGAGAACTCGGCCGCGATCTTGGCGTCGTAGAACATCACCGGCACAATCGGGTGCTCGCCCGGCAGGACGTCGAGCCCCAGCTTGGCGATCTCTTCGCGGAAGAACTTGGTGTTGGCTTCTAACTTGTCGCGCAGCTGGGTCGAGCTTTGGATCAGCTCTAAGGCCTTTAGCGAGCCAGCCACGATGGGCGGGGCCAGCGTGTTGGAAAACAGATACGGACGCGAACGCTGTCGCAGTAGGTCGATGATTTCTTTGCGGCCGCTGGTGTACCCGCCGGAAGCACCGCCGAGGGCCTTGCCGAGGGTCCCGGTGATAATATCGATGCGGTCAATCACATCGTGGTGCTCGTGCGTTCCGCGGCCGGTCTTGCCCATGAAGCCGACGGCGTGCGAGTCGTCGACCATCACCATCGCGCCGTACTTGTCGGCCAGTTCGCACAGGTCGGGCAAGTTGCAGATATAGCCGTCCATGCTGAATACACCATCGGTGGCGATCAGTTTGACGCGGGCATCTGCGGCTTCTTTCAGCTTGGCCTCGAGATCGGCCATGTCGTTGTTCTTGTAGCGAAAACGCTTCGCTTTGCAGAGGCGCACCCCATCGATGATGCTGGCGTGATTCAACTCGTCGGAAAGGATGGCATCTTCCGGGCCGAGAATCGTCTCGAACAGCCCGCCGTTGGCATCGAAACAAGACGAATAGAGAATGGTATCTTCCATGCCGAGGAAGCTGGTGATTTCGTCTTCCAGGTTTTCATGCGATTGCTGTGTTCCACAGATGAATCGGACGGAAGAAAGTCCGTAACCCCAGCGATCGAGACCTTCCTTGGCGGCGGCGATGATCTCGGGGTGATCGGACAAGCCGAGATAATTGTTGGCGCACAAGTTCAGCACTTGCTGCTGCTGAGGCAGGTCGATCTTCGACTTCTGCGGCGAAAGAATCGTGCGCTCGCTCTTGTAGAGACCTGCTTCACGGATCTCGTTGAGGATGCCTGAGTAGCGAGATTTTACGTCTTCGTTCCACATAGAAATATCACTTTTGAGTTAAGGTTTTCAGTGTTCCGTTTTCAATAAGAAGATCTTTTGTCCTCTCCACTGAAAATGGAACACTTCAAACTTGATTACTATTTCTCGGCCCAATCGAGAACAACCTTGCCTGACTGGCCAGAGAACATGGCCTCGAAGCCTTGTTCAAATTCGGTGAAGTGCAAGCGGTGCGTGATGACGGGGTCGAGGTCTAAACCGCCTTGCAGCAGGACGGTCATTTGGTACCAGGTTTCGTACATCTGGCGGCCGTAAATGCCCTTGATGGTCAGCATGTTAAAGATCACATCGTTCCAGTCGATCGCGATGTCTTCCGGAGGGATGCCGAGCATGGCGATCTTACCGCCGTGCGACATGTTTTTGATCATATCGCGAAAGGCCACATCGTTGCCTGACATTTCCAGGCCCACGTCAAACCCTTCGAGCATGCCCAACTCGTTTTGAACGTCGGTGAGGCTTTCGTTGCGGACATCGACTACCCGCGTCGCGCCCAGTTTTTTGGCCAGTTCCAAACGCCAGGGGTTCACATCGGTTACCACGACAAAGCGTGCCCCGGCGTGTTTGCAAACCGCCGCAGCCATGCAGCCGATGGGACCGGCCCCGGTGATCAGGACGTCTTCGCCCAGCACGGGAAAAGTCAGGGCCGTGTGAACCGCATTGCCGAAGGGATCGAAAATGGATGCCACGTCGAGCGGAATGTCGTCGGCATGATGCCAAACGTTGGTCATCGGGATCGAGATGTACTCGGCGAACGCACCGGGACGATTGACGCCGATGCCTTCTGTCTCGGAGCAGAGGTGACGCCGGCCGGCCATGCAGTTGCGGCATTGGCCACAGACAACGTGACCTTCGCCGCTGACGATTTGGCCTGGCTCGAAGATGCCGACGTTGGAACCGACTTCAATGATTTCACCGACGAACTCGTGCCCGACGATCATTGGTACCGGTACGGTCTTCTTCGCCCAGGCATCCCATTTATAGATGTGGAGATCGGTCCCGCAGATGCCCGTTTTCAGCACCTTGATTAAGACATCGTTGATACCGATGGCTGGTTCTGGGACATCTTCCAGCCACAATCCCTTTTCTGCATGACGCTTGACGAGCGCTTTCATGAAACGAACCTAAAGGAGCTTCTGCGCAAAGTTAAACATTGAGTCCAAGCCCTTGATTGTAACGCCCTCCGGCTATGTGCGAATGCCAAAGAGGCGTTCCTGGCCAACAAAGTTTACGGATGTTTGCCGGAAAACGCTAACAGCTAAACAACCGTTTGGTGACAGTGGAGACTGTACCCATGGCCTCGGGCTTTGGGATTACATTATGCTGAGTGCTCTTACTTAGAAATTTCCAAAAAGGGTGCCATGTTCACGTCATCGTGGACATGCGAATCCCGCACAATAACGAACGAAGCCATGCCCACGCGGACGTGAGCATGGTACGCATCCTTGTGAGTTTGAATGTTAACTGCATGTAGAAAGTCATCCATGCCCCGTCCGATTCCTATCAAGAGCTTGAATCACCTGGCCTTGGCCGTTCGTGACGCCCGCGTAGCTTGCGGCTTCTACCGCGATGTCCTCGGTTTTCGCGAAGTCGAACGCCCTCCGTTCAATTTCCCTGGGGCCTGGCTGGTGGGATATGGCATTCAGATTCATATCCTGGAAACGGAGCATCGGGGAGAGTACGGCGAGAATCCGAACTCGCGAGCAAACCATTACGCGTTTGCCGTGGACGACAACAGCGACCTGATTGAGATCCTCAACGAGCACGGCATCGAGTTCATCCAGCGCGTCAACGCTGGCAACATCCATCAGACGTTCTTCCAAGATCCGGACGGGCACACGATTGAAGTGGCCGTGTACCCGCAGGACCCACCGTTTGTTGACTAGCGATCGAAACGCCTGATAGTCAACACGCGGGTGGCCAATGGCAACAAGCGGCTAATGCATTTGGCAAACATTGGGTAGAGCATATCCATCCTGATCAGCACGCATCGATTAGCCGCATGCCGACTACGCCGATCCCGGGTTAAAGACCGGGACCAGCTACTATCTCAATCAGGCAAACCCTGAGATCAAACGGCGAACTAAATCCGCCAGCCTTCACGATACTTACGCTCGATGAACTGATTGGCCGAGTCGTTGTTGGTGACCTTCAGGTTCTTCGCGTCCCACTCGATCGGTCCGCCGCTGCGGTAGGCGACATTGCCCAGCAGAACCGTTTCGGTCAGCGGGCCGCTGTAGTCGAAGCTGCAAGTCGTGGGCGTTCCTTCTTTACAGGCCTGAATCCATTCCTCGTAGTGGCCGATGGAATTCGGGATGGTCTGCTCAGGGGCTTTCCACGTTTGGAAGTCGTCTTCCGGTAGCAGGGTGAAGTTGCCGTAGGTGGCCAACATCATCCCTTTGTCGCCGTGGAACATGACGCCTGAGCCGGGGACCTTGTGTCCGTTGATTTCCTTGGGGCAGTTGTCGCCGTCGCGCCATTGCATGGTCACGGCCGGGGCGACTTCGGTCTTGGGGAACTCGTAGTTCACGGTGAGACCCATCGGTGCCGTATGAGCGTCAGGCTCGGGGCCTTCGGCAGAAACCTTCGTGGGGTACTTCAGCTTGAGTGCCCAGAAGACCAGGTCGATGTAATGACAGCCCATGTCGCCGAGGGTGCCTCCACCGAAGTCCCACCAGCGTCGCCACTGGGCGGGCATGTAGACGGGTGAATAGGTGCGGTACTCAGCGGGGCCGAGCCAGACATCCCAGTGGATACCTTTGGGAATGGCCGGCTTGTCGGTCGGAACCTTACCGCCGCCCCAGCCTTTGCCGACCCAGACGTCGACGTGCTTTACATTGCCAATTGCACCAGCCTGAACGGCTTCAACCACGCGGCGATAGTTGTTGCCAGCGTGAATCTGCGTACCGAGCTGCGTGGCCAGCTTGTTCTTGACCGCGAAGTTGGTCATCTCGCGGGCTTCATGCACCGTGTGGGTCATCGGCTTTTCACAGTAAACATGCTTGCCAAGCTGCATCGCCCACATTGAAGCCGGAGCGTGCGTGTGATCTGGCGTACTGACCACAACAGCGTCGATGTTCTTTTCTTTGTCCAGCAGAACACGGAAATCGTTATACCGATTGGACTTCTGTTTGTCGTACTGCTTCAGCGCTTGGTTCAAATAGCTGTCGTCGATATCGCACATGGCGACCAGGTTTTGCCCACTAACACCGCGAACGTTCGACGAGGCACGGTTCTGTACGCCGATGCACGCGATATCCAAGAGCTCGTTGGGTGACTTCGATTCGGCGGCTGAGGCCAGCTGATGAAATCCGGTGCCAGCGACCATCGTGGCGGCAGCAGACCCTTGGAGAAAGTGACGACGGCTGAGTTTCGACTGTGGCATGGGCAGGCTTCCTCGTGGCATAAGAAGATAGGAGGTAGGTAGGCGATAGAAGGTTGTTAAGATTATTGTCGACTTTCGCGCGGACTGCAAAGCTCTTCCCAACAGAAAGGAAGCTTTAACCCGCTAAGTTGTATTGCGCTACCCGCTTGGGTGGTTCAGGTGGGATGCTCTGGGCTGGATAATTGCCGGGCGCATTCATGGCATGTGGTCGCAGGCCTTGTTTGATCTAAGCTGCGGCCAGAAGGTTGTTTTCTGACTTAGGGTTAAGCGTTACCCCTTGCCAATTAAGTAGGGGTGCGGCACAATGTGTGGTTTCCACCCGGTCTAAAGTTTTGACCAGGGAACAAACGTGGATGTAGGAATCACGTTTTCGTCGCTTCATTGCGGTATGGTGATTCCTGGAAATCGAAATTTTAGGAGTGAATCGCACATGGGCCATTACACAGGTCCCAAGGCCAAAATCAACCGTCGTCTCGGTGCCATGATTTACGAAAGTCGCGGCGCTATGCGTGCGGCTGACCGTCGGCCTAACCCCCCCGGCATGCACACCCGTCCGAAGCGCCCGTCCAACTACGGTGCTGCTTTGATGGAAAAGCAAAAGATCAAGCATTATTACGGTGTCGGCGAAAAGCAGCTCCGTCGCTATTTTGCCCACGCCAAGCACAGCAAGGGCAACACGGGTGAAAACCTGTTGTCGTTGTGCGAACGCCGCCTGGATAACATCGTTCGTCGTGCCGGTTTGGCACTCACACGCTGCCAGGCTCGCCAGGGGATCGTTCACGGTCACTTCCTGGTTAACGGGCAGAAGGTCGACAAGCCGTCCTACCAGATGCGTCCTGGCGACGTGGTGAGCGTCCGCAATCGTGAAAAGCTGCAGATCCTTTATCGCAGCGTTCATGGCGAATCTTCGGGCGAACCGGCCGCGTTTCTGACAACTGAGCCAGAAACACTTTCGGTAACCTACGACGCCGTTCCAGGCCCGGAAGATATCAGCCTGCCAGTGGACGTGAACATGGTGGTCGAATTCATGTCGCGTTAATTTCCGAAATCAATTTTTCGGCAATTCGCAGCAATTCGTAGATTTCAGAGGGATTCCGGCACGACAGCCCGTCGCGGAGTCCCTTTTTTTTTGGTTCAATGTCCCACTGTTACCAGTCGAACTTGAGACGCATCTCCCCACTACAGCATCTCAAGTAAGTAACTCAACTTTGCCTTAGTAATTGCTAGAGAGACATCATGGCTCATACCCAATTGGCGGTCATCGGTGGTGGTCCCGGGGGCTACGCAGCAGCATTCTTGGCTGCCGACGAAGGAATGGAAGTCACCCTCATTGAAAAAGACTCGCGTCTGGGGGGGACGTGTTTGCTGCGTGGATGCATACCATCCAAAGCGCTGCTGCACGTCGCACGCGTCATCGACGAAGTCCACGAACTGAACAAAGACTGGGGTGTCACCTACAGTGAACCTCAGATCGAACTCGACAAGCTCCGTGCTCGCAAAGAAGGGGTGATCAAATCCCTGTCGACAGGGCTCGGTCAACTTGCCAAAAAGCGAAACGTGACCGTCATCAAGGCCAAAGCCAGCTTTGTCGATTCGAGTACGCTTGAATTGGAAGGGGACGACCCCTCCATTCCCGAAGGCGGCAAGCTAACCTTCGATCACGCGATCATCGCGACCGGTTCGGTGGCTGCTATGCCGCCGGCATTCCAGATTGACTCGCCACGGGTAATGGACTCGACCGGTGCGTTGGACCTGCAAGATATTCCCGAAACCATGCTGGTCATCGGTGGTGGCTATATCGGCCTGGAAATGGGCTCCGTCTATGCTCATCTGGGTACGAAGGTCAGTGTCGTGGAACTGACGGACGGGCTTCTGCCGGGTGCCGACCGTAATCTGGTCAAGCCGCTGGCCAAAAAGCTGGAAGGACTGTTCGAGGGACGCATTTTCACCAATACCAAGGTCGGATCGCTGGGCGATCGCGACGGTAAGGTTGAAGTCGCGTTCGAGGGCCCGAACAAGTTCGGAACATTCAAGTACGACCGCGTCTTGGTTTCGATCGGTCGCTGGCCGAATACCAAGGGAATTGGTCTGGAAAACACGCAGTGCGTCGTCGACAAGCGTGGTTTCATTGGCGTCGATAAACAGTTGCGTACAGCCGATCCGAAGATCTGGGCAATTGGCGACGTGACCGGCGATCCGATGCTCGCCCACAAGGCGACCCACGAAGGGCGTACCGCCGCCGAGGCCATTTTGGGTCATCCGGTCTCCTTCGAGCCTGCAGCCATTCCGGCCGTGATCTTCACCGACCCCGAAATTGCCTGGGCAGGGCTGATGGAAGGCGAGGCCAAGGCGATGGGCAAAAAGGTCGATGTGGCCATGTACCCTTGGGCGGCTAGTGGACGTGCCCAGGCATTGGGCCGCACCGATGGCTTGACCAAGTGGATCGTTGACCCTGAAACACAGCGTGTTTTGGGCTGCGGGATTGTCGGACCAGGTGCCGGAGAGATGATTTCCGAAGCCGTTTTGGCTCTGGAAATGCGAGCCGAAGTCTTTGACCTGACCTCGACTATCCACCCGCATCCGACCCTAAGTGAGACGGTTATGAATGCTGGGGAGGTATTTTTCGGGACTGCCACCGAAATTTACAAACCCAAGAAGAAGTCGTAAGGTCTTGCCACTAAATAACTTGTGGTTTTAATTGGGCTTGTGCCGATTCTGCTACTTGCAGAAGACGGAGAGGGTTCGCCTACCACTCGCTGACAAATACGGTCAGCGCGGTAGAATTCAGACTCGAAGCCCGCCTCGGGCCTAAGCCGAGATTGATCTTTGAGATAAGTTAATCGAGGGTTGCTTCGCCAGACAACGTCGCGCAATGAAGTCGCGGCGGAAGAGAATTTTCCCTGGCGCAAAGCAACGGACTGTAAAAAGGGAAGTTGCATGGCGAACGCCAAAATAATGCCTGCTGAAGAGAATTTGATGCGGAACAACCCGTCGACCTTTTCGGCAGACGTGGACCCGGCTGAAACGCAAGAATGGCTCGACTCGCTCGACTACGTTCTGGAAGGAAAAGGCGATGACCGGGTTCGCTTTCTACTTTCGGCACTAGAAAATCGTGCCCACGCACGCGGCGTCGATGTGCCGTTTGCTGCCAATACGCCGTACATCAATACGATTCACTCCTCGGAACAGCCGGCCTACCCAGGCAACCGAGAATTTGAACGCCGCATCAAGAGCATCATTCGCTGGAACGCGATGGCGATGGTCACGCGGGCCAACAAAAACTTCGAGGGGCTCGGTGGTCACATCAGCACGTTCGCTTCGAGCGCTACGCTGGTGGAGGTCGCTTACAATCACTTCCTTCGCGGTCGCGGAAGCGGCTATGAAGGGGACCAGGTTTATTTTCAAGGGCATGCCTCGCCGGGGATGTACTCGCGAGCGTTTCTTGAAGGTCGATTGACTGAAAAGAACCTGGAGAACTTCCGCCGTGAACTGCAGCCGGAAATGGGACTGTCGTCCTATCCGCATCCATGGCTGATGGAAGACTTCTGGGAATTCCCCACCGTTTCGATGGGCTTGGGGCCGATCTGCTCGATCTACCAGGCTCGCTTCAATCGCTACTTGCAAGACCGCGGTCTGAAAGACACCAGCAAGACACGCGTCTGGGCGTTTCTCGGCGACGGCGAATGCGACGAACCCGAAACACTGGGTGCGATCAGCCTGGCTTCGCGTGAACAGCTCGACAACCTGACCTGGGTCATCAACTGCAACCTGCAGCGTCTCGATGGTCCTGTCCGCGGTAACGGCAAGATCATCCAGGAACTGGAAGCTGTCTTCCGTGGTGCTGGTTGGAACGTCATTAAGGTGGTCTGGGGAGCCGAATGGGATCCGCTGCTCAAAGCCGACAAGACCGGCCTGCTGGTCAAGCGAATGGAAGAAGTCGTCGACGGTCAGTACCAGAAGTACGTCGTCGAATCAGGCGAATACATTCGTAAACACTTCTTCGGCAAGTATCCCGAACTGCTGGAACTGGTGAAGAACTACTCCGATGAAAAGCTGCAAAAGCTGACTCGCGGTGGTCACGATCCAGAAAAGGTTTACGCAGCTTACAAAGCGGCTACCGAATGCAAAGGCAAGCCGACCGTCGTCATTGCCAAGACGATCAAAGGCTACGGTTTGGGCGAAGCGGGCGAAGGTCGCAACGTCACCCACAACCAGAAGAAGCTCAACGAAGAAGAGCTACGCGAGTTCCGCACACGCTTCAGCATTCCGATCTCGGACGAAGAAGTCGTGAAAGCTCCGTTCTATCGTCCGCCGGAAGATAGCGCTGAAATGCGTTATCTGAAGAAGCGACGCGAAGAACTGGGCGGACCGGTTCCTTCTCGCCCGACCAATCATCCGACATCGCCAATCCCGACCATGGAGGAATACAAAGAATTCCTCGGTGGCAGCAAGGGAAAAGAAATGTCGACCACGATGGGCTTTGTTCGCCTGCTTTCCAAGCTGTGCAAGGACAAGAACATCGGCCAGAACATCGTGCCAATCGTGCCCGACGAGTCGCGTACCTTCGGTATGGAAGGCATGTTCCGCCAGGTCGGTATCTATGCCCACTCTGGCCAGTTGTACGAGCCGGTCGACTCCGATCAGCTGATGTACTACAAGGAAGCCAAAGACGGTCAGATCCTGGAAGAAGGGATTACCGAAGCGGGTTCGATGTCGTCGTTCATCGCGGCTGGCAACGCCTATTCGCAGCACGGCATCAACATGATTCCGTTCTTCATTTACTACAGCATGTTCGGCTTCCAGCGGATCGGTGACCTGATCTGGTGTGCGGCTGACACGCGTGCCAAGGGTTTCATGATCGGCGGTACGGCAGGGCGAACCACTCTAAACGGCGAAGGTCTGCAGCACCAGGATGGCCACAGCCATCTCAATGCGATCGCCTTCCCCACGGTTCGTTCGTACGACGTTTGCTATGCCTACGAAACGGCTGTTCTCACGCTGGATGGGATGTCCAAGCTGTACGAGCAAGGCGAAACGGCCATCTATTACATCACCGTAGGAAACGAAAACTACGCGATGCCAGAGATGCCCGAAGGTGCCGAGGAAGGGATCATTCGCGGAATCTACAAGCTGAAATCGCACGAAGCCGAAAAGCCGCGTGCCAAGGTTCAGCTGATGGGTAGCGGAACGATCACCCGCTGTGTGCTCGACGCGGCACAGATGCTGGCCGAAAAGTACAACATCGCCAGCGATGTATGGGCCGCCACCAGTTACACCGAACTGCGCCGCGATGCTCAGGCAATCGAACGCTGGAACATGTTCCATCCGACCGAAACGCCGAAGAAATCGTACCTTGAGACGATCATGGATGGGGTCGAAGGGCCTTTCATCTCGGCGTCGGACAACGTTCGGGCTTGGGCTGAACAGATCCGTCCTTACTTGCCTGGCAACATGGTTGCTTTGGGAACCGATGGGATGGGCCGCAGCGAAACTCGCGAAGCTCTGCGACGTCACTTCGAGGTCGACGCCGAGTCGGTGGTCATTGCCACGCTTTACGAGTTGGCTCGTACCGGCAAGATCGAGCGAACTGAAGTCGCTCAGGCCATCAAGGATTTAAATTACGACGCGGAAAAGCCAAATCCGTATTTTGCCTAACGGCACATTGGTAGCAGCGTCGGTCGGACAGACCCCCGGCCGACGAACGCTTTTCCATGCGACTAAAAATACGCATTCCTAGCAAGGTTATTCACCATGGCAATAGACGTACAACTGCCTGATCTGGGCGATGGGATTGAATCGGGAGACGTGCTTGTCGTTCACGTTTCGGTGGGCGACACGGTCGAAAAGGGACAAACCCTGATCGAGATCGAAACCGACAAGGCAACCGTCGATGTTCCCAGCACCGAGGGTGGCAAGATCGAAAAGGTCCACGTCAAGACCGGCGATACCATTGCGGTTCATGCGCCGATCGTGACTTTGGACGGGGCTGGTTCCAATAACGCGTCCCCTCCACCTGCCGCTGAACCACCGCAGGAAGAGAAAGCTCCGGAAGAGCCAGCCGTCAAGGAAGAAGCTCCTGAGCCGACTCCGGCCAAGCCAGAACCGAAGCAGGCTCCTGCACCTCAGAAGGCGGCTCCTGCCCCGGCGACGCCACCACGGCTGACCACGCCACCACCGGCGCCCGTTGCCGATGCTTCGAGCACCGACGAAAGTGTACCGGCCGGTCCGGCTGTGCGTCGCTTTGCCCGCGAAGTGGGTGTTGATTTGCGAAACGTCCAAGGCTCTGGCCCCAACGGTCGCATCGAACGAGACGACGTTCTGCGAACCGTTCGCGATCTGAATCAGGGTGGCGGTTCGGCTACTCAGGCAGGTGCGACTTCGGCTCCGGCCGCGACTGGTTCGTTGCCATCGCTTTCCGGCGAGGCGCACGAGGACAAGTACGGTCCGGTTCGCATCGAGAAGATGAAGAAGATCCGCAAGGTGACCGCCGCTCAGATGAGCAAGAGCTGGACCACCGCACCACGGGTCACCAACTTCGACGACGCCGACATCACGGCCCTCGAAGAGCTGCGTCAGCAAAGCAAGGACGACTACGCCGAAGCGGGCGTCAAGCTGACCACCATGCCGTTTCTGATCAAGGCCATCGCCGTAGGGCTGCGTGAGCACCCGGAATTGAACGCCTCGATCGACATGGAACAGGAACAGGTCATCTACAAAGACTACGTGAACGTCGGCATCGCTGTCGATTCTGATCGTGGTCTGATGGTGCCCAACATGAAGAACACCGATCGGATGTCGATTCCGGATATCGCACGCACCCTTCAGCAGACGGCTGCCGACATTCGCGGCAACAGTTTCGAGATGTCGACCCTGCAAGGCGGCACTTTCACGATCAGTAACCTGGGCGCGATCGGCGGCACTTACAGCACGCCGATCATCAACGTCCCGGAAGTCGCCATCCTGTTGGTTGGCCGCTCGCGGAAGATGCCGGTTGTGGTGAAAGATCAGATCGTGGCTCGCCTGATGATGCCGCTGAGCTTGTCTTACGATCACCGCCTGGTCGATGGAGCGACGGCTCAACGGTTCCTGAACGACGTGAAGTCGCTTCTCGAGAATCCCAGCAAGTTGCTGATGGCTCCTTAGTGTGCCGAGCTGACTCAACGTTGAACGAACATGCCCCCTCGCGTTGGCAAAATGCGAGGGGGTTTTTTTGTGGCGATTGAAGGGCAATGTGGCCCGATCGAGTGCCACCTGAAGGGATGCAGTGGAGTGGTCTCTGACTGGTGGTTATAATCCAATCAAAATAATTCGATATCTAGTGTATTGGTGGCCATGGCTAAGCTTCACATTACCTGTCCCAACTGCAGTACCCGTTATCCGGTCGCCGATGAGAAACTTGCCGGCCGGCGGGTCACCTGTAAAAAGTGCAGCGAAAAGTTTGTTGCGGAAATTGAAAGTGACGCGGTGCCGGCCCTCGATCCGTTTGCGGCGTCGAGTCCAGCCAGCGACCCATTAGGGGACGATCTGTTTGGCGATTTCACGTCATCGTCAGCCGCTGCGTCGCCGGCGTTGGGATCGCTGCCCCCGAAAAAGAGAAGCAGTTCCTCCGGATCGTTCCCCGTGATACCGCTAGTGTTGGGTGGCGTCGGCGTGCTGGTGGTGGTCATCTTAGTTGTCACGGTGATTTCATTTGCTTCCGGCGGTTCCGACCGGCCCTTTCAGATGAACGCCGCCCAGCAGCAGTTTAGTAAAGAGGACAGCTACAAGCAGCATTTTGACGTAACAGAAAAACAATTTGACAACATGCTTCAGTTCCTTACAGCGATCGAAGCGATTCAAAGCGAAGAGGACTTAAAGCAATTCGACGAAACGGTCAGAGGCCTGACTCAGGAAATGGAGTCATTAACCCATGGAGTCCGCAACATTCCACCGCTGCCCAAGGACATGCAGGAAAAACTAAAGCGAGAAGTCAGGCAGCAGCTTGATAGCGTAGAAGGTAGGGCCAAAGCTGCCGGACAGAAATTGGCGAAGTACACCAGTAATGCTCGTGTTGCGTATGCTGCCCAGCAGTATCATCAATCCCACAGCTACCTGGGTGGGGCTTTGGGCGCGGCCAATACTCGGTCGGACACGCGAAGGGAAGAAGTCGATCGCCAGCAAGCAATCAAATACGCCCATGTCCAGAATCCGCAGCAACTTCCCCAACTGTTGTATGAATTTGCCTTAGCCGATTACGCTAAAGCAAAGCAGGTTCTAAGTGTTCCGATGCCTCCTGATCAAATCAAGAATAAGGTAGACGAGATCAAGAGGCTGTATCAAAACATCCGTGAGTTCTCGCAAGATCTCGCCAACATCCCAGCCTTTCATGGTAACGTGGTTGATCCGGCTATCGAGAAGTACAAGTCCGATGTGCAAGAGATTCATGATTCGAATCACTTTCCGCTGGAGGGTCTCGCTACGAGTGGACTCCCTTTCATTGCGAATTCAACGGCTAAGGTGAACCTGGGCTTGTCGAACGAGATCAGGGGGAACTGGGAAACCATCAACGGCGAACGTCCCCACGCCGATTCCCAGGGTAAGGTTGGGCCGATGTTCCACTGCTTCACGCCCGAAGAGTTGGATACGTTCGTGCAGCGACATCAGGCTTACAAGTATCGAATGCCTGATCGCCGGTATGTTGTGATGTTCATCGATGAGCGATACGGACCAGAAATCGAAAAATGGAAGGCCCTGAAATATAATAACCGTTGCGAAGAGATGAGCACTAAGCTCATGAAAATTATATGGAAACCGTCCGATGAGGGCGAAGATTTCCACAGCATGGTGACCTCCGGTTACACGCTGAAAGTCCAAGAGATTGCCGGCGAGAACGTTGTGGTCATGTCGTACGACGAAAGTGTCCTTAAAAGGCGGGATGATTCGAAGTCTTCGGGATCGCGAGGGCGTTTAGTAGGCGGGCTTCCCTTTGGTGGCATGCCCGATATTCGTCGCCCTAGAATGCCTCAGATGCCAGAGCCAGGTTCGCAATTCGGTCCGCGTTTTCAACCGCCTACCGGGCTTGATTCAGCGAATCCACCGAGAGAGCCAACTGCGGGGCCTCGTGGCCCTCGCTTTGGGTCCCCTGGAATGCCAAATATGGGATCTGCAAGACGAGATCCTGCCCAGGAAGCGATTGAGAGGTTGGAGCAGCAATACGGTAAGGACAAATTGGTCCGCCTGGAATTCAAGACAATTACCTCGGACCAGGCCAAGCAGGTTCGGGAAATCATCAGGCCGTGGAGTTTGGCTCAGGCTTATGTCAATTGGCTTGATCCCGAGATCAACCAACGTGTCATCATGTTCCCTTACGATGGCGACATCGACGAACTGGCCTCGAAGATTACCTTTGGCGAGGTCGATGAGGTCCTCGCCAAGCAGCGTCGAATCCGCTTGAAATCGGTCTCGCTTCCGTAAAACACGCTCCGGTAGGTTACGATAACGTCACGTAGAGTGCGAACCGAAAATCGCATTGGGTGCATCTAACGCGATTTAAGAAAGTTCATGATCGTTATGGAAACGTTGAAAGCACAGATCGTCGAGTACAGCGAAGCTAATGAGTACGTTGCTACTCATTTCGCGACGGCCGTCTGCAATTCGTGCAGCGGCGATGTGTTCGAGCTTTTGATGAACGAAGAGGAAGGCGTTGCCGCTCGAATTTGCGTTACTTGCGACGAAGAACATGGCATTGGGGACAGTGACCAACATATCGCCAAGGTCGAAGAGATCTTTGATGTGCTCTGTACGTGCGATGGAACAAAGTTTCGCATCATGGCTGCTGTCTCTCTTAGTGATGATAGCGAAGACGTTCGCTGGTTCTACCTCGGTTGCAAGTGCGTCGAGTGCGGGCTGTCCGGCGTATACGGTGACTGGAAAAACGAATTCCATGGCTATCAGGTATTGCTAGACAACGTGTAACGACGGACCGTGAACAGTGATTCAACACACGAAAGCCGGTGTGCCGGACTCGATTGTCTTATGAACGCCAGTCAGCTTGTTCAGCAGATCATCGAAGACCCGATGTTTCTTAAAACACTGTCGCCCGACGAAGGGACCGCATTGGTTCCCAGCTTTGTTCAGGCATTCAACGAGCACAAATTGTGGCCGCAGGACGCGGCCAGCGTTATCGCGGAATGCAGTCCGACCGACGAGCAATTGCTAGGGCTTCTTCAAAGCAATTGCGAACGCTCTCAGAAGCTTGGGTTACACATCATTTCTCAGCTGATAGAGACTGAGAATGATAAGCTAAGAGTTCGCACGATCCTGGCTCAAGAGGTGCTCCGACTTCTGCAGACGGATTCTTTTCGTCCGAAGCGAAAAGGTATGAGGGGATTATGGGGATGGGCAGAATCCAGCAGCATTGGGATGGATATTAAGAAACCTATAGCTTCATAGTCGGAGAGTAAGCCTTGGTGGTTATTCGCGCCATACTGGCAGTCTTCATTGGCCTAGTGGTCGCATTTCTATTAGTGATTGCTGTCGAATTATTCAGCGCGGTGGTTCATCCGTTTCCTGCAGACTTTGGCGGAACGGAAGACGAGGTTTGCGCCCACGTCGAGAAATATCCGGCCTGGGTTTTGGCCGCGGTCTTGCCCATGTGGGCGATGGCCGTGTTTGGTAGCGTGTGGATCGCCCAGAAGATTGGCGATCTGATTGCGTCCCTAATGGTCGCTTTGCTGCTATTGATTGCGGTGGGGTTTAACCAGTGGATGCTGCCGTATCCGATTTGGTTTGAAGTCGCGAATTATGTGGCTTTTCCGTTAGCGACATTGGGTGCGATTGGAATAAACCGCACGACGGTAGATTCGTCGTGGAAAGAAGATAGGAAAACGAAAAGTCCTTCACCCTAGCCCTCTCCCAGCGAAGGGAGAGGGAAGCGTAGGTTGGCTAGGTGGACGCTTGACTTAGGTCAGCTTCCAGCCATCGGGCAGGCAGGCACCTTTTTCGACGACGGGGATGCCGTCGACGATGGTGACCCCTTCTGGGTATTCTTTGTCCGGCAGGTTATCGCAGTTATCGACGCGGACGTTATTACCGATGTGGCAATTTTTGTCGACGATCGCTCCCTTGATGACGCTGCCTGATCCGATCTTCATACGAGGTCGACCGGACGATTCGTGGGCTTCGGTTTCCGTTCGCGTTGCGTAGTAGTCGCAGCCCATCAGCACCGAGTCTTCGATGGTGACGTTTTCTTCGATCACGCTACGCAGGCCGATCACGCTGTTCTTGATGGTACAGCCTTTGCCGATCTGGCAGCCGTCGGCAATCATGCTGTTGCTGAAACTGCCTTCCATGACCATTGTCGGCGGCAGGAAGCGAGCCCTGGTGAAGATCGGGGCTTCTTCTTCGATGAACTCAAACGGTGGCTTCGGAGCCAACGTGGCGAGATTCGATTCATAGAACGCTTTGATCGTTCCGATGTCTTCCCAGTAGCTATCGAACATGTGCATCTGCACTTTTTTCGCTCGAATCGCAGCAGGGAAGATCTCTTTACCGAAGTCCTGGTAGTCGGTCTTTTCCAGCAGCTCGACCAGGGTGTCGCGGTTAAAGAGATAGTTGCCCATGCTCGCCAAACAGTCACGACCATTCGATTGAATCCCGCGGGCGTCGATCCAAGCTGGGTCGGTTCGCACGTGGGCCAATTCTTCGGGGGTCTGGGGCTTTTCGACGAAGCCGTTGACGCGGCCTGACTCGTCGATCTTCATGATGCCCAATCCGCTGGCGTCCTTCGAGTGAACCGGCAGGCCTGCGATAGAAACGTCGGCGCCCGACTCGATATGCGAGTCGAGCATTTCGCGGTAGTCCATCCGGTACAACTGATCGCCGGAAAGGATCATGACGTAGTCGATACCGTGCTGCTGGATATAACGCAGGTTTTTACGGACCGCATCGGCGGTGCCTTGGTACCAGTCGGAGCCTTCGCCGGCCGTTTGCTGAGCGGCCAGTAATTCAACAAAACCACCGCTAAAGTGATCGAAGCGATACGTCTGGCGGATATGGCGGTGCAAACTCACCGACATGAACTGCGTCAGCACGTAGATGCGGTTCATCTGGCTGTTCAGGCAGTTGGAGAGGGGGATATCAATCAAGCGGTATTTGCCCGCCAGCGGAACGGCTGGTTTCGAGCGGTATTTAGTCAGGGGGTAAAGCCGTGTACCTCGGCCTCCGCCTAGTACTAAGCTGATGACATTACGCATGGGTCACCTTCTCTCCAAGAAAGAAAAGCATTGGGTGATATTTCAGTTGGTGGCGTTCGAACGATAACGGGCAAGGTTGCCACTACGCAAGCCAATGCGTACCGGGCCACGCAATATTCGCGCAACTTTACGCAATTATTGCGCCGCAACGGATACGACGCCTACTTTCGATAAAATCCGCGTCGACGCTGCGCGCTATAGCGTTCCAGGGCTTCGTTGATGATCGGCAGAGCCATTTCAGAAGGCAGAATTTCGTCGACCTCAACCGACTTCCCTTCCAACATCTTGTAGTCTTGGAAGAAGCGTCGCAACATGTTTCGACGATGATTCGGCAGATCAATCGCTTCATTGTAGGAAGAGAATTCCGGGTCGGTCACTGCGACGGCGATAATCTTATGATCGAGCTTGCCGCTATCGACCATCGTCATCAGGCCGACCGCGCGAGCGGTGATCAGCGTCAGCGGGGCCACCGGTTCCTGGCAAAGGACCAACACGTCGAGCGGGTCGTCGTCTTCGGCGAGTGTTTGAGGGACGAAGCCGTAGTTGGCCGGATAATGAACGGCCGAATAGAGCATACGGTCCATTCGCAATAGTCCCGTATCTTTGTCCAGTTCATACTTGATGCTGGACCCAGTGGGGATCTCGATGACCGCACAGAATTCCCTTGGGATGTCTTCACCGGGGGTCACGTCGTGCCAAGCGTGCGTCATAGATGCGAATCTTCCTTAAGGAACAGGCTTTTTCCTGATTCCAATTGGTTTACCAAATTGCCATATTCGGTCCGGCTTCTCTGTTAGGCATAGTCTAACGGAAGCGAATCATTGCTTGTAAGCATCCGTCGTAAGTTGCGCCGCGTCAACCGCAGCCAGCGGAGCTAAGTTCATTTCACAACGAAATTTACGAGACGACCCGGAACGACAATCGTTTTTACGATTTGTTTTCCTTCTAGAAACTCTTGCACGCGAACATCCGATTTCGCGAGAGCTTCGAGATCGTCCTTCTTAATGTCGGCTGGAACCGTAATACGGCCGCGAACTTTGCCCATAATTTGCACGGGCACTTCGATCTCGTTGTCCTTGGTGTACGACTCGACAAACTGTGGCCAGGGCTCGTAGGCCAAAGTGTTGCTGTGCCCCAATAATTGCCAAAATTCTTCCGCCAAGTGAGGAGCCAAGGGCGAAAGCATCAACGTGAACCACTCCATGGCTTGTTTCGGCCGTGTCGATTCCTTGGTGAAAAAGTTCGTGAACTCCATCAAGCGGGCAATCGACGTATTGAAGCTGAGGTTGGTCAGGTCGTTCGTGACGCTCTTGAGCGTACGGTGGAGCATTTTCTTCTGCTCTTCGGTGGGCTCGACATCTTCAATGGCCGCGTTGAGCACCAACTCTTCCGCGTTGTGATCGATGAGCATTCGCCACGCTCGGTCGAGGAATCCGCGAACCCCCTTCACGCCATCCATCGCCCACGGCTTGGTCGCTTCGAGTGGACCCATGAACATTTCGTAAAGCCGAAGACTATCGGCGCCAAAATCTTGAACGACATGATCAGGGTTTACGACATTTCCGCGGCTCTTCGACATCTTATGCGCCCGCGAGTCGATCCGAATGCTGTGATCGGCAGCAAGCACGAAGCCATCCCCTTTCTTAAGGACATCGGCTTCAGTCAGCGCAACGGACTTGATCGGGGCACCCTTCGCATCGGCGAGCGAACCGTCTTCCTGCTTCTTGACGAGGTTGCTACCGACCCAGGTGCCGTCTTCCGTCTGAAAGCCCATATACTCGATCTCGCCCAAAATCATCCCTTGGTTGACGAGCTTTTGAAACGGTTCAGGCGTCGAGATGTACCCGCGATCGAAAAGCACCTTGTGCCAGAAGCGGGCATACAAGAGGTGCAGCACGGCGTGTTCGGCACCTCCAATGTAAAGGTCGACCGGCATCCAGGCCTTTTCTTTTTCGGGGTCGACAAAGATCTCGTCGTTCTTCGGGTCGATGAAACGAAGGTAATACCAGCACGAGCCAGCCCATTGGGGCATGGTGTTCGTTTCGCGTTTGTACTTCACGCCGTCGATCACTGGATAAAGCCACGACGGGTCGGCTTTTTCGAGTGGCGGTTCCGGTCGCCCGATCGGTTTGTAATCTTCGATCTGCGGCAAGTCGACCGGAAGCTGGTCGACCGGGACGGCGCGAATCTTGCCGTTGGGCTCGCCGTTGGCGTCGAGTTCTTTGAGGATTGGGAAGGGCTCGCCCCAGAAACGCTGGCGACTGAAGAGCCAATCGCGAAGCTTGAAATTGGTTGCTTCGCGGCCAAGACCGTTTTGTTCGAGATCGAGAGCGATCTGCGCCTTCATCTCGCCGGTCTTCATGCCGTCGTATTTACCCGAATTGATGGCCACGCCATCGAAGGTCGCACAGGCGGTTCCGGCCAAGACCGCATCGCGATCGATGTCGGACTTGTCGCCCGGATCGACCACGGCAATCACCGGAATATCGAACTTCTGAGCGAACTCGAAGTCGCGATCGTCGTGGGCAGGAACGGCCATGATCGCGCCCGTTCCATAGCTGGCCAATACATAATCGGCGATCCAGATCGGCACAGGCTGTCCCGTAACCGGGTTGATAGCATGCGAGCCAGAGAAAACGCCGGTCTTCTCTTTGGCCAATTCGGTGCGTTCCAAGTCAGACTTGAAAGCGGCGGTCTGGCAGTATTTCTTAACGGCTGCGGCTTGGTCGGTGGTGGTCAATTGGTCGACAAGCGGATGTTCCGGAGCAATCACCATATAGGTTGCCCCGAAAAGCGTGTCGGGGCGTGTTGTGTAGACGCGAAGCACATCGCTGCCCGGCTTGCGGGGATAACCGAGTTTCTTCCGCTCGATTTCCCAGGGGGTGTACTCCAGGTCGGTGCCGAGAAAGAAATCGACTTCTGCGCCGACGCTGCGGCCAATCCAGTTTCTTTGAAGCTGCTTAATGCTATCGGACCAATCGAGGGACTCGAGATCGCTCTCTAACCGCTCGGCATAGGCGGTAATGCGGAGCATCCACTGGCGAAGAGGCAAACGCTCTACCGGATATCCGCCACGTTCGCTCTTACCGTCGATCACCTCTTCGTTCGCCAATACAGTGCCCAACTTGGGGCACCAGTTGACCGGGGCCTCGCTGACGAAGGCCAATCGATGCTCGTCCTGGTACTCGCGTACGGCCTCTTCACCGGCGGATTGGACATCGTCGGGAATGGGAAGCTCGGCGATAGGCCGGCCTTTGCCGGCATCTTGGTCGTACCATGTGTCGAAAAGAAGAAGGAAAATCCACTGCGTCCAGCGGAAATACTCGACGTCGGTCGTAGCGACTTGACGCTGCCAATCGTAGCTAAAGCCGAGCATCTTCAATTGGCGGACAAACTCGCCGATGTTCTTTTCCGTGGTCTCGCGAGGATGCACGTTGTGCTTGATCGCATACTCTTCTGCCGGAAGGCCGAACGAGTCGAAGCCCATCGGGTGTAAGACGCTTTTGCCTTGCATGCGGGCAAAGCGGCAGACAATATCGGTCGCCGTGTACCCTTCTGGATGCCCCACGTGCAAGCCAGCACCACTTGGATAAGGGAACATATCCAAGACATAAAGCTTTTCGCCTTGCGGGACTTCAGGTGTGCGAAAAGTTTGATTCTCGTCCCAGTACTTTTGCCATTTGGGTTCGATCTGGGCCGGATTGTAGCGAGGCATGGGTGTTGTCCAGTCGTCTAAATTGCGGTCATGCCGCAGCTTGGTCTGCTTGCAAGTTGGGTCGTTGGGGCAGGGTTCGCCGCAAAATGTTGATACATAGGGCTTTCCCGCAGTCTCGCGAAGGTAACGATTCTAATGGCCCTCGCGAAAACTGACAATTCAAGGACCCCCTTGGTTCTCCGGAACGTTCGCGCTAAATGGAACCCAGAGATGAAATCTGTGCCAGGAATTCGCGAGAAATCCATGTTGCCAAGACGATTACCTTGGTAGACTGCTGGTTCGGAAATATTCTCAGCCCCCTCCACAAACCCCTGAATCCTTTATGCTTCACGGACGACGTCATCTTCAACTAGTTGATTCCGAACGCGACGCGATGCGAGTTGCCTGTCAGTTCAACGCGCAACTGATGGATTTCGTACGCCCGCATGTCAAAGCAGGCATCACCACCGAAGCGATTGACCGGATGGTGCACGAATATACGCTGGATCACGGGCATACACCGGCTTGTTTGAATTACCAGGGCTTCCCGAAGAGTTCGTGCACCAGTGTCAACGAAGTTATTTGTCATGGAATTCCTGACAAGTACGAACTTAAAGATGGGGACATTGTCAACGTCGATCTAACATCGATCGTCGATGGCTGGCACGGAGATCAGTCGGAAACGTTCCTGATTGGGGAAGTGTCCCCGGAAGCGAAACAGGTGACCCAGTGTGCGTTCGATTGCCTGTATCTGGCGATCGATGCGATCTACCCTGAGTGTCGTGTTTCAGAAATCGGCCGGGTAATTGTCGAAGAGGCGAAGAAATACAACTTTGGTGTCGTCGAAGAGTTCGTCGGTCACGGGCTCGGTCGCCGTTTCCATCAAGATCCTTCGATTCCTCACGTCCCGACACGTGCCGCGCATTCGGTTCGCCTGCTGCCAGGTGTCTGTTTTACGATCGAGCCGATGATCAACATTGGCGGCGCTGCCACTCAACTCGATCCAAGCGATGGGTGGACCGTCCGTACCCGCGACCGCAGCCTGAGTGCCCAGTTCGAGCACACGATCCTTATGACCGAGAATGGCGCTGAGATCCTCTCGATGACCAAAGATGGTCCTCAGAAGGCTCATAAGTTCTAAATCTCTAAGAACTTGGTCGAAATGCGATAGCACTGAAATCAATCTTGCCGGCGATCATGATTTCCGGTATTTCCTCGGGTAATAACTCAAGTTTTTGCCTGAGGGATCCGGCTATGTTCTGTTTTCGACCACTTTGCTTGTTGCTGCTGGCAGGCGTCTTGCCTTGCGCGGCCACTGCTCTCGCTACTGAACCCTACAAAGGACGCGTGACTACCGGGCAGGTCTTTACGCGTAGCGGTCCAGGGCAGAACTACTATCCGACGGCCTACCTGGAAAAAAACTCGATCGTGGATGTCTACCGTGAAGATGTCGGCGGCTGGTTGGCCATTAGGCCGACCGAGAACGAGTTCAGCTTAGTACGAGCCGAAGGCCTTTCGTATGGCGAAGATCGTCGAATTGCCCATGTCCGAACAGCCGAAGCACCGGCCTATGTGGGTAGCCAGATCAGCGACCAGCATCACATCACGCATGTGAAACTCGACCAGGACGAACCGCTGGAAGTGCTGGGGATTGTGGAACTTCGCGACCCTGAGAGCGGCAAGAAGGAAGCCTTCTACCGCATCGCCCCCCCGGCTGGTGAGTTTCGCTGGATCAACAAGCACTTCGTGGAAGCGATCGGTACGCCGCCCCTTCCTCAGGGATCATCGGTGGTTGATTCTGCTGCCATGGCCGAGTCAATTCAGGATGACGAATTTTGGAAAGAGGCCGAACAGAAGTTGAGCGTCGTGCGGCCTGTTTCCTTCGATGCAGAAAACGACAAGCCGGGCGCAACGATTACCGGAGAGCTGCAACCTCTCGATGAAATTGGTCCGGGCACCAGCTTGAACCTCATCGAGTTAGAACTGCACGTCAGTCGCGAGTGCCTTAAGGCGGTTGATCTGTGGAATTTTAAGCCTTTGAAAGACCAGGCTAAACGACTCATTGTCGAAGGTGAAACGCCACTAGAGCGGGGTAAGGCCCGTTTGCTGTTAGAGAAAATCGAAGAATTCAACGAGCTTTACGAACGCCAGCTTGCTACGAAGGAAGCGGTCGTTTCCTCGTCGATTCCCTTGAAAACACCTCTGATTAGTGACGAGAAGCTTGGGAAAGTCGAGCCTTCAAACGACCCGGCCGCTTCGTTCACCAAAGATGGCTTTGACCCACGCTACGATGGCAAAGGGTGGCTGATGCCGGTCATCACGCGGGCCTCGTCGACCCGAAACGCCAATCAGTACACGCCTCCGTTTGCATTGACCGATTCTCAGGGCAACGTGCTGCAGTTTGTGAGCCCTTCGCCGGGGCTGAACTTACGGCGATATTCCCGAATGCAGGTAGGTATTTACGGGCAGATTTCACCGCTAGATCAATACACCAAGTCGCATCTAACGGCACACCGGATAGTGGTGCTATCACGGCACGAAAAGAAGTAGCTTTGCCGTGAGTGTCATGGCCCAAATGGGCGATTCATGGTCAAATAGTGGGAATTGACAGGCCATTTGGTTTGGGCCTGTCTGTTAGAAGAATTCTCATTGAAAAGCCAGTATGAGCGAAGACGTTTCCGCGAGCGCTACTCTTGAAGAAGCCCTGATAAAATTTGGGGCTCCCTTGCCTGACGAGATCCGCAATCAACTTCAGCGGTACGTCGATGCGCTGTGGGAGATCAACAAGTCGCTAAATCTTACGCGGCATACCGACTACGACAAGTTCGTTTCACGCGATGTGATCGACAGCCTGGCGCTGGCCGGTCAGTTGCGGCCCAATGAAGAGATTCTCGACATGGGAAGCGGCGGAGGCGTGCCTGGCATTGTGATCGCGATCATTCGCCCCGATGTTCGTGTCACTCTGTGCGATTCGGTAGGCAAGAAGGCACACGCGATGCAGGCCATGATCGAACAGCTCGAGCTGGAGGTTCCTGTCTACCACAATCGAGCGGAAGAGATTCTGGAAGACCTGAGCTTCGACGCGGTCGTGTGCCGTGCGGTTGCGCCTTTGAAGAAACTGCTGGCATGGCTTGATGGGCATTGGCTTTCTGCCGGCCGGTTGTTGACGATCAAGGGAGGTCGCTGGCTCGAGGAAGTAAAAGAAGCCCGTCATCTTGGCTTGACTAAGGGAGTTGAAATCCGCAACGCCCACGAATACGAGACACCTGGCAACGATCACCCCAGCGTGATCGTAAAAGTTTGGCCGAAAGGTCGCAAAGAGCCTTAAGCCAGTTCAACTTACGGCCGATTAGTGTCGTTGTTGATATTAGTTATGACCCCTATAATCAGACGATTCTCTCTGAGCGTGCCTAGTGCAGTAAGGGAACATGGAATTTGGGTGGCCCAGGTTTTTAAGCCTGGATCAGCGAAGCAGCCAAACGGCTCAGAAGCCGACGCCATTGACCATGAAATAAGACCCCGCATTAGCCAGTAAAGAGAAACCGACCCCAACGGCAGTTGGCCCGCTGCAGAATGGCCAGTCTGCCTAACTTCAACCCACAGCGATTGATTGATGTCCGGTTATCAGATTACGCATCTCAAACAGCTGGAAGCAGAGAGCATCCACATCATCCGCGAAGTCGCGGCCGAGTTTGAGAACCCGGTGATGTTGTATTCCGTCGGCAAAGACTCTTCGGTCATGGTCCACTTGGCCTTGAAAGCCTTTTATCCGGCCAAACCGCCATTTCCTTTGATGCATGTCGACACGACATGGAAGTTCAAGGAAATGATCCAGTTCCGCGAAGATTACGCGCGCAATGAACTGGGTCTCGATTTGATTGTTCACATCAATGAAGAAGGCAAACAGATCGGCATCGATCCGTTCGAGGATAGTGTTCGCCACACCGACCTGATGAAAACAGTAGGGTTGAAGCAGGCGCTCGATAAGTACCGTTTCGATGCCGCATTCGGTGGGGCTCGTCGCGATGAAGAAAAATCGCGTGCCAAGGAACGTGTCTTCTCGTTCCGCGATAAGAACCATCGCTGGGATCCGAAGAATCAGCGTCCCGAACTTTGGAATCTGTATAACACCAAGGTGAATAAAGGGGAGAGCATTCGCGTCTTTCCGCTTTCCAACTGGACCGAACTCGACGTCTGGCAATACATCCACCTGGAAGAGATTCCGATCGTTCCGTTGTATTACTCTGCGAAGCGCCCTGTAGTTTGGCGGAACGATATGTGGATCATGGTCGACGACGACCGCATCCAGCTTCAGCCGGGCGAGAAGGTGGAAGAGAAGATGGTTCGCTTCCGTACACTTGGCTGCTATCCGCTAACCGGAGCCGTGGAATCGGAAGCTGACACGCTACCTGAAATCATTCAGGAAATGCTGCTGACCACAACATCTGAACGCCAAGGCCGCGCGATCGATAAGGATCAGGGCGCCTCGATGCAGAAGAAAAAAGAAGAGGGCTACTTCTAACGAAGTGTGCCCGCAGACGGGCAAGTGTTCAGTTTTCAGTTTTCAGTAAGAGAATAGATACTGAGGCGTTTGAAAGCTGGACCGCGAATCCTACTGAAAACCGAACACTGAAAACTTAAGACTGACGCATGTCTCACAAATCTGACCTGATCGCGACCGACATTCATGCTTATCTCGCTCAGCACGAAAAGAAAGAACTGCTGCGATTTCTGACCTGCGGCAGTGTCGATGACGGGAAGAGTACGCTACTTGGCAAGCTGCTGATCGAATCGAAAGCGGCCTACGAAGACCAGTTGGCAGCCATCGAGAAAGATTCGGCCACACACGGAACAGTCGGGGGCGAGATCGATCCGGCCTTGCTGACCGACGGTTTGAAGGAAGAACGCGAGCAGGGCATCACGATTGACGTGGCCTATCGTTATTTCTCGACCGCCAAACGAAAGTTCATCGTTGCCGATACCCCTGGCCACGAGCAGTATACCCGTAACATGGCCACCGGTGCTTCAACCGCCGACCTGGCAATCATTCTGATTGATGCTCGCCAAGGGGTGCTTACCCAAACCAAGCGGCACAGCTTCATCACGTCGCTGCTGGGCATTCGGCACATCGTGGTGGCGATCAACAAGATGGACCTGGTCGATTATAGCCAGGAAGTGTTCGAGCAGATCAAGCAAGATTACATCGACTTCGCCGCGAAAATGTCGGCCGACGATGTCCATTTTATTCCGCTGTCGGCGCTCAAAGGGGACAACCTGGTCGAGAAGAGCCCGAAGATGCCGTGGTATGAAGGTGCCACGTTGATGCACATGCTCGAGAACCTCTATATCGGTTCCGACCGCAACCTACAAGACTTTCGCTTCCCGGTGCAATTGGTCAATCGGCCTGACCTCAACTTCCGTGGTTTCTGCGGTACGGTGGCCTCCGGCACGATTCGTCCAGGCGAAGAAGTCATGGTCTTGCCGTCCAAAAAGACGAGCAAGGTGAAAAGCATCGTCACCATGGACGGCAATGCCGAAGAAGCCTACCCGCCGATGTCGGTCACGCTGACCTTCGAAGATGAAATTGACTGCAGCCGCGGCGACATCATCGTGCGTCCTGGCAATCGCCCAAAAGTCGATAGCAAGTTCGACGCCATGGTCGTTTGGATGTCGGAAGATCCGCTGGTGCCTGGCAAGCAGTACTTCGTCAAGCACACCACCAAGATTATGACCGGCACAGTTTCGCGGGTACGCTACAACGTCGACGTGAATACGCTTCATCGCGAAGATACGCCGGCCCTCAAGCTCAATGAAATCGGTCGCTGCAGCATCAAGCTGAATCAGCCGGTTTCCTATGATCCGTACGCGAAGAACAAGACGACCGGGGCGTTCATTCTGATCGACTACATGACCAATCGCACCGTCGGTGCCGGCATGATTATCGACCGCGATGCCAGCGACACCGATGAGTTATGGGACATCGAAGGCGACGAAACGCTGCAAAGCAGCAAGGGCAACGTCTCTGTCGACGAACGTGCGGCCCGCTTTGGTCAAAAGCCAGCGACCGTGCTGCTGACCGGTTTGACCGGAGCCGGTAAAACGACAATCGCCTACGCCCTAGAGCGACGTCTGTTCGATGAAGGAAAGACGAGCGTTGTGCTTGACGGGCAAAACCTTCGTCGCGGTATCAGCAAGGACCTGGGGTACACGGCTGAGCAGCGGAGTGAGAATCTTCGTCGTGGCAGCGAGATTGCCCGGATGCTTAACGATTCGGGGATGCTCTGCATTGCAGCGTTCCTGGCACCTAGCGCCGATGTTCGTCAGCGGGCCAGCGAAGTGGTTGGGCCTGAGCAATTCCTGACGGTCTACTTGTCGGCTCCTGTCGACGTTTGCCGTCAGCGAGATGACTCTGGCATGTACGCGAAAGCAGACAGCGGCGAGATTGCCAACTTCCCAGGCGTCAGCTACGAGTATGAAGTTCCCGAGAATGCCGACCTGGTGCTGCCAACGCACGAGTTGGGCGTTGACGAGTGTGTCGATAAGATCTACGAATTCCTTCAGCAACGCGGGATCATAGACTAGCTGCCATCCCGCCCCAGTGAATGGGGGGAATAGCAGTCGTATGTCTATTGCCACGTTTCTAATAATTATCGATACTTTCAGCCTCCTTTGATTGATCTCCGCTTGAGGATGCTGGATGTGAAGTCGCTAACACGTGCTCGCCACGAACTGCGCCGTCAAAGTCGAACTGCCTGGAACCGATTTGTAGGGACGCAGCCCCCGACACACGCCGACCATTCGAAGTCGTGGGTAGAAAAGAGCCATGCAAGCGGCTCGGCGGTTGTTCTCGAGCCTCCTCGGGATATTGTTAACCCCCCCCGGATCCTAGGAGGAGCGCTGGACGAGATTCAGCGAGTGCTCGACCAGACCTCTGGCGAGAAACAGTTGACCTTCTGGAACAACCTATATGCACCGGCTCAGCGAAAGTTGGAAGGTACATCACTAACCAGCTTGAAAGATGCACGGGTTGCTTTGCGAGGTGTCTCGGTTATCACCGACGACAATTGCCATCTGCTAGACTTCGGAATGATTCGCTTTCCTGGTATGAGCGATGACGGGGTGATTCCACAATACTTGCACCAGGGGTACCTCCCACGACTGCGGAAAGTCTCAGGCACAGTGGGTGTTATCTCCTTTGGATGGTCGAGTTCCAATTATTTTCACTTCCTCATCGAAGCGATACCCAAGCTGCGGCTGTTCGCTAAGTCCGGCGTTCAGGTTGACAATCTCTATGCTCCGATGAGTCGCTCTTACCAACGCGAGATGCTATCGCTGTTTGGAGTCGACACAAACAAGGTTATTCCGGAAAGCCACCACGCCCACGTTCAAGGCGACAACGTTTACGTTCCCAATAATCAGCACGCGGTTCGCAGCGAAGAGACGCAGTTCCTTTTTGAAACGGCCGCAGGCCAACCCTGGTCAAAGGTGAAGCAAGAGCCTCGCAAACTGGTTTACGTTTCGCGAGGACGCATGAAGCTGCGAAACTGCTTGAACGAAAATGAGTTCATGCCGAAGCTAGAAAAGCTAGGGTTCGAGCGGCACTACCTCGAAACGATGTCGGTTCGAGAGCAAGTCGAACTGTTTCAACAAGCAGATGTCATCATGGGTCCCCATGGTGCCGGTCTGGGGAATATGGTCTTTGCACCTCCGGGCACCAAAGTCATCGAATTGGGGACGCCGTATCGGCCATATGACTGTTTCGCTGAACTGTCTGCTGCCTGTGGACATTCGTTTTATTGGTACCTAGCCAATCCTGTCGATGGGAACATGGTGACCGATGAGTCGAACATGTGGGTCGACGCCGATAGCCTAATCGATTTTCTGCATGAACACGAAATTGTCGGCAAGACAAGCACGGCTCCATTCCGACAACATAAAACGCCCGTACGTCAGATTGCCGCTTTGGTGGGAACCGTCTAAAATCCGGTGCCTTGAGTCTTCCGGAGCCGACCCCCATGCCTAGTCTGACAATCGAAAACTACGTAAAAGCGATTTATCAGATCGCGCTTCTAGCGCCGGAAAAAGCGGCCCCGACCGGCGAAATCGCGACAGCATTAGAAGTCTCGCCGGGTACCGTCACCAGCATGCTGAAGACCCTCAGCGAGACCGGCTTGGCATCGTATACCAAGTACGAGGGGGTTCGCCTGACCGAGAGTGGTCGCAAGCTGGCGCTGCGTGTCCTGCGGCGTCACCGATTGATCGAGTTATTTCTGGTGCACACGCTCGACCTGGCCTGGGACGAAGTCCACGAAGAGGCCGAGAACATGGAGCACGCCGTCAGCGACTTTCTCGTCGATCGTATCGACCAATATTTGGGGTATCCCTCGTCCGATCCTCACGGCGATCCCATTCCGACTGCCGATGGTAAGATTCGCACCGAGCAGGGCGTCAAACTCACCCAGTGGGAGCCCGGCAAGCCGTTTCGTCTGGTTCGCGTGATGGATCAAAGCTCGGACTTTTTGCGTTACTTAAGCGAAGAGTCACTGCAGCCAGGCTGCGAGGCAAAACTGATCACCAGTCGAGCGGAAGCTGGCATTGTCACCATCGAAATCGAAGGCCGAATCACCGCATTGGGGTTGGAAGCGGCCGAAAAGTTGATGGTAACGGCCCCCAGTTAGCGAAAACGCTGGTAGTAACCAATGGATGAAACGAAGCCGACGAATCCGCCTCCGATAAGCCAGAATGGATAAAAATAGATTCGTCCCATCAATAGGCCAGCAGTTAGCCAGATCAGACCCAACAGCATCACACCGAATCCACCAGCCATACTGGTCCAAGCAAGTTTCAAGTTTTCTTTATGTCGTTGGCTCGATGCGTGCGTTTCCGTATCGACCAACTTACGGTATTGATCCTCGTTGGAATGGGTGCTTTGAGTGCTTTCGTAAGGTTCCTTGAACACGCGACTCTCCTAACGGCTCTTAAAAGGCAGATGATTTTTAGCATGCCCAAAAGAGGGTGTATTGCTCCCTCAGTGGTACTGTCTGTTGGGAGCAGTCTATTAGTAGCCGCGCTGCACGGTCAAACGAATTTTCAATGAAGGAGAACGAAAGTCGATCTGGTCTATGTGATCGCTGGTTTGTGCCCGAGCGAGCGGCGGACCATGGTTAACTGACCGCTGTGCAGGCCTTCGTGCCAGATGGCGGTCTCGAATACTTGACCATAATCGGCCAGGAAGTCAGGCGTACCGTCAGGGGTCTTCGTGGCGAGGTCTTCATCACTCAACGATGCGAGGATCTCGAGAAGGACCTGGCGGCGATCGTCCATGTAGCCGCGGACGTCTGCGATCGGGGGATAGTCTTCCAGTTTGGTCGATGGGGTTGAACCGAGACCGAACATCTCTTGGTAGTTCTCTTTTGCATCCGCTTTCTCGGGGGCCAGAAGCGAGACAAAGAAGTTGTCGGTCGTGGCCATGTGACCAATAAACCAGAGGGCATGGTTGCTTTGATTGCAAACTTGGGCCACCCAGTCTTCCTGCTTTTGAAAGTCGGCTAGAATTCTCGTCGTGAAGCCGCGGGCCGACTCGAGTTGATGTTGTAAACGTTCGATCATTGACATGGTGTATCTCCTGGGGATGGGACTAGCTAGAGCGGTCTAGGGAGGAGCCTGCGTTTCGAAGCATTTCTAAGAAACACGCAACTTGCTCGTCACTGTAATCGCCAAAGAAGTCCTCGTGAACTTTTTCCTGTAGCTGCTTAATGACCGGCTTCAGTCGCTGCAACGTCTCGGTACCTTGCGGGGTGAGGTATATCCGCAGGGCACGTCGGTCGGCTGGATCGCGCATGCGGCGAATCAGTTGGGCCTTTTCCGTACGATCTAAAAGGCCTGTCATGCTGCTGGCATCCAACTGGACTTCTTCGGCCAATTCGCTCGGCTTTTGTCCGTTACGACTATCCAGGCAAGATAGCATAAACAACTGGGCAGGGGTGACTTCATACGCTGCCAAACCTTCAGCGTAGATACGCGAAATCTTTCGCATCGCTACGCCAAGGTGAAAGCAAAGTTGGTCGTCCTTTTTCCAATTCATTCGGAAGGTATTTAAAAGAGGGAAGGCGCGTAAGACCATTCTAGCGATCGGCCTACGCTGGACAAACGGTGACTACAACTCCCTTAAACGCTGGCGTCTTCGACTTGGGGTCGGCCGTTCGGGAAACAAGCGTGTTGGCCTCAGGGTAATACATCAATGCGTTGCCAGGTTTGATGTCTTTAAACTCGTGGACGACGAAACCATCGATCTTGCCGATGTTCGATTGGATCGTAACTTTCTGCCCTGCAACGACACCCAGACGTTGGCAATCTTCCGGGTGAAGCACGATGACGTCACGTCGGTCGATGCCACGATAGATGTCGTACTCTTCGTACACGACGGTGTTGAATTGTCCCTCACTACGCACTGTCATCAGCCGAAGTTCGTTTTCTCCCGTCCCTTTGAGCTCCGGGATCTCGTGGTGATGCAGAACCAAACGACCGCTGGGTGTGGGGAACTTAGGCGTGTGGAACGTTCGTCCGTCGATTTGGAATTCCTGCTTGGTTTTATCGATGTCCGCTATCTTCTCAAAGCCCGGCACCACCTTTGCCAGGGCGGCACGAATCTTGTTTGTATCTTGCATCGACGTCCAATCGATTGGCGTGCTACTTGCCAGGACACCTTCGCCGATAGTGGCAATCACGTCGACCTCGCCGCGGGGGCCGTCCAGTCGCCGCGGTCCTCCTTCCGACATGCGGATGTAGTTGAACATCGATTCTTGCGT
Source organism: Bremerella alba (assembly GCF_013618625.1). NCBI lineage: Bacteria > Pseudomonadati > Planctomycetota > Planctomycetia > Pirellulales > Pirellulaceae > Bremerella > Bremerella alba. The sequence continues at coordinate 192,570 of NZ_JABRWO010000002.1, read as the reverse complement.
TGACTGGTAAGGCTCTTCGTCGCGGGCCAGGACCGGCAGTATGATCGTTTCCTTGGCCAGACCGTGTGCGTGACCGGTGTTTAGCGAGGTGCTCAGATAGACCATCGTCTCCAGGTTTTGCAGCGACTGGGCCGCAAAGGCCAGATCGGGGTTACTGCCGTATAGATTACCCCCCAAACAGAACCCCATTTTCAGCTTGCCAGAGTGGGCATCTTCCATGCAACCCAACGTATCGAGCCCTGGTGTGGTGGGTAGCTGAACGCCGTATTCTTTTTCGAGTCCGTCGAAGATAGCTTGCTTGAGCGTGGGGGTAACACCCACCGAACCGATCCCTTGTACATTCGAATGGCCACGAATGGGCATCAAACCGCAGCCAGGCTTGCCGACCATACCACGCACGGCAGCCAGGCCGGCAATGGCCTGAACATTGTCGACACCGTGCGCGTGATGTGTAATGCCCATTGTCCAGCTGAAGATGACGCGTTTGGCTTTGATATAGCGCTGGGCGATGTCCGCTATCTTCAGACCACCGACCCCTGACTTCTCTTCGATTTCCTCCCACGTCAGGTTCTTCAGAAACTCGAGCCACTGGGCCGTATTTTCGCAGTGGTTGTCGAGGAACTCCTGGTCTTGTCCGCCTAGTTCCAGTACACGTTTGGCGATGCCATACAGCAGAGCCAGGTCCCCGCCGATGTCAGGTTGAACATAGAGCGTCGCGATCTTCGTGCCGAAGAGCATGCTGATCGGATCACTTGGCACGCGGAAGTTGACCAGGCCTGTTTCAACGACCGGATTAATGACGATCACCTCGCCGCCGCGCCGACGAACCTGTTTCAGCGTCGACATCAGCCGGGGATGATTGCTGGCCGGATTGCCACCAATTACGAACACCAGATCGGCGTGCTCGACGTCTTCCAAGACAATCGTCGCCGTGCCGCTACCAACGGTGCTTGCTAGTCCGACACCGCTGGCTTGGTGACAGTAATAGCTGCAATTGTTGACGTTGTTGGTGCCGTAGATCCGAGCGAATAGCTGCAGCAGAAAGCCGGCTTCCATGCTGCTGCGACCGCTGAAGTACCAGAAGGTCTCATCGGGGGTCAGCGACTTCAGTTTAGCGATCAACCGACCCAGGGCATCTTCCCACGAGATCGGACGATAGTGCTGCTGTCCTTGTTCCCACAGCATCGGCTGGGTGAGGCGACCGGCGTGCTCCATTTGGTAGGGAGTGAACTGTTGCAACTGGGCGATGCTATAGGTTTTCCAGAAATCCTCAGGCACGGCGCCTTGCATGTCGGCAGCCATGGCCTGCATCGACTTTTTGCAGACTTCGGGGAACGAGCCTTGCTCGTTGACCATGCCTCCTTTTTGGCCCCCCATGCCCAGGGCGCAAGTCTTACACGCGTTCTTACTCCGCATGGCTTTCCAGAACTTCCAGTACCCGCCGGACTCGCGAGCTTTCTGAAAGGTATACCGGATCGCTTGCCAGCCGCCGCCACTGGTTGGCTTTTTCATATCGGGTCATCCTGAATGAGTAAGCAGGGCAGGGAGCCTATCTAGCGATAATCTCCCGAGGATCTGCATTCTAGCAAATCGGGCAATCTGTGAAATGCGGATGCGCAAACATCAGGCCCGTATGAATACCCGGGACCAAAGCAAGCACGCAGATCGCAGCCTGCTAAATACCCGGACCTCATAACGGGCCCTTCTCAAATTGTTGACCGAGCGGTTATTCGGAAGCGACGTTCACGTATACCTTCAGGGCCGAACTGTCCTCGACCAACAACCGCATCATCTCGGCATAGTTGTCCAAGCCGTCGACCGGGTTGGTCAAGATCTTTTCCAGCACGTTAGGGTACATCATCTCGCCCAGGGCCAGGTCTTTGATACCCATCTCGAAGTGATCGCGGTTGGCATTCACGCTGCCCAACAGAAGCTTATTGCCCAAAACCCATTCCAGGTTAATCTGCGAGGTAGGCAGTTCGTGCTTATCGCTGTCGCCGGTCACACTGGTGAAGACCAGCACGCCGTTGAGGCCAAGGTACTTCATGCTTTCAAAAGCGATGATGCTGCTACCGGTGGCATCGACGATGACATCAGGACGACCTGTCTTTTTGACCAGTTCGTCCAGGTCCGTTTCCTTTGTACTGACGTAATTGGCCTCCATCCCCTCAGTGATCTCTTGCTTGAGATGCGGGCCAGGGGAACGGGCAATCGTGCTGACCTGCAGTCCCCGCAGGCGGAGGCAAAGCGTGGTGAGCAAACCGATCTGACCAGCACCCATCACCCAAGCGACCTTCGGACTCCAAACCTTCATACGACGCTGCACTTCGTAGGCCTGATGTACGGCCTTGGCCGCGCAGCTCATAGGCTCCATCAAAACGTGCAAATGGGTCAGCCCTTGTGGGACGCGGATAATGTAATCTTCTTCGTCGACAAACTTCTCGGTGAGATAACCATGAAGCAGGTTGATGCCGCGTTCGTAGTAGGTTTCCTCGCTGGTCATATCGTAGGTGCCGATCTGGTCGTAGATCGAGCTACCCGGACGGCGAACCGTGGCGGTGACGTAATCGCCGGGCTTGAAACGCGTGACGTTCTCGCCGACTGCTTCAACGATGCCGAACGATTCGTGGCCAATCACCATAAAATCGTCGCCGGGAGGGGCGTTGCCATAGAGGGCTTCGTTGATTTCTTTGTCGGTCGCATCAACCCCGACTTTCAGCACCTTGACCAGGACGCCCTTGCCGTTGGGGAATTGATCGAGGGAAGGTTCAGGGATATCACGAAGATGAACGCTGTTGGGGGTCCCGGGTTTAACCGCAATCGCCTTCATAAGGAGCCGACTCTTCAGGATAGTAGGGTGAATGGTTGGACGCGTTTGTGCGTTAAAGCAGCGTAATTTACCATAATGACTACCTTAGAGGAATCGGGGCGATAGCATGAAGTTCAATTCCATTAATGAACTTTGTGCGCTGAAAGGTTGTCCAGCTTGGGGCACCGCAAAATGAAAGTAACTTCTAATCCTCGGGGAAATTATGACCGAATCTGCTCCCTTTCAGCGTTACTTGGATCTGGCTCCAGAAGAGAACTGCGCGATTGCGTTACAGATACAATTCGAGCAAGAACTTCCCAAGCTTCAGCTCGTTTCGGAAGATCAGGCCACCATCGTGCATCCCCCGTATCAGTGGACCATCAAGGAGGTTGTCGGACACTTAAGCGACACCGAGCGTGTCTTTGCGTATCGAGCCCTACGCTTCGCTCGCGGAGACGCCACCCCGCTGCCCGGTTTCGAGCAAGACGACTACATGCTGGCAGCCAACTTTAACGATCGACCCTACGCAGAGCTGGTCCAGGAGCTATACCTGGTTCGGCAATCGACAATCGAACTGTTTCGCACGTTGCCCAAGGAGGCCTTAGAGCGAGAAGGCACGGCTAGTGGCTTTCAATGGACGGTCCGAGACCTGGGCCGCTGCAGCGTGGGGCATGTGCGTCATCACTTGCAGATCGTGCAGCAGCGGGTTGGTTCAGCTTCGTAAGCCTATCTTCGTTGTTGTTCCTGTCGTGGCGAGTGCCGAGCATCAATCTGCTGCTTCAAACCACGGAAATCAGGATTGTTGGGGTCGATTTCCAGTAGATCAGCAACAGCTTGATCGGCTTCGTCCCAGCGTTCCAAATACTGTGAGATCAGGGCGTACATGTAAGCGTACTGAACGCTATTCGGCTCTAGCTCTTTGGCTTTCTTGTAGGCGTCGAAGGCCTCGTCGTAGAACGGTCCGGCACTTTCCGGCGTGGTGTTACGCGCGGCCAGGTACAGGGCCGATCCGAACTGGTACTGCAGCGGGGCGAAGTCGGGCTGTTGGCTGACGTCACGCTTCAAGTTGTCGAGTTCTTCCAGGCGGAAGCGGGCAATCTCGACGGCTCGTTCGGCCAGGCCGGTCGTCATTTGTTCGGCCGCCGGGCGGTTGCCTTGGACGACCAATTGTCGCATCCGCTGCTCTTCCATGTCTTGCCGCTGCTGCAGCAGGCTAATGAGATTGGAACGTGGTCCAGTGAAGTTCGGCCCGATGCGAATGGCGGTGCGGTAGGCCTGTTCAGCCTTGGCGACGTCGCCTATGCGTTCGTACAGCACACCCTGCGAGAGATGCGCCGAGGGTTGATCGCTATCGCGTTCCAACTGCACGATCGCCTCGTTCAAGGCCTTTTGGAAGGCCTCGCTCTTGCCACGCAGGCGAAGTGCTTCGGCATCTTGATTGGCCAGCGACCAAGCCGCTTCGGTCCGCACAGCACGGTCTTCGTCGGAGAGACGCGTGAGCAGGGCATCGAGCACCTGGCCTTGAACATCCGGCGCTACGGCCGGCAGATCACGCAGGGTTTCGATTGCGGCGATACGCACCTGGGGGTCCTCGTCGGATAGATAACGTAGAGCCGTTCGGACCCCTTCCTCGTTCAAGTAATTGGCGAGATACATCATCCCGCTGGCCCGGACAATGCCTGGTTGCTGCGTGTCTCGAACCAGTTCAATCAGATCTTCACCGGCGTTGGGCTGGTTATCCCAAGCTTGTTTCAGCTTGTAAGCGAAGTGCTCTCCCTTGGGAATCTTCGAAGTATCGCCATACCACTGGTCGACCGCATCGAGCGCCCATTGATCGACTTTGGCTAAGGCTTGGCGAACCTTATCGTCACCACCGCGGGCCAGCGCCATCCATTGGTCGTAGCGTTTAGCCTCGGGATGTTCTTCCTGAGGAAGCTCTGCCAAATCGAGATGGCATTGTGTGCATGCGTTGGGCGTGCCTAGGTTGACCGATAGATCAGGGCGAGGGACGCGAATGCTGTGATCGCGCCGTGGATCGACCTCCATGTAGGTCGTCTCCGGCATGTGGCATTCAACACAAGATGCTCCGGTGGAGCCTGTCTTATGGAAATGATGGGCTGGCGAATCATACTTCCCAGCGGGATGCTGGTGACACGACGTACACAGCTTGTTTCCTTCAAACTTGAGTTTGGTCGAGTGAGGATCATGGCAGTCGGTGCAGCGGATGCCTTTGTGGAACATCTTGCTTTGCAGAAACGAACCATAGACGTAGTCCTCGTCCATGATTTGGCCGTCGCAGTAGTAGGTGTGCTGCGAGATAAGCTCGTTGCTGTACTGATCGTAGAAGTTATCGCCCATCTGAAAGTCGGGGCAAATTACCTGGCGACGCGAATGGCACGTTCCGCACGATTCGACCTGATTAAGCTGAGCTTCGGTCGAATCTCCTTTGAGCTTCTTAAGTCCGTAGCCCAAGTTTCGGTCCCAGAACAGGCTCGTCGACTTGGCAAGTTTCACGTGGGCGCTGCCCGGGCCGTGACACGTTTCGCAGCTGACGTCTATTTCTGAAAACGTTGTGTGGAACGTGTCGGTAGCCAAGTCGTGGTTCTTCTGCAAATTGGTCGAATGGCAGTCGGCGCAGTAATGATTCCAGTTTTGCGTGCGACCCGTCCAATGCAAGGGATCGTCGACTTCCAGCTTTTCCTTGACGTCTGGTGGCGAGAGATAGAACCATTGTTTCTTTTCGGTGTCCCACGAAACGCGGAGAACCTGCACGCGGCCGATTGAACCTTCTTCGGAGCCAGGCGTTGGGGGTTCGATCTCGACCATGTATTGCTGCAAAGGACTCACGCCAAAGACGTACTTGATCTCGAAGTCTTGCATCTGGCCATCGGGACCTTCGGTGTTAATCATGAACTTGCCATCGCGGCGGAACATTTTCGACGTAATGCCGTAATGTTCAATCTCTTGCCCATCGAAATCGGCCAGCACCGTTTCCTCGGTGGCAATGTCCATGGCCTGGTCGTGGTACGAGCCTTCCCACTTGGCGTGCTCAGACTGATGACACTCGATGCACGAGTTTCGCCCGACATAGGTCAACTTCGTGTTCGACGGCATCGCGTAATACCAGTCGGCCGTGACCAGGGAGACAGCCAAGAGCATGAAAATCAAACTTCCACCAGCTAGAAGAACCCAGCGAGGCATGGTCGTGGAAGGGGCGGACGGTTGCTTGCGTTTTTGCTTGCGAGATGCCATGGATTGAGGGGGAAAAGATCTTATTTGGGGATAAGTGAGTCGAGAAACATACCATTATTACGAGTGTGCCCCCGAGAAGGGAACATGCCGACTCACTTATGGAACCAATTCCCCCAAATCGACTGCCTGACTGAGCCAGTAGGTCGACCTATTCTATCTATACCGATGGATCCGTGCTTTCCGCACGAAGATTACCGCGGAGGAGATGTTTCCCCCGTTGACGAACCTAACGGGAAAACTTAATGTCTAGGGTTTCCATGGCGGCATAGCTCAGTTGGTTAGAGCAGCGGAATCATAATCCGCGTGTCGGGGGTTCGAATCCCTCTGCCGCTACTAAAAACAGAAGCCGTAAATTGTTGATTCACAGCAGTTTACGGCTTTTTTCGTGTCTTGGTGGGTCTTTCTGTATTCGCCCCGATTGTTCCGAATATCGTCCCGGATTGCATACGGGATTGCATACGAGATTGATTGCACCCTCTCGGAATCGTTATGCTGTAGGCAAACACGCGGATTCTGTATGCAATAGGGGTTCGGACAATGCCAAGAAAACGAGAACTTACTTGGGTGCCTCAGAGAAGTTGTTGGTCAAAGTGGTATCGGGGCAAACGCTACTACTTTGCAACCGGGGGAGTCTGCAAAGGGAAGACAGACACAGACGGATATCAGCAAGCTCTTGATGAATGGAAGGGCGTCAAAGCCTCACTGGCTCAGGATCAGCAAACAGATTCAGTAATTGCCGGGCCTGATCGGTTGATTGGCGTCAATATGGCGAGTGACTATAAGTCGCTTCGTGTCGCCCCTGGGATTCGGGCAAGCTCGGGAAAGAAAGAGTCTGACCTATCTGAACTGCTTGACGCCTATCTTGAGATGCGAAAGCGAGAAGCCGAATCAGGGCAGGTATCCGTTAAGACCTACAGCGAACACCGACAGAAGCTAGAAGACTTTCGGGGCTTCTGTAATTTCAAAAACGTCGAGTTGGTTGATGAACTAGACGAAGCTTATCTAGACGTTTATCGAGCCTACCAGCTTGAGCTAATCAACATGAAAAAAGCCGATGGCGGTATCAGTGCAGTTACCGCCAAGAAACGGCTAGGAACTCTCAAGCGGTTTATTGAATGGGCATACGAACGAAAGCACCTTGACCGGCTTCCCCGCACGATACGCACCTATGCCAAGATTCGGCTTCCTGATCCTGCCCCGCTTTTCTATACGCCTGAAGAGGTCAAAGCGATCTGGAACAAAACGACACAGAGAACACACCTATATATCGCTTTGGGGCTCAATTGCGGTTACACGCAGAAAGACATAGCCACCTTGACCCATGAAATGATTGACTGGGAAACCGGCATTGTCAGAAGGAAGCGACACAAGACGCTAGGACGGGGCAAGTCTGCTGCACTCCAAGTGCACAAGCTTTGGCCGATCACTCTTGAACTATTGAAAGAAGAGACTCAAAGCAAGACAGGGCTTGTTCTCGTTGGCGAAAATGGAAAGCCTCTCTATACCGAGTCAATCAAGGAAGACGGGAATCTATCGGGTACTGACGTAATCCGCCTGGCATTCAACCGAGCCAAGAAGCAAGCCAAAATTGAAGACAGCCGGGGATTCAAGCACTTTCGCAAGTCAGCAGCCAACGAAATAGAAAAACGTTTTCAGAATGCCCCGCACTTGTCGAGCTTGTTTCTAGCTCACAGTGAAGTCAGCGTAAAAAAGCACTACGTTGAAAGTCACTATGACTTGCTCTTTGAAGCTCTGGATTATCTTGACGGTCTCTATGATCTAGCAGCCGAGCCAAGCGAAGAGACAGAGGAAGACAAGGAAAGCTCAGAGGTATGACCTTATTGGCATAAGAGGCAAAACTGCCGTTTTGTTGGCAGTCTTTGACTTAGCTCGAATTTCAATCGCCAGCCGATGCGACGAATGCAGAAAAGTTCAGGCGCGTTCTAACGCGCAATCGATTGCACTGTCTAAAGGGCACTTTCTCGGATGATCCAACCACCCATTGCCGCTAGAAATCTAGTTCTCGTTTCGGTAGATTCTTTCTCAGAGCAACATTGGCGTTATCAGAGGCTAAGCCATGAATGAAAAAAGCAAAGATATCGAAATTGGACGCAATCCGGCAGCATGGCTTGCAAAAATGTGCAATGTGTTGGCATCTAGTACAAGAAATGAAAGCAATGAGACTTATTTTGAGCTTGCCCGAAAGTTAATGGACTCAGATACAATCACCAAAGAAGATAGTTGGGAGTTTGCTTTTGCATTCGCTTCACAAATTCACTATGCCATAGAAGACATTGAACGAACGCTGAATAATCTATATCCCGATTCGTTTGAACTGTTTGAAGGTGCATGGACTCATGCCAAGTCAACATTTCTTAGCGTTGGATATTCTAGCTCGTGGAAAAATTCCCGTGAACTATTTCGAGATGGACGAGTTGCTCAGACTTGTGAAATGATTGCTGCGGTTATTACGAAAGGTACGAATCCGAAGACAATTTCTGCTTCTGATTTGCTGCTGAATGCCGAAGCCCTCTTTGAAGCTATAAAGGCTTCGGATGTGTCCGACGACATCAAGCAGTGGCTACTCGGCTTGGTATCTTCCCTGATCAAAAGTATTCACGATTATCAAGCATATGGATATTCCAATTTCGAGGAACGTATAAAGGTAATCCTCGGCGAACTATCTTTTCATCATGATATTGTTGCCGAGTTTAAGGAGAAGAACCCTCAGACTTGGGCTAAATTCTGGAATATTATCAGTCTGGGTGGCGCAGTTGTGCGTACAAGCAACGCCGTTCTCACTTTGACTCAGAATGCCCCCAGGCTTTTAACGCTATTCGGAAATGGCGGAGATAACGTTCCGCAGATACCGGAGTAAACTATTGCAACATCGATGACGGCTTTGATGGTTGTATGACATATTGTTTGGCATTGTGCTTTCAAAATGATCTCTCTCAGGTATTGATACTCTCAGGTCAATTAACTATCCTACTCAACTGCAGGATGGAGCCGGAAGATCACAAGTCTGACGGTCATCTCATTTCTCTAATTAGATGACGACACTCTGAGATGGGGGCAGGCCATCTTTTGACTTCTTTTATTGAGGTCAATGGATGGCCTGTCGGGAACGGGGACCCGCGAGCTGCCAGTAAGGCTTTTCCAATCCCTTTAACCTATCATAGGAGGTCTCATGAAATGGGATTTCGCAGTGGTAGCCGTTATTATCGACGTACTACAATTAGTAGTTGGCATCGCCAGCCTAATCGTAGCTATCATTCTTTAGTACGCTGTCCTTGCGCTGGAGGAAGCCATGGCGAATCCAGCGCCCTGCTTTTTTGGGCAACTCGAATAGAAGTCATTTGAGCTGCTAATCTGGGTATTCTTTCCGTTTAGATTCTGGTACACGCGCTTGTGTTACAGATGGCGCTGAAAATATAGGCAGTCGGTTTACCTCGGGGCTAGCGTTGCCTGGGTCAAGCAGAAGGCTCTACTAACCATCCGAGCGTTATTGCAACCAAGTGCATCCAATTCCCAACGAAGTACCTCTATGGCTGTCACTGTGTCATTTAGGGTTCTCAACTGTTTTGGGTTAATTGAGACCGAGAAATCAGGGCTCTTTGACTCACTGGAAATGTGCCTATTGAGGTGTACCCAAAATGAAACAGGCTAGCAAGCGATAAAACCAGCGAGTTAGCGGGCAAGACTAGCCAAAACCGGGAGACACCCTAAATGACACACTCGGTACGGACTCCAACCGTTTGGAAAAGTCGGGAGACAAAGGAACGGGGAGCAGAGCCGCCCAGGTCCCTCTAAAGTCCTGGACGACTCGCTCAACCCTTCACCACCACCCGCACGACACACAGGGAAGCTAAGGAATTCCCTAGTGCGGGCAGCAACCCCACCACTCAACAAAGAAAAGCCCGGGGGCCTAAGATTCGGGGATAGAAAACGAATACAGTTACAAGATTGATATAGGCTCACATATAAGGGATGATATCGGGCTCGGTAGTTGGGCCAGTTTGCTCGGGAGTTGGATTCGCAAAAACGGTTAAGGCGTGTCCAGATTCCCTTGGGAAACCCCTAAACCCGTAGCTATTGTGTATTTTTTTGTTCCGGAAAATCGGCAATTCACTTTCACTACTTCCAAAGGTAAGAGTTTCCTGTGCCTTTTCGCGGTATGAGTTCGGTAGACCGATGGTCCTACGTGATGTGGGCGGTATTGCTAGTTGCGATTCTTGTTTTTAGCTTCGCCAATGCTGGCGACGATTTTAAAGAGTGGATTTCTATGACTGGGTATGAAACTGCAACAGTGGTTACTTCTATTTGCTCCGTTTTCGCGACTCTCGTTGCAGCATTTGTGGCGTGGTATGGCCCGAAGATGAGCGTGAAATTGGCTCATCAAATGATGGAGTCGGATAATGACAAGCGAGAAGTTGCAAAGCTAATTCGGGAAATCACTCATGATCTAGATGTGTTCAGAATGGCGGTGAATGACTCGGGCTTGTATATCGCATCCTCAGATAGATGGCATCGTGTTTTGATACACCTTTCTCCACTTGATAGCGATTATGAAACGGAACGAGAAACGGCAATTCAGCAAAGGGACAGAGAGGGTATGCTTGCAGAAAAGGCGACGACGAAGGCACTAGACTACCAAGCGAAGCTCAAGTCTCGCCAAATATCCGTTCGGTTGCTCTTTCCAGATGAGGGAACGGACTGTGCGAAAGCCATCGAAAACGTAATTAACTTGGATCGAAATCTATCGAGTACTGACCCAAGAGACCTCTTGAATTTCTCGAAAAAGTACACGGACGCGATTTCTAAGGTGCATGACGAAATGGAAAAACTGTATGAGACTTTGAAGTAGGAATAAACCTGCCACTTCCCGACTCCAAACGTGTGGAGTCTTTAAAATCGCCAGGGTCCCGAAGGACCCCAGCGACTAGCGGACCTTCCGGCCACGCTGGCGATGATCAGAGATTACCCTTGCGACGTTGGAGGTGTTCCCAGTCGGAAACATCCTTTTCAAGCTGGCTTAAGGGTAGGTGTTTCGGTCGGTTAGGATCGGGTGTCTTGCCCCGCTCATTAGCTCGGTAGTCGTTGACGAATTCCCGAGCTTCAGCTTCGGTAACGTAAGTCAACAAGTTACCGTGAGACTGTACCGCAGCGTTCTGGGGGTCGTCGTATTGGTCGACTACCTTTGAGACGACTTGCCAAGCTTCAGTGTTGCCGTACGTCTTGTGCATCCGAGCGTGCAAACGTTGCTCGGCTTGCTCCCGATTTTCGGCGTAGACCCAAACGTATTTTTCGGGCCGACAGCGGAAACGGAAAAACGTCTTAATACAAGTCGGGAGCAGTGCCCGTAGCTCATCGATACGAGCTTCGCATTCTGCAATCTCACGGAGGATATCGTTTCGATCTAAGGTATTGGTTTCGGTGCTCACTAGGTGGTGACCTTATCTGAAGTTTGGCGATGGCTGATGATGAAATACTTATTACGTTCGCAACCGTTTGCACCCATCCGAACGTGAAACTCTCGTAGTGCGGAAGCTAGGCAATCGGCGTAGATCGACATCGACGATATCTTCCGTCCGCTCATTCGATATTCGACAATGAACATGGAACGCATGGTTTTAAAGCTTCTCGCGGATTTGTTCGAGTTTTCTCTCCCCAGTATTCAGTCGGGGAAAGCCATTTTCTCTTCCGGGTACTTCCAAGAAGTCAGCAATCTTCTGTCCGGCTTGGTCGGGATTCGAGCAAACATCGACAACTAGAAGTTGATCGAGCTTGCCCAATCGCTTGAAGGTTTCGCGTACTTTGTTTTCGTGTTCGTTCTTCTGCCGTCTCCAAGCTTGAGTGTCGATTTCCTTCCAGGATTTGTTGGTAACTGTGCGATTGTGCAGAACATGAATGATGCGGCTTGTGATCCATTTTTCAGTGTCCCTCGTTGTCATGATGAAACGGGCATCTGGAAAAAGTTCGAGGAACTTTTCAAGGTCGACATCTTCGGGGAAGTCGAAAAAGGCGTCATATTCTGAGACGTAGGGAATCGACTTTTTCGAGCCGTTGACAGCGTCTCTAATCCGCTTGGCGTCGGGTCGGTCATGCAGAACCTTGAAGCCCAGACTCTTGGCAAATTGTGAAAGACTCTTAGTGCCAGTTTTGTTGATGCCGATTCCGAAAACCTTCCTCACCGTTGGCTGTCCTTATCTTTGCAATCGAAATAGCAGGCCAGAGCCCGAAGCGTTGCCAGACTCAAACCTTTGCCCCCGCTCTTAAGTCGATGGAAAGCGGACTTTGAAAGATCAATAGTCGTATAAACGTCTTGTGGTTTTTCGTCCACTAATCGGGCTAGGACTTCCCGCTCTATCGAGTCGAGTTGCTGCAATCGGGTCATGGTCTACCGGAAGCAAGGAGGAAACATGTTTGCTAGTTCTGGGTGAGCATCCTCTGGCGTGTCCGCTTCCTTTTGGACCTCTTCCGTCACTTCACAACTTGGGAAGATGTCATCGAATATGGCGTTTTTGTCTTCCGCAGATTTGGCGACGACAAATTTTGCGTTTGGGTTTGCGGGGACCGTCACAAGAGAGACCTCCCATAGTTCGATGTCGGTTAGGTATTGCTTAGCCATACCGAGAAAGTCCTTAACGGCCAACGTAAGGCCACGCCAAGAGAACCCGCCAAAGAGACCGGATTTTACTTTTTCGATAACTTCGGGTTTTGTAACTTCGGCAGTGACGAACAAGCCGAGTGACCCGTTCCGGAATTCGGGAGCGTCCTTTTTGGGGTAGGTGTTTATTTGCTCCCCACTCTCAGAGTCGAAAACGCCCCAATTGTCGATATCCCCGATGTCGCTCAAGAATGCTTTATTCAGCGTCATAATCTGGCCTATTGGGTCTCCTTGGTGTTGCTCCAAAAGCTGGGGCAATCCGTCCCAGGTGAAGCTAGAAACGTCGACAAGGTGCCCCGAAAGATCGATATCGGCGGTCGACGCAAAGCCAGACACAATGCACTTATCAGCCGACTTTGAAACGACGAGGGGAGCCCCGAAAAGAAGCTCTAGCAATTCATTCTTCTGATTCATCGGGAATCCTTTGAAAGAAATAGGGGCGGGAGCCGTACTCTTTCAAGCAAAGCTCATCGGCAGCACGCATTGCGGCCCCGAAGTTGGGAGCGTAGGTCTCGTGAAACTGGACGACGCCGTCCCGATCCGTTGCCGAAAATTTGAACCGTTGAAGCTTGAGCTTTTCGGTAAGCGTCCCGACATGAACGGCTAGAGCTAGTTGAAGAGTCGCGATATTCTCTTGTAGCGAGTCGATGATTTCGAGAATTGCATCGGCCAAAAACTCAATTTTCCCGTCCTCGTTCACGTACTTAAGAAGCTGGTTTCTCTTCATCGTCCCGAGGGTAGCTTCACAGAGCGGTATGAGGTGCGTGATTCGGTCCTTTGTTCCAAGTCGACGGCTAACCCGGGAAACGCAGTCATCCGGATTATCAGCGATAACAAACGCACCAACCGGGAGACCGTTCTTTATTGCGGTGACAGCGTAGAGTGTTTTAGGCATGGGAATTATTCCGGATCGGTGAAGACGAAAATCGAATCTAGGATTGCGTTCGGGTCGTCATTATTGGTTCGGTGCAAGTCGTCAGAGCACGGCAAGCGTTCTTCTCTTATGACTTCGTAGGGGACTTGCTTCCCGTACTCTTCAGCAGCTTTGGCTACCTCCCGCCCCTTTTCCACTACCCGGAACATGAGGCCGATTTCGGTAGCCATAGTTTCGATGATGACGGAAGCGACTTTCCGTAGCTCATCCTCTGACATGTCCGAGGGATCGAACCCCAGACGAGACCGGCAATATTGGGATAGCTGTTTCATGGCACTAGCTGAAAAATCGGGGAGGTGACATTCGCTAGCTCATGATATCACTGTCCAAATAGTTGGACAATAACTTTTTCACAAATAATTGCGAATCAGTGAAGTACTCTTTAGGAAATGATTCCGACGTGGGAAACATTTTGTCCAATCGATTGGAGCGAGTAACAGCAGAATCTTTCCAGGAGAACCCTAGAGCGGCGGAATGAATGGGGTTATAAAAGGGATAGAAAAAGGTCAAAACGGGGTTAAAAAAGGGATAAAGATTGTCGCCTAGAGCGACGTAAACCCAGAATTAGAAATGGCTTACGGCAAAAGCACTCGGAGGCATCATAATCCGCGTGTCGGGGGTTCGAATCCCTCTGCCGCTACTTGAATGTAACTTATTGTTACAACAGACTTTACGATGATGCTTCGCTCTTTATGTGGCGAAGCTTTTTTCTGCGCCGTTTATTCTTCCGGCGAAATGACTAGGCAGGTAGGCCGATGCCAATTAGACAGCGGCTAACCCAAAACCAGCTCTGCTGACAGGTTGTTTTGCAGAACTGGTTCATGATTGTCTCAGAACTTCGCAGTGGAGACACTGCTCAGGTTTGCTTGCTCAGCGTCTTTGGCTGGCTTTCCGTGGCGTCGGGCGTTTCGTTCCGTCGTGAAGCAAGCGTGCCCAAGATGGGGGAAATCAGGGCGGTCCAACCGGTCTGATGACTTGCTCCCAGGCCTTTGCCTGTTTCGGCGTCGAAGTATTCGTAGAACAGTACCAGGTCGCGCCAGTGCGGGTCGTTCAATAGAATTTCCGTGCGAGCATAGCTGGGCCTGTCTCCTTCGGAATTGGCTAAGAACAGCTTCGATAGCCGCTTGCGAATCTCGTCGGCTACCTCTTGCAGGTCCATGTACTGGCCGCTTCTGGCCGGGCATTCGACCCGGAGCGACTTACCGTAGAACAGGTGGTATCGTTCCAATGCCTCGATAATGAGGTAATTGAGAGGAAACCAGATTGGTCCGCGCCAATTTGAATTGCCGCCGAATAAACCGCTGTCCGACTCGCCTGGCAAATACTTCACGCAGAGACGTTCGCCGTGCAGTTCGTACTCGAAAGGATGTTCCTCGTGATATTTCGAGAGGGACCGGATGCCGTAGGCGGAGAGGAACTCGTCTTCGTCGAGCAAGTATCTCAGCATGCGCATCAAGCGATCTTTGGTGGGAATCGCCAGCAATCGATGCCCGTCGCTTTCCCCTTCTGGCTCTCGCTCCATATAGGTCATGAACTTAGTCAGTTCCGGACGGAAATTGAGGAACCAATCCATACGTTTGCGAAAGGCGGGAAGTTTGGCGATTGTTTTTTCGTAGATTACGTCGACCGTCAGCAGAGGAATCAGACCGACAATAGAGCGAATCTTGAGAGGAATACTTCTTCCGTCCAGATGCAAGTGGTCGTAATAAAAGCCGTCTTCTTCGTCCCACAGGCCTGTCCCGTCCAAGCTGTTCATCGCCTCGGCGATCGAGACGTAATGCTCGAAGAACTTGGAAGCCATGTCTTCGTAAGCCGGATTACCGTCGGCCAGTTCAAACGCGATAGAGAGCATGCTTGAACTATAAAAGGCCATCCAGGCGGTGCCATCTGCTTGTTCTAAATGACCGCCGGTGGGTAGTGGTTTCGAGCGGTCGAAGATCCCGATGTTATCGAGCCCTAAAAAGCCGCCACTGAAAACGTGTTTGCCGCGGATATCTTTTCGGTTGACCCACCAGGTGAAGTTCAGCAGTAACTTCTGGAAAACACGTTCCAAGAAGACGCGATCACGGTCACCGTTGGACGCGGTCATCTGGTAGACCCGCCAACATGCCCAGGCATGAACCGGCGGATTCACATCGCTGAAGTTCCACTCGTAGGCCGGCAACTGTCCGTTGGGGTGCATATACCACTCGCGGAGGAACAGGATGGCCTGTTCCTTGGCAAAGAACGGATCGATCTTGGCGAACGGTATTAAATGAAACGCCGAATCCCACGCAGCGTACCAGGGATATTCCCACTTGTCCGGCATCGAGATGATGTTCTTGTTGTACAAATGCCCCCAGTCGGCATTGCGCGGGCTGGGCGCGCCCGGCATTGGGTTATCGTGGTTTTTCTTAGGGTTGCCGTTGTTCTCGAGCCAACGCGGTATGACGTAGTGATAAAACTGCTTCGTCCACAAGAGACCAGCGTCAGCCTGACGCAGAACCGATTGTTCGTCTTCCGTTAAGCCTGGGGCGACCAGCGATTTAGCGTAGCGATCGGCCTCGTCGACGCGTTGAGCGAAGATGTTTTCGAACTCGGCTCCGAACGGCGTCTCAGGAAGGTCATTGTTCGGCGCGATCCTTAGGCGAAACTGAACGGACTCGCCGGCAGGCACCATGCACTTGAAGTGTGCCGCGGCTTTGGTACCGGTGGGATTGGGATTAACGACCCCTTCCATGTTGTGAACGACCGCCAGGTGAAAGGCATCCTTGCACGAAGGTCGCCGGCTTTCGCCATCTTCGAAACGCCAGGTATTGGTTTCGTTCTCGGTAAATAGCCAAGGAGGCGTCTCGCCGTCGGGGCCGTCGTCGACGAAGACTCGATACTCGCCCAGTGTCTCGTGGCTGACTTGCAATTGATCGGGAGCAATCTCTTTAACGGACGGTTTTACTTCTGGCTTTTCCAGCGTTGGGCCCCAGGCCCACGTATTTCGAAACCACCACGTCGGAAGCAGGTGAACCGGGGCGTCTTCCGGTCCACGATTAGAGATAGTGATCCGAATGAGAACATCTTCAGGCGACGCTTTGGCGTACTCGGCCTGAACGTCGAAATATCGACCGTCATCAAAGATGCAGGTATCGGTCAGTTCGAACTCGGGCTCCTCACGATTCCGCCGCGCGTTCTCTTCTCGCAAATGGTTGTAGGGGTATTCGGCTTGCGGGTACTTGTAGAGGGCCTTCATATATGAGTGGGTTGGCGTCGAATCGAGGTAGTAATAGGCCTCTTTGACATCTTCGCCATGGTTACCCTCGGGACCCGTCAGCCCGAACAGACGCTCTTTGAGAATGGGATCTTTCTCGTTCCATAGTGCCAGGCCAAAACAAAGTCGACATTGACGGTCGGAAATGCCCAGCAGGCCATCCTCACCCCACCGATAGGCTCGCCAGCGAGACTCTTCGTGGGTAAAGTTGAGCCAGGGTTCGGCTTCGACCGTGCTTTCTCGAACGGTGCCCCATTGTCGTTCTGCCAGATAGGGCCCCCACCGCCGCCAATTCGCTCCCTGTTCTCGACCAGCCTCTGCAGTAAGCCGATCCCATTCCGCTTCTGGCATATTTCTCCCATCAAATAGGCACCAATCTGCCTACAAAAGTTGCTAAGCGTGCGCACAAATAAAGCTTACAGTCGTCATCCTGACAACTATCGACCGTATCTTACCAAGGTCGAAAAATTTTATGCGAATCCTATTCCCAATTTATGGAAAGATCGACGATTTTCTTAGTGACACAAGAGATTGCGGGCATCAGCAGAGTGGCCCACTAGGGCAAAGTCTGCCGACCGTCGACGATCTGAGATGCTTCCGCAAAGAGCGTATCAAGGTGATTTCGCAGTTGCCGAGAGAGCTCTCTGACCCCGTCGTTCGCATCCTGATGAGCAGCTTTTTCGATTTGCAGGGCAATGTCACCGGCCTCGGTAGGGCCTATAATGCGTAATGAGCCGACCACCGTGTGGGCAGAACGGAAGACGGCCTCGCCGTTCTTTTCTTCAATCGCTTTGTCCAAGGCATTCAGCAGTTCCGGCGTCTCTTCCAAGAAGAGATGCAGCAGATCGAAGAACAATTCCTTATCGCCGTCACATGCCCGCAACGCGTGCGACCAGTCGACCTGCGGATCGGCTGCGGTTGCACTAGGTGTTTCATCCTCGGCGGCCGGTTGTTCCGCATCGAAGAATTCTGCAATCGCCTGATGCAATTCTTGAATCCGTAGCGGCTTGGAAGTGTAGCCATCCATGCCAGAGTCCAAGCATTTTTCACGATCTCCGGCCAACGCATGCGCGGTCATGGCGATGATTGGAACGTGTCCGCCGCGTTCTTTTTCGCGTTCTCGAATGTACTGAGTTGCCTGAAGCCCATCCATCTCAGGCATCTGCACGTCCATCACAATCAGATCGAACTGATCGTACTCCCAACGGTCGATGGCCTGCTTGCCAGATTCGGCAAGTGTCACGTCGTGTCCCCATTTTTCCAGTAACGCAATCGCCAGACGCTGATTGGCCCGGTTGTCTTCGGCCAAAAGAACTTTGAGCGGTCGAATCTTCGGCAGGTTGCCTATCGACTTGACTTCGTTCTCGTCCTCTGGCGAAGCAACTCCGAGAGCCACGATGATTGCATCGAACAGTTCCGACTGTTTTGCCGGCTTCATAAGAAAGGTACTGATCTTAAGATCTTCGCACCGCCGACGCGTGGTGGGCCGTTCGGAAGAACTAAGGACGATTACTAGTGTATCCTTCAGGTTCGGAATCTCGCGCACTGCGGCGATCAGGTCGATTCCATCCTTGCCGGGCATTTCAACGTCGGTCAATAAAATCGAGTGAGGGTCGCCGACCGAATAGGCCTCTTTGAGAAGCATTAGCCCTTCTTCGGCATCGGCCGCTAGTTGCGTCCGCATTCCCCAGCTACGTGCGATTTCATCGAGAATAGTTCGGTTGGTCGCGTTATCGTCCACGATTAACACGCGGGTGCCCTGGATGCGAGCCGCTGCGCGAGGGTGCGGAATGCGATCGGCACGAGTCACGGGGAAGGGCACGGTGAAGTGGAATGTGCTACCTTCTCCTACGGTGCTCTCGACCCAAATCTTTCCGCCCATGAGTTCGACGAGCCGGGCACAGATGGCCAGCCCCAAGCCTGTTCCGCCGTACTGCCGAGTCGAACCGGAGTCGGCCTGCTCGAAGGCCTCGAATATTGTTCCCAGTTTATGGTCAGGGATTCCGATGCCCGTGTCGTGGATCTGAAAATGAAGATCGACGTTGCCGTTGTTCGACGATTCGACCTTAACATCAAAGTCGATTTCTCCCTGTTCGGTGAACTTGATGGCATTGCCAACCAGATTCACGATAATCTGGCGGAGTCGGTGCGGATCCCCTTCAATCATTGCGGGAACGTCGCCTTCAAAGTGGCAAGTAAGCTCCAGACCGTTGCCTCCGGCCCGGACGCCAAGTGGCTTCATCATATCGCCGACCGTTTCGCGGAGATCAAACGGTTTGCTGACCAGGTCTAACTTACCGGCCTCGATCTTCGAGAAATCAAGAATGTCGTTGATTACCGACAAAAGCGATTCACCTGACTCGTGCACCATTTTCAGGTAGTCGCGCTGCGTCTGGGTGAGGGACGTATCGAGCAAGAGTTCGGCCATGCCAATGACGGCATTGAGCGGTGTGCGAATTTCATGGCTCATGTTTGCGAGAAACTCGCTCTTGGCCCGGTTGGCCTCTTCGGCGGCTTCCTTTGCTTTCAGGAGAGCTTCGACTGCCATTTGGCGCTCGGTAACGTCCCAGAAGATTGCCTGGGTGCCAACGATGTTTCCATGAGCGTCCCAGATCGGCGACTTCATGACTTCGACCCACGAAGTGTGGCCATCGGTCGTGTTGACTTCGATGTCGCGAAACTGTTTGCCAGACTCGGCCACCTTGCGGTCATCCTCGCGAAACTTTTCCGCGACATCCACCGGCGAGAGGTCGAAATCGGTTTTGCCGAGAATGTCTTCGACCACGTGACCGGTGAATTCGCTGTATGCTTTATTGGCGAAGATAAAACGTCCGTCGAGATCTTTCTGCAAGACGCAAACGGGAAGTGAATTGACGAGTCCTCGGTAGCGTGCCTCCGAGTTTTCGAGCGTGGATTCGACCAGTTGGCGATGCGTGCGTTCGATCGCATAACGTACGCACCGCGTGAGCGAATCAGGATCGACGTTCGACTTGGGAAGGCAATCTTGCGCGCCCTCCTGGATGGCTCGTGCAGCTAGATCGCGATCGACTCGATCGGATAGCACCACGACCGGCAAATGAGGAGATTGGGCGTGCAGCGAGCGTATGGTTTCTAGCCCGTGGCTATCTGGTAAATCGAGGTCGAGCAAAATGACATCAACCGGACCATCGGATAGCTTGGCGAGGCCCGTGTCGAGACGATCGGCGTGGACAAGCGAGAAGCTTTCTTCGGCTTCGCGCAGGTAACGCTCGACCAGACCGGCTTCTTTGGGCGAGTCTTCGATCAAGAGAATGCGGATTGTTTCAGGCATTGGGCAGCGCATCCTTCCACAAGGGGTGCCAACCATCCTGGCGGCAATCGACTGATGTGGTGATTGAGTGACAAGGGAGGCAAACTAGTCATGGGGCAGTTTCGCCTATTTCCTATTCTAAGAGAGCGAAATCTGGCGAAAAGGCTTTTGTCCTAATCTTTTTGACTGACAAGCGATTCGTCTGGCGAATATTCACACGGGATTCTGGGATAGGTTCCGTTGTTAGGTCAGTCCTGGCAGGTTGTATCGACTAGCTTCTACTTTCGGTCGCCGTCTCGGCAAACTTCTTCAGGTCGTTCCCTCGCAAGACGGCCTCGAGCATGTCCGGCAGGCGATTGGGCGTGCAAGCAAAGCATGGCATACCCAGTTTTGCCAGCTTGTTGGCCAGGTTCTCGTTGTATGAGGGCTTTCCTTGATCAGAAATAGCCAACAGCACAATTGCTTTGAGGCCACCTTCCAGAAGGCCCTCCATCTTTCGGACGAAGCGGTTTTCGTTGGGGCTCGTGTCGTAGAGGTCGCCGAGAACGATGTACAGCGTTTTATCAGGCGTATGCATGAAACGCTCGCAGTAGCTGGTGGCCATCCAATAGTCTTCGGCCCCGCTTAGCTGAACACCGAAGAGTAGGTCGACCGGGTCGTGGCAATGCTCGGTCAGGTCGACGACCTCTTCATGATTGAACGCCACGACATGGGTTTCCACAGCCGGCATGCTCGCTAGAATGGCTCCCATGATTCCGCCGAAAATAAGCGACGAATGCATCGACCCGGATTGGTCCATGGCGATGATGATGTTCCAATCGTTTTGACGTTGCTGTCGGCTAAAAAAAGAGATTTGCTCAGGGATGATCGTTTTAAGCGTGGGATTATAGTTCTTGATGTTCTGCCGAATGGTCCGCGTCCAATCGAGATTCGGTAAACTGCGAAACGGAGAATGTCGGTTGCGATTGAGCGCTCCGCGAACCGCCTGGACGAAGCTTTGCTCCAGACGGCGGCGAATGTCTTCCACGACCGTCCGTACCAAGTCCCGAGCGGCATCTTTCGCTTTCTCGGGAACCAGGTTCTTGAGTTCGAGCACGGTACTGGCCAGGTCTAACGAGGGCTCGACCTTAGAGAGAATCTCAGGCTCGAATAGCAACTCCTTCATTCCCCGCCGCTCAATCGCATCGTGTTGGATCAGGGTCACGACATCAGTAGGGAAGAAGTTGCGAATCTGATCGAGCCACTTGGCAACCTTGGGGGTGACGCGACCTTTGGCGGGGCCATGCCCCACCTTCTTATCGCCGGAAGCCCATTCCTCTTGAGAAAGCTCGTCGTCACCGCCGCCATAGATTTCGGCGAGCGCTGCGTCCATTTCCAATTGTTCGGAAGATAGGCTGCAGCCTGGCCCCATACTGCCTAGTGAGTCCTGCGTTGCGGCCCCGAGGATCAGACGCCAGCGTGCGAGTTGTTCAGCATCCATTTGTGGCGGTCTCTTAAAAGTCGTCGAAATCGAATTCGTTCAAGTCAGAGAGCTTTTCTTCTTCCGCCTCGCTCAGAGGTGCTTCCAGCAAATCGGCGGCCTCGTCTTGGTTGAGTCCCCAGTGTTCTGCCAGGTTCTCGCAAATCTGACGTCGTTCGCGCGGGAGAAATTGTGCAAACGCCCGACGCAAGAAGACCAACGCCCGTTTAAATTGATCTTCCTCAAGCGAGGACACATACTCGGCCAGTTGCTCCCACAGGGTTTGTCTGGCCAGCAATGCGTAGCGATTACGTTGGGCCAACCCCTCGAACCAGCCAGCTCCTAAATCAGCAGGAACGCCCGGGGACAATCGCCGCGAGACTTCACGCGAGAGGGCCTCGTTCGGAATCAGTCCACGCTCCAACAGCAGGGCACAAGCGTAGCCAGACAACAGCGCGTTGCGATCGTCGGAGTCGGCAAGTTGCTGCAGACGGTCCGTCCAAAGACATTCTTCGACTCGCTCAGCGAACTCTAAACCAACACGATTGGTCAGGTCGATTGCTTCTAGCAGTGACACGGCCGCGCTATCGTCGCAGTTGGCGGCCGAATAAAGAGCCAGCGAGGCCTCGACAAATAGTTCTTCGATCAAAGGAATCAGCGGTCCCGGATCGAAGCGGCGGACGTTTCCGTAGCGAACGACCTGAGCCAGCTCAAATGCCGCCCTGGCAATCGCAACGAAGTCGGAAGTGCCTGACGACAGCTCTTGTAGTCGTTGCCGAGCTTGGTCCATGGCCTCCATCATGCCGCACTGACAAGCATCGTTGACCAGCTTGGCGGCATCAGCGATCGTGCGGCTCTTTTCCAAGAGTGTGTTGAAACGGAACGCGGTCGCGAGAAGGATCGTTTCCCCCTCGAGTACAGCCTCGACCAAGGCGATTTCGCTTTCCGGCGTCCACTGTACAATCCATCGCTCGGCCCAAGTGGTCGATTCCTGACGAGCTTGCCCCCACTTAGCAAATGGAACGCCGAGCATACGCAGGCGATGGAAAAGCGAAGACCGGTTCAGATCGAGGAAGGCCGCTTCTTCGCTGGCTACCTGGCGATTTTCACGTAAATCGAGGTCGAGAGTTTGCTCAACCGCAGTTTTGTATTTCGATAGCTTGAGCCGCTTCAACTCTCGTTCGAAGTCGGCCTGAATCGAAGTTTGGCTGACCCCCTCTGGCAGTTCACCAATCTCGGTCCCGACATCAACCCGCATCAACGCATCTTTTACCGTCGACCGTTCACCACGACCGAGCAGGGTAATCGCTGCGTCCCGCAGATCGCTGAGGGTCGGAGCCTGACCTCCATTTAAAGCCGAAAGCGTTTCGGCCAGACGAACGCCTTCGATGACTTCGGCGGTCGAGCGATGGGTGCCAGCTTTTCTCAAATTGGTGGCGACCTGAGCAAGATAGCGATGCGATAGCCCACGAATGTTTCCTTCGTTGAGCGATCGCCAGAGAAGTTCGAAGTAGGCCGGGGCACGATTGCCGGCACCATAACCTGACTGTGAGGACAGCTTGAAGTAGGAGTACGGCATTAAGGTAAGTTTGCTCGATCGCCGACGCAGAGAAGTAAGCTCTTGGTCGGTCATCGCCGGAAGGTCACCTCGCAGCACCGGTGCATGAAACGCCCCGACGACCGCCACGATCTTTTCAGGTGGCGTGCCGGCATCGATCGTCTGCTGAATACGACGACGCATGTATGCTTCGCGCACGAGATTCTCGGCACGCCAGTGAGGTCGATCTTCTTCTAGGTCACGCATGGCAGCGCCGAACTCGAACGAGCAACCACGGTAGCTTCCCTGGGCCTGGTTATGCTCGAAATGGCGTTCCCAATAGGTCTCGAAATCGGTTTCCCCAGCTTGACTGGCAACACGCTCGTACAGTGAGAGCTTGGTTTGTTCCAGCGGAGTGGCGACTTCGTCTGGATCAGAAAACTCGTTGTCGTCGGTTGGGCTGTCGTTCGTTTCTAATGCTTCGCGACGCTCTTTCTCGCGGCGTTCGTATTCAGCGTCGATCAATCCTAGAAAACACTCTGACGGAAGGTCAAAGAACTGAGCATCAACTTGGTTTTCGGCAGCCCACAGAATGGCCTGAAACTCAGGACTATATCGGGCAAAGGGAGTAACAATCGTCCGCACCGGCAGCGTATCGGTGTAAGCCAGAATAGCAATCGGCGGACGCGTTGTCTGGCGGGTCATATCGGGAACGAGCGGTGTGGCGTCGTCGATCCCTTCGACGAGAATCACCTCAGGGCGTATCTCGTCGAGATAATCGCGCAGCTGCCAGGCCCCCATCGGAGAGAGGTGACGTACGCCGAAGATGGGAATCTGCCAACTCACGCGTTGTGCTCCGAGCAGGCGTTGTAAAGCGACCGCCAAGCAGAGCCGCGTTTCTTAAGGACATTCTTCAGGTACTCTTGCCACGCAATGCGATCTTTTTCTTCGTCTTTCACAACCGCGCCTTGCAGGCCTGCAGCGATGTCTTGGGCCGACACCGTGCCGCTACCAAAGCTGGCAGAAAGAGCCATGCTGTTGGCCAGTACCGAAATGGCCTCTGCGGTGGAAAGAACGCCGGAGGGGGACTTCAATTTGTTTTTACCATCCAAGGTCTGCCCGCTGCGGAGTTCACGGAATATGGTCACCACCTGTTCGATGGCATCGGTGGCAGGCAGTTCCGACTTCAGTGCCAGATTTGTGGCAAGTTCCTGGACGCGTTTGCCCACGATCTCAATTTCGGTTTCGATGGAACTTGGGGTGGGAAGCACGATGATGTTGAAGCGGCGTTTAAGGGCGGCCGACATGTCGTTCACGCCACGATCACGCGTGTTGGCTGTGGCAATGATGGAAAAACCCTTTTGAGCAGGGACTTCGATGGCCAGTTCGGGAACGGAAAGCCGTTTTTCGGAAAGCAGAGAAATCATCGCGTCTTGGACCTCGGAGGCGCAGCGAGTAATCTCTTCAAACCGGGCGAGGCTGCCACTTTCCATCGCGCGGAATATGGGGCTCTTGATTAATGCATCGCTGCTAGGACCATGGGCGATGAGCATCGCGTAGTTCCAGGTATAGCGGACCTGTTCTTCGGTGGTGCCAGCTGTACCTTGGACGACTTTGGTCGAGTCGCCGTTGATCGCGGCGGTCAGGTGTTCCGAAAGCCAGCTTTTGGCGGTGCCTGGTTCGCCGATCAGTAGCAGGGCGCGGTCCGTGACTAGCGTCGCTATGGCGATCTCGACTAAGCGATTATGCCCAATATATTTTGGAGTGATGGCGAGCTTACCAGCCTTGCCACCGCAAATGTAGGTGTGCACGGCCCTGGCCGACATCTTCCAGCCGGGCGGTTTGTCGTGTTTGTCTTCCTTGATCAGCGCCTCGATCTCTTCGGCAAACATTTGTTCGGCCGTCGCACGAAGATCGCCGTTTGTCTCGGGCTTTTTCGAGGCGGAGGAAGTCGACTTCTTCGCCATGGGAGAGTCCTTGCTGAGGGGGTTGTTAAGTGTCGTTTTTCAATTGAGTAAGGAACTGGTCTCTCATTTGGGCCAGTTCGCTCGGCAATTCAATGGCTTCCAAACGAGGAACTGATGAATCCGGTAGTCGAGGGATCATCTCCAGGCAAATCGCCACTTCCCAGGCATCTTTCTTTTTGAGGAAGTGCTCGATCGCTTGTTCATACCGATCTAGCAGTTGGGGATGATCGCTAGTTATGAGTAGCCCCACGAATTTGATTGCCCGGATTTTCGACTTCTTGCCATCTTCAATCACTTGGAGCAGTCGTTGTTCGGCCCAGTCTTGAGTGGGCTGGTGACCGGGCCGTGCCAGGGAGCGAATCAGGTCGATGTTTCCGACTTCGATCGCAATGCCTAACCAGCGACCATCGAGACGATCTTCCGGTGAAACATGGTCGATGTGGTTGGGATCGTCTGCATCAACAGAGCCAAGGGCATATCCGTGAGCATAGAGAACACCCGATTGATATAAATCTAACAACTCCATCACGCTTTCGGCTTTTGCCTTGGCATGCTTGCGTTTGGGTGTCTCAGGGGCCGGCGCGACCCAATTGTGGAAGGTATCGAATACCTTCTCTTTCTCACAGAAGCGTAATCCGAGCGTGATAGCCCAAAAAAAGTCGTCGAGATTAAATTCCTCTAACTTATCGAACAGGGCATCGGCGGCCACATCCGTACTGGAGGCCAGGGACTGCATCACCGTAGCATTGATGTCGTGCTTGGGGGCTTTTCCTTGAGCCTTGGCGATCTTGGTTCGGTTATCGAATAGTTCCAGAAGTATGGACTGAGTACTCGCATCCTTCTTGCCGCGAAGTGCATTGACAAGACAAGTCATTCGCTTCGAAACACGGTTCTGTATAGTAGCACTCTTTTTGGTCGCGTCGTAGAGATCACCAAGCTGATCGCGAATCAGTCCTTGTAGTTTCGCATTGACGAGAGGATCCTCGCTTACCCTAGCGGCAGCCAAGGCAACGTCATCCTGCGACTCAATTGCTTCGCATAACTGTGACGAGCTATAAGCTGGGACGGCGACGGATTTCTTTTTGGCCATGGAAACTCCTGACTAAGAACGGCGGTTTTTCAGTTCGGCCACAGCCAGAACGTAGCGGTCGGCTTCTGTATCGGGAAGCTCACCTAGTAGCAATTCAAGTTTTGGAACGGCGTTTTTGTCGAGTGCTGGGATCAAACGAGCGATGCCATACGAGTAGTATCCCATGCTGCGTTTGCTGGTACTTCGGATCGCTTCGATGATCAGATCGACCGTGTCGGGATGCTTCGAGCGAATGATGGCTAGAAGGACGTCCATCAGGTGGTAGTCTACCCGTTTCATTTTCAATCGTTTCTTAAGCTCTGCTTCGATGGCCTTGTGGGCCATGCCGTGGTCGGGGCGAGCGAGCGCGAAGATAAGTTCCATGTTGTTGTGCTTGACTGCCAGGTCGAGCCAACGGGGATCTACCTGATCACGCTTTTGGGCGAGTTCCTGCTCTCGTTCTTTGTCGACCGTTTCGTACCAATAGTGGTAGATCGATCCGACCCGGTTGCCAATGGCCTGGGTGATGGCTTCGGCCTTGGACTGGGCTGCTCGCTTCTTCGTTTTCGCGGTTTTAGCGTTTTCGAGATAGCCGTGGAATTCGTCATAAAACTGAGCAGGGTTACCTTGTTGTATCGCCGCTTGGGTCGCGATTGCCAGTTCGTAGTCATCGTAGGTCTCGTGCTCGGA
This sequence comes from Bremerella alba, assembly GCF_013618625.1. Classification (NCBI taxonomy): domain Bacteria; kingdom Pseudomonadati; phylum Planctomycetota; class Planctomycetia; order Pirellulales; family Pirellulaceae; genus Bremerella; species Bremerella alba. The sequence continues at coordinate 165,653 of NZ_JABRWO010000002.1, read as the reverse complement.
GATAAGCAAGTCGCGAGTCTTGTCGCTACACTCGGACATGCGAGTCATAACACTGTGCGCGCAGGTCTTGCTGCCAAGTTTTCCCTCGGCCTTCGTAATGGCAGCCCTGTGAGGAAACAGTTCCAGAAGAAGCTTCTCCGTTCCTTTATCGGTGCGGTGTTCAAGGGCCGCCAGGAGAGTCACTAGGCGTGTGTGAGCAGCCTCGTGGGCGTTCTTGTCGGTTTCCTTGGTGTCTAGCAGTGTCTGCCAGGCCAAGCGAGTTTCGGCAAGAAGCACTTTCACGGCATCGGGGTGACGGGTCTTGAGTCCCTCTCGAATCGATCGGAGGTGGCCTTTCTCCTTCATTCTCTGGACGAGATACTTTGCGGCGGCAGCGTTATTAATGACCGCCAAAGCGGAAAAGGCGGCATCACGCACCTTGGTGCCTTTGGCCTTCGACTGCTCAATCAGAAATGAGACGTTCTTGGGGTCACGGAGCTTCGAGATCGCGACAATTTTCACCTCGCTCGAACCATCCTCGAGCACCTCATGGATGATCGATTCTGCACCTGTGGGATCCACGCGATGGAGCAGCGAAAGCCGTCGGGCATCGCCTGCGCCCCCTTTGCGATCGAACTTTTCGAGAACGATGGGGACGATCGACTTACCGTACTGGGGCAGAATCGACTTTTCGACCAGGTCGCCTACTTCGTAGTATGAACCATCTAACGCATCGATGGCTGGTCCTAATAGTCGAGGGTCGGGAAAGGGATCTTGGGAGAGCGATTCCTGGATCAACTCAAGACGCCCAGAGCCGGTTGTGGTCAGGGCATTAGCGACCGATTTCAGCAAACTAGCCGGCGTACGCTTGGGTAGGATGCCTTGTCCGATTTGCTCGACTGGTGTCAGGTCGCCCGTAGCGCCGACTTCTCCTTGCGTGTATAAAATGGCGTTGACCAGCGTGCTGAGATCCAACAGGGCTTCGGCTGATGTCGACTCGTTGCTTTCAACGACCTTGCCGACCGACTCGGCAACCTTTTTAAATACGGGTGCCTTTTCGCCGGACTTTTCAAGTGGGGAGATCAACTTCTTTAAGCGAAAGTCGCCTGGGGCAACATTACTACCAGCGATCGAAAGACGACGCACTTCGTCGTATACCTGGGCGAGAACCGCGATACTCATCGGAAGACTCCTCCAACCAATAAGGGGTTTGCGACGTTAGTACGTGAGTCGGTCAATCGAGTGGGATGTGACGATCGACAGGGGTTTAACCTGCAGCTTACGAGTGTCGAGGTCATGTCGAAAACGAGCAATGAGTGTCTTCCCTGAAAGCAATGACGATGGTAGCAGCGGTAACAAGTTGCATGTGCACGGCTCTTCGGCGAGACCATGTTCGGTAAGGACTAGACGTTGCCCCTTGGCATCTTGAACGACAAGTTGATCGTTCACATGGCCGATACAATCAAAATTCAGGGCATAGACGGGAAGCTTGTCGGCGAGCGGTCCTTTGAGTTGGTTCTTTACCTGTTTGATGACCTCGGCAAAGCTATTGTGGGCGTAGCTGCGGATAGCTTTGAAGTCATTTTCTTCGAGCGGACGCATCGTCATGCCATCCCAACGAATACGCGGATTCGCATCGCCGGGATAGACGCACAGTTCGCTTACCTGAGCGACCTGGAAGAAGCTGTCCTCGGCTTTGATATGCTTCACGGCCGAATAGGGACGGAAGTTTTGCGTAAGTTGAATTTCCCCGTTGCCGAGATTCATCCAGGTCCCGGTATCGACCCATTCGCGCCGGGCCACATTGTCGTAACTGTTGAATGCAAGTTGAACGAGTTCCACGTCGGTCTGTGCAAGTCCAGCATCCTTCAGTTCGCGAAGTTGCCATGCGTGTCCCAGCCAGGCGGCGATGGAGGTTTCTGTTTCTGGTGCCAGTTCGGGGTCTTCCGAGCGGTTTTGAAGATATGATCGCCCCTGTTTGACCAGTGAATGCAGTCGGCCCAATTGATCAAGAGCCTCGCTGTAGATGGTCTCTTGAGATGCGGTTGTTTTGACTTCGTCTGCGTCGAAAAAGAGCTTCGTGTAATCGTGCAGCGCCGACTGGGCACCGGGCAGGTAAGCGTTACCCAACTGCTTGGCTTGCTTCTCGATCTCGCCGGCCGATTTGGCATTCATATTGCCGATGCCGAGACGCACAAGGTCTAAGGTCAGCTTCTCGAGAAGATCGAGTCCGTCGAGTTGGGCTTTGATCTTTTTGGCCAGTGCCGACTTGTTCACTTTGCGAGGTTTGTTGGCGTCTTCTTTTTTCTTGTCGGCTCGGACGGCGGCCTTTTCTCGCTTCTCTTGTAGAGACTCTGGAACTTCGCTCGGTGTAAATGACTTGCCTTCGACGTAAGCGTATAGAAGTCCCAGCGAATGCTTGCAAGGAAACTGCCGGCTTGGGCAGCTACAGCGATACGTGACCGACTGGGGATTGGTAAAGTCTGCCGAACAAAGGTACGGCGTCTTTCCACTTCCCTGACACTCGCCGAACAGTAGCGTGTTGTCGCCGGAGTGGTGTAGGGCGATGAACTTGTTTTTTAATACGAGCCCGCGTCCATTCTTGGCTGCCGCTGCATTTGGAGCTGCTGCCGCAATGAAATCTTCATCAATCGATATCATGACATCCATCCCACGCCATCTTGCAGAAGAGATCGTCTATCCAAGACGTCCGCATTTTGGCCGGGTGGTGCGTCACATTCAAGTTAGGGGGCGACGAATTACAGAAAATTCCTGAATCCTTATTCCAGCGCCAGCGGCGTAAGGCATTTGCCGCTGGTGCACTGTTATGCTGAGCACAAGCGTTAGCGACTACTTGTAGGTCAGCTGGCCGGTGACAGTCGCGTCGTGGGAAGATACCAGGCGGACCCAGTATGCCTGAAAGTCTTTGGGGAACGATAGCGACTTGCTTTCTCCCTCTGCGAGACTTAGCGTTTTGTAGGTTCGCCAGGTGCCGGTGCCATCGATATCGACTTCGATGCGGATATCAGTCGGCTCATCAGTAGAAACGGTAAGCGACTTTTGGTCGTACCCTGTCATCAAATAAGCATCCGAAGGCGAGCCGGCTTCGACTTGGCTGTTATGCCATGGACCTCCGACGCCCACCGGCTTACCGAGCTTCCACAGATCGTCGATCACGCCAGCCCAGACGGCGACTCGACCATCTTCAGAACGAATGATGTGCTCGCCGGAAGCGTCCGCATCAACGCCGCTTAAGATCATCATTCCGCGGTAGCTGCAGTAGTCGTGAATCGCGAACGGGTGACTACAAACGGGACGAATTTTGGCGATGCCATCTGCATTGCGTGCAGGTAGTTCATAAAACGTGCCGCCGCAGTTGAAGAGGTCACGCTCGGTGGCTACTTCTCGCGAGATTCGTAGCGGGCCGAAATCTTCCGTGTCGTCCTTCGTGCTTCTGGGCAAACGCCAGCGTTTTCCTTCATCGTCCACATAAAGGATCGAGGCTTCGTCGAACGTGAGAACGCCTTGGGGAATGGGAGCGTTATTATGCGTCCACTCAAATGCGGTCTGATCTTGGCTATTTGTCAGCTTCAGATCGGCACCTAATTCGTAGAAGCCGTGGTGGACAGGCTGACCGTCGACGACCTGGGTGGCCGCGAAGGCCATCGTTTGCAGGCGATTGCCACGAACGCGAACGATACCTTCGGAGTAATCACTCGAACCAGGCTGGCGAAGGCCTTGAAAGATTGTGGCGGCTGCCGAGTCGCGAACGTCCTGATTGGCATATTGGAACTGAGCGGTCGCTTGCGAGCAATCCTGATCTGTTGTGATACGCACCCAGACGCCTGTTTCATTTTGAGGGAATGCGTGCCAAGTGTTTTCGCCGACGGGTACGGTGATGGTCGTCAGTTCGTTCCATTGGTTGTTGCCTTCCTGGTCGACTTCAACGGTGAAGGTTACTGGTGTCTTGGCATCGTGGAAGAGGCAAAGTGAACGACGCTCGAAACCAGAAAAGAGGAAAGGATCGGACGGTACATTAGCTTGCACTGGGTCGTTTAGCCAAACACTTCCGCGTCCAATCGGGGCCCCGAGCTTGTCGAGAATATCGGTCGATGTGAACCACAAATTGGAATGCGATTGGCCGGGTCCGGCGACTTTCCCCTTGGCTCGACGAGTGTTCAGGAACTCGCTCGCGGCGGCGTCATCGCAGCCGAACACAAGCTGATCGTTCCAACGGCAATAGTCGCCTATCACCTTCAAGTAGGTGGAACGGGGAGCGATGCCTGCGGAATTGGCATGCGTGAAGGTTTTGGGAAAATGCCAGAACATACCATGCATGTTCATGACGAAATCCACTTCGCCGATGTCATGAATGCGGGGCCATTCGGTATTCCAGCCGTGCGCTCCATCGTAACTGTGCGAGGCCTTGGGAAGTCGATAGGTATGCCAATGTCCTTGATCTAACAGCATAAGTAGCAATGAACGGTGATCCCAACCGATCGCCCACACAGGGTCGGTCTCGGGGTTGGGGTTGCCGAGTAAATCGCCGGGACCTCGGACATCGGTGAATTGGTTGCGACGAATGACTTGCCAGGTTTGGCTCTTGCCGTCCCACTCGGCCAGACACCCGGAAGGGATATCGGGACGAGATCGGGCGAGCCCTGAAGCTTCGCCGTTGTTGGCGTAGATCAGACGGCCTTGCCCCGAGTAGAGACCTTTACCGTGATAACCGGGAAGCGCGGCGAAAGGTACGTCGTGCGCGGTCGGATCAGGCCCCACATTTTGGCCGTGTGACTGGTCGTCTTGAAAAAGTTCGGTCACATCCAGCGTTTCCATGTCGACCTCGTAAACGCCTTCTTCCATGGTCGCGTAATAGGCCTTGCCGGCAGGGTCGAACAAGTGCCGGGCATTGCCGGTCAAGCGACCTGGCATGGCATCGGGCGTAATAACGCGAATGTTGGCTTTCGCGTCGATAACATACGGGCCAATCAGAAGTTGATTGCTTTCCTTGTGGATCATGCGATTGGCCGGGGTACCGCCTACGCTTCCTGCGAAGGCTTCGATCTGTAAATCTGGTGTTATCGAGTAAAGCTGGTCGCTGGAACCTTTGGGGTAGTGAGGCCCATAGGTAATAACCCATAGCTTGTCAGCCCACGGCACAACTGCCCCGGTGCCGCATTCACCATGATCGTTCCAGTAGGCCAAGTGCGGATAAATTCCGCTGATGCTACGCGGCTTGTTGGAAGTCTTCTCTTCGTCCGCTAGTAGGAGACCGGATAGAGCGGCAAACAGTATTGCGGTAAGACTGATAAAGCGTAGATGAACTATCGTGCTGATCGAGGATGGTGGAGAATTGGAAGGGGACAAGCGATTTCTCCATGATGAGGCGCAGGAGGGAATGCCGCTGGCTTAGTGCCGGCGAATAATAAGGTAAGGTCTGAGTGGCAAGCGACTATTTGCCTTGACGGTATCGCTTGTCGTTGGGATTGCCGGATGCCATCAGGTAGTTGATCAGGTCGCGAACTTCTTCCGGATTTAGCGGATTGAGCAAGTCCTTGGGCATCTGGGAAACAGGAGACGATTGGACGTCTTCAATTTCGTCTCGTGAAACCTTCACCGGATCAGCATTGGGCTCGTTGGGGTAGATTGTGACCTCTTCGTCATTTTCAACGAGGAGGCCTGTAATCACTCGGCCACTGTCCAACAACACGATCGACGATCCGTATTGATCGGAGATATTCTTGCTAGGATCGACGATCGCCTCGACAAGGTAACGCTGGTCGAACTTGTGAGGGATACTGGTAAGGTCGGGGCCAATGCTACCGCCGAGAGTTCCCAGTCGATGGCATTTGCCGCAGGTCGAGCTAAAGAAAAGCGATCGACCGCGTTCGAAGTTAGGCTTGCCGCGCACAGCCGCCATGGCTGAGTCAAGCGTGTACTGTTTTCCGGGGCCTTCGATTTTGGCAATCGGGAAATCGGGAACAGGATTGAAGTCTTCGCCGGTGATCCCCTCGAGTGCTTTACGCTCGGCGTCGGTGCTGTTACCCAACGCCTCGTCGCGGATACGTGTCAGATAACCAGGGTAGCTGGCGCCTCCTGAGGCCTTGGCGGCTTCGTTCAGAAAAGTGAAGTACGCCTTGCGTTGATTCAGGGTCCAGCCAGAACGCATGTTTCGTAAAATGAAGGCGTAGCCCAGTTCGCGTGTTGGGGGGTGATTGCTCAAGAGAGAATTCACCGTTCCGCCGTAGCGGGCATTACGTGTAGCAAGGGTCGACCAATCAGGAATCTCAGGCGCAGAACGCTTCTCGATCAACATCATCGTTTTGGCGATTACGCTGTCGGCGCGAAGATACGTGAGCACACGAATTAGTTCCGTATTGATGTCGGGGTCGCCGGCTGGTAGCAACGGATCGAGCTGAGCGATAACCTGGGTACGCTCGGACTCGGTCGGAGAACCAAGTCGGATGTAGGTGAGAGAGTAAGCACGCAGCAGACCGAGAAGCTCGCTTTTGTCGAGCGATTTGGCATCCATCTTTAACAAGCTTGCCAACTGTGGGGCACGATGATCTTGGTTGCCCATACGTGCCAGGGCGACGGCCGCCGTCACGTGTGCTTGCGGGTTTTGTTCGCTCAACACCGAAGCAGACCACGTTTCGACTGGCTGGCTTTCAATCGCGGCGCGAGCGGCGTTTCTCAGGAAGCGATCTTTGCTGGAAAGAAATGGCCAGGCAAACTCAACGGCTGCCGGCGCCTCGATTCCGTGGAATGCTTCCAGTTGTCGGCGTTCCGTGCGGGCCTCTGCCGCAGCCGGATCGATTTCGCTAGGGGCTTCTAACGACTCGTCGCCGATGTAGCGAACACGGAACAGAGCCGACTGGGTACCACGGCCACCGATGGTGAAATATAACGCTCCATCATGGCCAACGATGGCATCGGTCACCGGCAGTGGCGAACCGAAGGTAAACGGTTCGGCTTCACCTTGGTAGCTCGCTCCGTGCGGTTTCAAGTGAATCGCGTAGATCGTGCCGAAGGTCCAGTCGAGTGCGAAGATTGCATCTTGGTATCGTGTCGGAAATGCGGTTCCCTTACCGGAAACCACACCGGTCGGAGAGCCAGGGCCGATGTCAACCACTGGTGGAACGCTATCTTCGTAGTAGGCTGGCCACTTGCCGGAACCGCTTCGCCAGCCGTAGTCTGCACCACTGGCCACATGACAAATGCGGGTAGGTCGGTACCACGGCAGGCCCAAATCCCATTCCATGTCGGCATCGAATGTGAAGACATCGCCGAAGCGATTCTTGTCGATATCGTACTGATTTCGGAAGCCGATCGTGTAGACCGTTTGGTCCTTCGTGTCGACGTTCAGACGAGTCATCCAACCGCCTGGGGCCAGTTTTCCGCGAGCATGTCCATTGGCATCCCACATTCGTGGAAGCAGCAGATCCTCGTCCCAGGTTGCGACGTGTGTATTCTTGTACTTACCTAGCGGAGCATGGTTTCCGCCGTCCAAGTAAAGATCGCTTCCATCCTCGGTAACAATGACCGCGTGGTTGCCATGTTCGCCGCCACCAGTTCCGCCGGGAATCGTTTCGGCCGTGTCGAGCTTGTCGTCGCCGTTGGAGTCAGTCAATCGATAAAGGTGCCCACCGTTGCGGTGGACCCACAAGCTATCGAAGGCCCAGATCATCCCTTGAATACCGGATATCGACTTGAGTGCGTCGACCGAGACCGGCTCGATTAGTGGCTCGTAGTCTTCACGAACGGTGATTCGGAACAGTCCCGCTCCTCCTTGATCGCAGGCGTAAAAACGTCCTTGGGGATCAGTCGTCAGCGAGACCCAACTGCCTTGTTCTTTGGGAACGGTATATATGTGATCGACGACGAAGCCTGGTGCGGTGAGAATGTTCTTCGGATTGAGCGGGTCTTTGGCTTCCCCCTTTTGTGTTTGAGAGGTGTAGTTCGGAATTCGCCAAGGGCCATCCCCTAATTTTCCTTTAATGGTGGGCTTGTTCCAGCTTGTGTCGTCGAAAGCGACCTGCTCCCAATCTTTGACTTGGGAATCGCTGATCTTCCAGCTCTCGTCCGTAACGATTGTTTGCTTGGTGCCATCGGTGAGTTCCACGACAAGCTTCAGCACCATTGCAGCGATACCACCTTCGTTTTCACCTGCGACGGCTAAGACGTTGTTGCCTGGCTTAAGCGATTGGGTGATGTTCAACTCAATTGGTGTTTGCCACTGGTTAGTACTTTTGATGGGCTTTCCATTGAGCATTAACTTCATGCTGTTGTCACAGGTGGCATAGAGCCGAGCCGCTTTGACCTTGCCACTTACTTCGAATGTCTTGCGAAGGTTCAGCTTGTGGCCGTCAGGAGAATTCTTCGACCAGATCCACTTGGCAATCGGTTGCGAGGTAAGCCAGGCTTCACTGGATTGGGGGGCCACATCGGTGGGCTCAACAGAAGCGGACTTGTCGTTCGGTGTACCGGACTTGATTGCTTGGGAGAGGACCGCTTGCGCTTCGTCTCCCTTCAGTTGGCGGAGCAGGAGGTTGCGAAATTCGACCTTCATCGGAGGCCCGGCGTGTAGCTGCAAACCGAGGGCTCCTTGCAACATGGCCTGCTTGCTTTTATCGGTGACATCGACCGTGGTGATACCATTGATCTGGTGAATCAAACGATTGCCGACGGCGACGATGTGCACGTCGTTCCAATCGTCATCGGTCAGTAGTTCGCTATCACCGACCTGGCTGGTGACTTTCTTTTTGCCGTCCTCGCTGATCACCACTTGCTGTCCACGGGTGGCGATAATGCCTCGGCCCGTTTTTTCTCCGTAGAGCATGCCGAAGTATTCTTGGCGGGGATGCAAGTCGGCTTGATACCCCTTGAGAACATAGTTATCGGCATCAACGATTTCGCTACGGTACTGCACACCGGAGTTGTTGCCTTGGAAACGGACCTTGCCGCGGAACTCGAAGTCGCCAAGCTGCGGGCCTTGCCAAATGAGAAAGGTGTTTCCGCTGGTGGGATTCTCCGAAGTTGTTTCACCTATGATGGTGCCGTCTTGGACCGACCAGAACTTGTCGAGTCCTTTCCAACCGGAAAGGTCTTTACCGTTGAACAAGACCTGGTATCGCTCATCTGCTGCCAGCAGAGAACTTCCAGTAGCCAAAACAAAGGTCAAGGAAAGTAGGACGCGAGAATAGAATGTCGTCATATCGTGTCGTCTATCTGGGAAGAGAATAAAGGGCAGGACAGTCGCGTAGCGTATGCTTTATCTTACCTCGCTGGCAAGTTGAGGGTGCGACAGCGAGGGAGTTTTTTGAAGGAGAATCGATCAGGAAGTCGATTAGGGAAGAATTTCCAACTTCAAATTGCGGAAACGGACTTCGGTCGGACCTCCTGAGTGAAGTTGCAAAGCGAAGATGCCACGTTTGGCCCCTTCGTGGTCCTGGAGTTGCACACACGGCTGACCATTGAGAAGTGTCTTGATATCGGGTCCCTGAGCGCTGATTTCGTAAGTGTTCCACTGATCTGGCTTCAAGTGCCGCTGGCCGGATTTCTCCCACAGTAGGCCTCGGCCGTGCTCTTCATACAGCTTGCCCCACCAACCGGCCCCGATATCGGCCTGGTATCCTTTGACCGAACCATCTTGTAGTGGCTGGCTGCGAAATTGCACGCCGCTGTTGCCCTCGTTCTTCACGAGTCGCACCTGCATGGTCAAGCGAAAGTTTTCTGCGGCAAGGTCGCTGATTAAAAAACTATTCTGTGGAATGCCTTTGGTTGTCTTCCCGACAATCTCCCCGTCTTCGACAGACCACAGTGCGGGATCACCTGTCCATCCCTTCAGGTCGGTTCCGTTGAACAGATCAGCGGAGTTCTCTGAAGTTGCCAGCAGCGCTGTTTGGGTTTTGCTTTGCAAATAGGCGACCAGTGAACGAACGTCGTGTTCAGAAAATGGTCGAAGTTGGTCGTCTGGCATCATCGACTTATCGCTGAGCCGACGTGCTTCAATTTCATCCTTGGGAAGGGGCAAGACATCTTCGGCCGTTTCTAGAATGAGCGTCTTGTCATCTTCTTGGCGAACAATGCCTGTCAGTACGCGACCAGATTCGAGCAGGATGATCGAAGGTTGGTATTCCTTCGCCATCACGGCACTCGGATCGACGATGTTACTCAAGAGATAGTCGAGGTTCGCTCGGTTCGAGCCTGTTAAATCGGGACCGACGGCTCCACCAACGCCGTACAAAGTGTGGCAACGCTGACAGGTTTTGGCGAAGATGGCACGTCCGAGTTCTATATCGGCCTGGGGTAGCGTCTTCTGGGCGATTAACTTTTTGTAATGCTCGATCAGCTGGGCTTTCTCTTCCGGAGTATCACGAATTGAGCCCCAGACTGATCTCAGCTGCGTGTTGATGTCTATGTCTTGCAGGTTAGACAACTGTCGAACGAGATCGGCGGATAAATCACTAGAAGGGATATCCCCATGGGCGATCGTCGCGAGCAACGCTTTTCCATAGGATGGTCTCGAACACAACGTGGCCAGGGCCAAACGCTTGTCGCCCGGCGACATCTGGGCATATTCAGCAAATAGACTATCGGGCGTTTGGAGGTCATCGTATTGAGCCAGACCCTTGATCGCAATATCGCGATAGGTGGGATTTGGTACGAGGGATTGTAATGTGCTTGGTAGATGGGGATCGTCTGCAGCCAACAGGGCTTCGATTGCAGCCGTTCGCAAACGTGGTTTCGCGAGTTCATTTTGGGCTAGTTGACGCATTCGCGACAGGGCTTTTGCATCACCAAAAGTCACGCCGAGCCCGGTCGCTTCGATGGCAACCTCGCTGTTGCCGTTTGACATCAACTTGCCACCAACTTTGTCCCACTCCGGCGGCATGACGACTTGACGCCGACCAGCCAAAGCCGCACGCATGGCTTTCAGAAATATGAGCTGGGTGTTCGGATCGTCTACCGTGGAGACCCCTTTGACTAATGTTGCTAGAGAGCTATTCGAGTCACCACTGCCGATGCGCCGTAGCATGAATTGGCCTAACTGAGGAATCGACTCGTTTGCAGCCAGACCCAATGCAAGAGCTCGTTCAGGTGCCGCTTCGGCCAGAGGTTCGGCCGCGTACCAATACATCAGGGGAAGATTATGGTCCTGGGCGTCCTCCGCGTGAGAGGTCAATGCCGAGAGCAGTTCCCACCTTGAATCGAGCGACATCCGTTGAGCTGCCGAGGCAAGATAAAGTCGAACCACAGGAGAGGGGTCCTCTTTCGCTAAACGAATCATGGTTTTCGCGAATGACTTCGAGGGTTGGTGGTTGGTCTCAAACGCCAACTGAATCGCCCAACCGCGAACATGCGGGTTGGCATCTTTGGTCATTTGATTGATTCGCTCGGAATCGAGTTTGCCGATTGAGTGCAGTGCCCAGTAGGCCCTTAGCCGGCGCGTCGGGTCAGCGTGGGTGTCGGCGATCTCTTGTAGGCGGGAGATTGCGTTCGGGGCGATATCAACACTAGTCGTCCGATACTGCAATACCTTTCGGGCGTGGCGGACGTACCAGTCGTTGGGGTGCAAAGTTAGCTCGGCCAGTTCGAGATCGCTTTTCCAGGGCAGGTCAACCTTGACCGATTCACTCTTGCCGTAACAGATTTTGTAAACCCGGCCGTTGCTGCGATCGTGCGCAGCCGCATTTCGGTCATGACATGCCTGCATGTCGTACCAGTCGATCATGTAGGCATTTCCGTCGGGCAAGTAGCGGATATTCAATATCTGAGAAGCACGATCTCGCGTGAGCAGGAAGTCTGGGCCATGGCTGCCAACGTATCCAGACCCTTTCGGATGGAGGATATCGACATTCAAACGCTGGCCGTGAATGTTGTTCATAAAGATCTGGCCGCGGTATTGTTCTGGCCAGCGATCTCCCAGATAGATCATGGCTCCTGCGTGAGCATGTCCGCCGCCAGCCTCGTCGGACTTGCTGTTGCCTCCATGCGGAGTCGCACCCAGGTAATGCAAGTGGTCGGCAATTGTTTTGATGTCGTCGTAGGTGTGCGGATTGAAATGAGAACCGGCTTGGCGTTGGTATCGGGCTCCTTGAATCATGTGATAGAGATGCGGGATAACACACGCCGTGGCAAAAGCCTGGCCGTAGTCGTTGAAGTCGACTCCCCAAGGATTGCTCGTGCCGTGGCAGAAGACCTCAAACTCGTGCCGCAGCGGATGATAACGCCAGATGCCGGCGTTGATCCGCTGTCGCTCTGAGTCTGGGGTGCCAGGCTTTCCGACATTGGAATGCGTAAACACCCCATGGCAACCATAAAGCCAACCATCGGGTCCCCAGATGAAAGCATTAAGCGTTTCGTGCGTGTCCTGATATCCCCAGCCGTCGAGCAGCACTTTCGGCTTGCTATCAGGCACATCGTCGCCGTCTTCGTCGGGGATGAATAAAAGGTCGGGTGCCGCACCAACCCAGACGCCGCCAAACCCGACTTCCAGCCCGCTCACCAGATTCAGGCCTTCGAAAAAGACTTTGCGGCTATCGAACTTGCCGTCACCGTCGTCGTCTTCAAAAATCAAGATGCGGTCGCGACCCTCGCCATCTTGGGCACGCTGTGGGTATTCAAACGCTTCCGCCACCCAGAGTCGGCCGCGATCGTCCAATGCCATCGCGATCGGCTGCGTGACTTCAGGCTCGGCGGCACTTACGATTGCCGCAAATCCGTCAGGCAGTTGCATGGCCGCCGCTGCTTGTTCAGCGGATAATCCTGCGTGTGGGTAGTCATCGGCAACCAGCGGCTTAAGGGGAGGCTTCGGTTTAGCCGGAGCTTCGTCGTAGAAGCGAAAATTGTCGAAGTTAAGATGTCCCCAGCCACCGCGGTGTTCGTCGACCAGGCGAATGTAGATCTGCTTGCCTGCGACCGGCTTCAAATCGACGACCACCAGACGCATGTCCTCACGCTTCTCACCAACCGTAGAGTAAAAGACCTTGTCATTGGCGGCACTCACTAGCTCGACTCGGGTTTCTGCAAAGGATCCACCATTGTGTAGAAAGGCCGCCCAGGGATGCGTGACCTGGAACGAGTCCGAGGTGAGTGTGCCGGTGGGTTCGTCTTGCTTACGTTCGTATCCACCGATCCAATACTTGCCCTGGTGTCGGCTCCTCATGTCACTGCGACGACGATGTATGGTGTCTCCCTCGATGGGTTGCTCTTGGAACGCTTCACCTTGGGCCGACCAGTCTTGAAGTGTTCCGGTCTCGAAGTCGAGGTTTAATTGCCGGCCATCATTTCCCTTGGGGAGATAACCTTCCGGTGGGGCTGCCTGCAATGGAGGGGCAACGCATAACAAGAAGCAGACAGCAGAGGCGGAGATCACGATCGCTCGCATGGTCGGGATCCTTTTTCAGCCAAATGGCAAGACGGGAAGAGGGGACTAAGGAGGGAATGTCCACAACGTGAACCAAGGCAGCCACGACGGATCGCCAAGGACTGTTTAGTCTATCACCCGAACCAGGGCGGTTTCCTTATAGATAATGTCCAAGGGGCCGTGAAATTTACCAGGTCGCTCAAGCCAGTATCGGACGAATCAAGTTGCCATCCACATCGGTCAGGCGGAACTCGCGTCCTTGGTAGCGGTAGGTGAGTCGCTCGTGATCGATGCCTAATAGATGCAAAATGGTCGCGTTGAGGTCGTGAACGTGGACTCCGTTATCGACGATGTCCATGCCGAAGTCATCGGTACGCCCGTGACTGACGCCCCCTTTCACGCCGCCACCAGCTAACCACATGGTGAATGCGTCTTTGTGGTGATCGCGACCTGCCACCGAGTTCCCCTTGGCATTGCCACCTTGGCGTAGTGGTGTACGACCGAATTCGGAGCCCCAAACGATGAGCGTATCGTCTAACAAACCCCGTCGCTTGAGATCGAGAATCAGCGCGGCAATCGCTTGGTCGGTTTGCTTGCATTTGGCCGGAAGACGCTTGTCGAGATTGTTATGGTGGTCCCAATCGGCATCGTAAAGCTCGATCAAACGCACACCCCGTTCAACGAGTCGCCGGGCAAGTAGGCAATTATTGGCAAACGATGCTTTCCCTGGCTGGGCCCCGTACAGGGAGAGCGTCTCTTTGGTTTCCCCTTCCAGGTTCATCAGATCCGGTACGGATGCCTGCATGCGAAAGGCCATCTCGTACTGCTCTATCCGCGTTTCAATTTCAGGGTCACCGGTGGCAGCCAAGTGCTGCCGGTTAAGATCGGACACGGTGTCGAGAACGTGTCGCCGATCTTGGGTGGAGTGGTCCTTCGGGTTGGATAAAAACAGCACCGGGTCCCCTTCCGAGCGAAACTGAATTCCTTGATGAATGCTGGGTAGGAAACCACTCGACCAGAGACTTGTTCCGGCGCCTCCTTTAGGGCCGCTAAGCAGGACGATGTAGCCTGGCAGGTTTTCGTTTTCAGATCCTAGACCATAGGATACCCACGACCCAAAACTGGGGCGTCCACCACGACCGAATCCGGAGTGCAGAAACATCTGAGCCGGAGCATGGTTGATCTCTTCGGTATGTACCGAATGGATCATTGCGATCTCATCGGAAACCCCTGCCAGGTGGGGCAGCAGTTCGGAAAAACTATGGCCACACGATCCGTGTTGCCTGTATTTCCATGGGGAACCAGCGAGGGTGGATGTCTTACCAATGAAAGCGAAATCACGATCCTTGGTCACTTCTGCGGGGCAAGGCTGATTATGTCGTTTGACGAGTTCCGGCTTCGGCTCAAACAGATCTAATTGCGACGGAGCGCCGATCATGTGTAAATAGATCACATGCTTGGCACGCGGCACACGATGCGGGGCTAACGTTTTAGCGCTGCCATTGTCTTGCAGCAGAGACGCTAACGCGATGCCACCAAATCCGATGCCTGAATTCCGCAGGAATCCCCGGCGCGTTGTGGCTTGTTGATGGTCTTTGGTGCTCATCGCGACGCGCTAGTCCTTCGTGATGGTTTCGTGTAGGTTCAGCAATGCCGCTGCGACATTGAACCAGCCCTTGTCGATGTCCTGGGGATATAGCTCGACCAAGTGTCTCAGCGTGATAAGTTCCGATTTGTTCGGAGTACGCGCAGTGCACAGTTGGAAGGCGTAAGTCAACTGCTGGTTAAGCGGGCGATCTGCCGCTTCGCTTTGAATTCGCTGCGCCAAGGACTGGGCGGCTTCGACGTAAACGGGGTCGTTCAGCAGCGTGAGAGCTTGCAGGGGAGTATTGGTGCGTGACCGCTGCACCGTGCACGCAAGGCGCGCGTTGGCATCGAAGTTGAGAAAGCTTGGGTAGGGTGAACCTCGTTTAAGGACGACATATATCCCTCGGCGATGTTGCTCGTTGCCGGGGCTAACCTGGTAGTTGTACTTTTGCCCGCCGACTTTGGTCCAAATGCCTGAGGGTTGATATGGACGAATGGGAGGGCCGAACTGCTTGAGGCTAAGCAAGCCGGAAATCGCCAGGGCGTTGTCGCGAATCATTTCGGCATCCATCCGCATGCGTGGACCGCGTGCAAGTTGCTTGTTGCGATCGTCACGTTCTAACTGCTGCGGGGTGATGTTGGACGACTGCTGGTAGGTTGCCGAGTGCACGATCTCCCGCAGTAGTTTCTTGCGCGACCAGCCGTTTTCCATGAACTCGACCGCCAGCCAGTCTAATAGTTCGGGATGGGTTGGTTGCTCTCCTTTGATGCCGAAGTCTTCTTCCGTCGACACGATACCTTGACCGAATAGTTCAGCCCACCAGCGATTGACGACCACGCGAGCGACCAGCGGGTTCTCCTGCGATACCAGCCAGCGTGCCAGCGACAGCCGATTACCCGGCCCCTGGGGCATCGCGTGCAGGATTTCAGGTGTGCCAGGTTGGACAGGCGCGCCGGGGGTCTGATAGTTCCCACGCTCGTATATATGCGTGGGACGCGCTTCTTCAAGTTCGATCATCACCAGCGTCTTGTCCGGCGCGGCAGATTTCAGGTCGCGTTGTATCTTACTTAGCTGTTTGGTGATCTTTTGACTCGAACTATCTTGTTTCATGCAGTGATCAAGCAGCGTCTTTTCTTCTTTAGGGGTCCACTGTTCAGGGGCTTTTGCGATCACCTCTTTGACCGGGTCAGGCATCGACTTCATTGCGTCGGAGTCAATACTTGTGACCCAGGATTTTAATTCGTCTGCGAGTTCGTCGCGTCGCTTAGATTGTTGCTGTTTGACTTCAGCCTGTTTTGTTTGAAGTTGTTTCCGCCGCTGTGCTCGCTGAGGATTCGCGAGATCCATGGACGGTCCCTGAAACGCGATTGAGCTGGGCTTCTTCGAGTCGGTACGGTCTGCCTCGCGCTGCGTGCTATTGAAGAATGCCAGCATCCGGTAGTAGTCCTTCGTGGGGAAAGGATCGTACTTGTGATCGTGACATTGGCAGCATTCGAGCGTCGTTCCGAGCCAGACGGCGCCTGTGGTGTTGACGCGGTCGATGATCTGCTCGGTCCGGGTTTCTTCCGGCAGTGAGCCTGCTTCGACATTGGTCGGAGCGCAGCGATGAAACCCAGTTGCGATCCGAGTCGATTCGGTCGCATCAGGCAAGAGGTCGCCAGCGATTTGCTCGATCGTAAATCGATCGAACGGCATGTCGTCGTTCATCGCTTGTATGACCCAATCGCGATATGCCCAAATCTCGCGGAGATCGTCGCGCTGAAATCCATGCGAGTCAGCATAACGTGCCAAGTCGAGCCAAGGTCGTGCCCAGCGCTCGCCAAATTGCGGTCTTGCTAAAAGCTCGTCAACAATTTGGCGATAATGCTGCTGAGATGGGTTGGATACGAACGCATTCACTTCCTGCGGCGTGGGGGGCAGTCCGATCAAGTCGAGATGGACCCGGCGTAGGAGCTTCTCCGGGGAAGCCGCAGGCGATGGTTCCAACTCAAGCGATTCGAGCTTGGCCAGGACGAAGTGGTCGATCGGAGACTGGGGCCATGGTTTATGTTTCACTTCCGGTAGCATCGGCCGATCAGGTGAGACATATGCCCAGTGCTTGGGAGGGATGAAATCTTGGGGCCAGGTTGCTCCGTTGACAATCCAGTCGCGAAGAGAACTCACCTCATTGGTCGTGAACGGATCGCCCACGGCGGGCATGATTTCGTCATGTCCCTCAGGCAGCATGACTCTTCGCAAAAGTTCGCTATCGTTTGGATTACCAGGGACAACGCTACCCGAATCGAAAAAAGCACGGCGCTCGTCAACGCGTAATCCGGCCTCTTGCGTATCGGCGCCGTGGCATTCAAAGCAGGCCTTGCGAAGGAGGGGGTAGATATCTTGTTCGAAACGTACCGCATCCGTCTGTGAATTATCAGCCGCGAAAGCAACACTTGGCAGCATCGCAACCGCAATAATCGCCACGAGGCGAGCGAAATCTGCTAAATGAGGCAGCTGGGTCATACGATCGCCACGCTCGATTACCGAAGGAGGGAAGTGGAAGGAAACAGAGGAGGAGGGCAAGGAGATGCCCGAATCGCCATTTTAATGGATCTGCGGAAATGACGCGAGACTTTTCTGGTCGAAAATGAACCCACTCGTCGAAGGGTGGCACGAATGTAGTAATCGTTGGAGAATATCGACACTGTTTGGAGTGATTCACGAGCCATGGTACAGGACGAAGTATGTCGAGCTATACGATTCAATCGATGACGACTGAGCAGCAGCATGAAGTTACCTCGTTGATTTACCATTCGACCAACGCCTGGTATCAATCGCATGCCCGACCGCCTATCTTCACCGGCGACGTGTCGGTCGCAAGCGTGTTTTGTGAAGTGTACGAAGCCATTGATCCCGGATGCTGCGTGGTGGCTAGGTGTGACGAGTCTGGTGTGATTGCCGGATCTTGCTTTTACCATCCACGCCCCACTCACGTGTCGTTGGGGATCATGAACGTTCACCCCGATCACTTCGGCGGAGGTGTCGCGCGGAAGCTCTTGCAGGCCGTTATTGATCTGGCTGAGAAGGTAAACAAGCCGGTGCGACTGGTGTCGAGCGCTCTGAATCTAGATTCGTTCTCGCTTTACAGTCGAGCTGGTTTCGTTCCTCGGGCAACCTATCAAGATATGTACCTGGAAGTGCCGGAGAGCGGAATACAACGAGGCACGCCACCAGCTCGGCTGGACTGCGTGCGTGAAGCAACCGCTGGCGACCTGGAGGCGATCGTCGCGTTGGAAGAAAAGCTGCATCACATTCGCCGCCCTGACGATTACCGCCACTTTCTGGAAAACAAATCCGGGCTATGGCACGTATCCGTCATCGTCAATAGCTCTGGGGAACTCGACGGAGTTCTGGCCTCGGTATTTCATCCTGGCTCGAACATGCTAGGACCAGGCGCGATGCGAACGGAAGAGGATGCCGCAGCGTTGATCTATTCCGAATTGCAGCATCACGCTGGCAGATCGCCGGTGTGGCTTGTCCCAGTTGAAGCAAGCGAGCTGGTTCAACAGTTGTACGGTTGGGGAGCGAGGAACTGTGAGCTTCACTTTTCGCAAGTCCGTGGTGAATGGACGAAGCCCGAGGGGATTGTCATGCCGACCTTCATGCCCGAGACCAGTTAGGCAGAGTTACCGCTGCGAGACGCCTAACTCCTTTTCCCACCAGTTTAGATACACATCCGGCTTGACGTCTGGTGAGAGCCCGCGTCGCTTAAATGCTCCGTTCGACCACTTGCGACTGGCCTCAATCGTTTCTTGGAGCTGCGGTTCAGGCTGATAACCATAGTCGTTTGTGCCGGCGATCCACTGATCGAGTTCATTGCGCAGAGTGGCCAATACCTTCGCGTATTTCTTATCATCGGCCACATTGTTGGTTTCATCTGGGTCGGCATTCAAGTCATAGAGTTCTTCCGCAGGACGTGACTCAGTCCAAAAGTGCGCCGGCGGACCTTCCAGCTTGCCCTGCTGCTTTAATACGCGAGCGACTGTCATGCCTGGGTATTGAAGCTCTTTGTAGCCACTTCGCTGGGTGTAGGGAAGTTCGGGGAAGTCATTGCGAATATACTTGAACGAATCGGTACGCACGCAGCGAATTCTGTCGACCGCGTCACCGCACCGATCTCGCGCAGCGAAGATCATGGTCCGCCCTGCGAAGTCATCGGAAAGAAAATCTTGGCCGTCCATCCACTCAGGTACGGGCAGGCCAGCGACGGCAATGGTTGTCGCGCTGACGTCGATCAGGCTGACCAAATCGTTGTTGACCACACCAGAGCTCAGATGTCCTGGCAAGTGCACCACAAGCGGAACGCGAAGGCCGCCGTCGTAAAGCCACTGTTTGTCGCGATAGTGAGGCCGACCGTGATCTCCGAAGAAGAAGATCACCGTCTTATCGAATTCCCCTTCGTCTTTTAATCGCTGCACAACGGCACCCACATGCTGGTCGAGCGTTTCGATGCTGGCGAGGTAGTTCGCCCAATCCGCACGGATGACCGGGTGCTCTGGGTAGTAAGAAGGAATCTCGACGTCATCGGCTCGGGCCAAATCCTTGGCCCGGATGAACGCGCGGTGCGGTTCGTGGATTTGAATTTGCGCGAAAAACGGCTGTCCCTTTTCACGCATCGACCAATCGATACCATCGAAAACCTGGCCTTGGGTAGTGAAGTTGTAGTCGGTCTTGCCGGGGCGAGTCATCGTGCTGTTGCTATTGCTGAGGTAGTACCCGGCGTCTTTCAACAACGTGAGAATGGGAACGACAGGACTCGGCAGCGGTCGTTTGACTTCCGTGCGATGATGATGCGTCCCGGTTGCCGTCTGGTAAACCCCAGTGATGAACGCGGAACGCGAGGACGAGCAAACCGGCGAGGTAGAAAACGCCTCTGTATAGCGATGCCCCTGGTCGGCCAGGCGATCAATATTAGGGGTGCTAACTCCTTGGTAGCCATAGCAACCCAACTCTGGGCTGAGGTCATCGGCAATGATCCAGACGATGTTAGGACGCTCAGCCGCCGAAATGGCAGTGGTCACGTAGAAAACGGTCAGCAATACGAGAGTACGAAAGAGATGCATAAGAAACCAAGTCGACAGGGGAGGTCAAGGGGGGCCAGACTCGCCATCATAACATCGACTCGGAATGCGTTCTATCAAGTATTCTTTATTGCCGTTGGTGTTGCCGGGAAACGATATTCCCATGTCGGTGGACGATTTCAGTCACCGATTGTTCTCGCAGATACCCGAGCCATTCGAGCCGCCCATTGGCGTAACACGTCGAGCTCAAGATGCGATAGCCACAGCGTTTCAGGTCGAAGAGTGGATCGAGGTCCGAGGACCCGACAACGCGCAGACACCCTGGTTCGGTTTGCGACAACCGCTGGATGAATTCCTCTTGGGATTCCGCTCGACTACGTTGTTTCAACGCCGATGGCAGTCGGTTAAACCAATTGCTTTGCGAAGCGGCGCTCAACTCCCAGGGGATTTCAGCGATTTCACACAGTAGGAAACTCTTGGCTAAGTCGACCATGCGCATAGGGTCACCTTCGGCACGAACGACATGTTTCGGAAAAGGTCGATAGCGGAAGTGATTGGTTTCTCCGAGCAACGAGGATGGATCATGTTCTCTTGAGAAGTAATGGTCCCACCAATAAACGTAGCTGGCAGTTGCTGCTTGTAATTCTTGGCGATCATCGTCCGACGGGAGGGCTTTGCCGAGGATTGCCACATGCTCGCGCAATTCGGCCGAAAGGGTTTGCATGGCTTGAGGCAAGGCGGCTTGCGACCAGTTTTGGAACGCGGCCACGTAGTTAGGGCCACCTGCTTTCGCGCCAGGTCCGACGGCCGAGTGTTTCCAACCTCCGAAAGGTTGTCGCTGAACAATCGCGCCGGTCGTCGTACGGTTGATGTAAGCATTGCCAACTTCGACCGACTCGCGCCATGTAGTGATCTCTTCGGAATCTAGCGAATATAAGCCTCCGGTCAGACCGAACTCGCTGTCGTTCTGGATGCGGATCGCTTCTTCTAGTGAATCGACGCAAATGATTCCCAGTACTGGGCCGAAGCATTCGGTGCGGTGATACCAACTGCCAGGTTTCACCCCCAGCCGGATACCAGGACTCCACAGGCATGGGTTATCGTCAATCATTTGGGGTTCAAGCAGCCAAAACTCACCCGGCTCTAGCTTCGTCAAGCCTCTTTTCAGTTCGGCATGTGGCGGTCGAATGATCGGCGTGACATCCGCAGAGAGATCCCAAGCAGATCCAACATGCAAGCTCGCTGCCGCATCACGAAGCTGATTGCGGAACTGGTCGCTCTCATAGACATCTCGCAGAACGATCGCCAAGCTGGCGGCCGAGCATTTTTGTCCGGCGTGACCGAAGGCGCTACGCACGAGGTCTTTGATTGCCAGGTCGAGGTCTGCCGCCGAGGAAACGATCATGCTGTTCTTGCCGCTTGTCTCGGCATACAATTGCATCGCTGGTCGCCACGATTGGAAAAGCTGGGCGGTCGCGTATGCCCCGGTGAGAACGACAATTGAAGTGCGAGGATCGCTCAGCAGGGCCTTACCGTTGTCGCCGTCGTCCAGCGGTAGAAACTGCAAGACTTTGCGGGGAACGCCCGCTTCCCACAACTGGCAGGCCAAGTGCCACGCGGTTAAGACCGTTTCCGGAGCAGGCTTCAGAATAACGCTATTACCGGCCATCAACGCGGCGAGACAACCGCCGGCGGGAATCGCGTAGGGGAAGTTCCAAGGCGGCGTAACGACCACCACCCCGACAGGCGATGAGGTTGTGCCGTCGTTCCACCCTTTGGTGTTGTGCGAGCGGCTGTAATACTCGGCAAAGTCGATTGCCTCGCTGATTTCACCATCGCTCTCCTGCACTGCCTTGCCGGCATCGGCCAGCATCACGCCCATCGTTTCGCCTCGCTGCTGCGCGGCCACGGCGGCGAACTGACGTAGAATCTGAGCACGCTGCTTTATGCCCAGTTCCTCCCATTGGGGTTGAGACTGAGTAGCGGTTTGCAAAGCAATTTCCACATGAGAAGCATCGCCGTTGGCGTAGCGATAGAGAATCTCCCCTGGATGCGAAGGATCGAGACCATCAGCGATATTATCGGTCGTTTCTTCAACCCCACCCACTTGCACAGGGATGGTGCCGTAGGATCTCTCATTCCAAACGTCGAGTAATCCCTCGATCCACCGGCGATTGGCAGGGATTGAAAAGTCGGTGTTTGGGGCGTTCTCGAAGGGTTGGTTTGCCGAGGTTGCCGTGAAGTGTTCGGTGCTCCGGTCTTGATTGCGATGGGGTTGGGTAGCCAATTGATGGGACTGGGCCAGCTTGCCGGCAGCGAGAAAACGCTGACTTTGTTCCTGCCAGGCAGGTGAGTCGACTTCCATTGCAAACAGCGATCCCAGAAAGCTTCCCGGCTGCGTGTTCTCGTCGAAGCGGCGGACCAGGTAGGCTACGGCGGAATCGAAATCGGCATCGTAGCAAATGGGGGCATAGACCAGCAGGTCGCCTGTGCGATCACGCATCTCGCGAGCTTGAGCGTTAGCCATTCCTTCGAGCATCTCGAAGTCGACGCGATGGACAACCTCGCGATGTTGTGACAAACGAAGGGCGAACGCGATATCGAACAAGTTATGACTTGCCAATCCAATCCGCACTGCTTCGGCGTTCTCAGGTCGGAGGGCATATTCGACCATGCGTTTATAGTTCGCGTCGGTTTCGGTCTTCGTGTGGTAAGGGGCTTGCGGCCAGCCATGGATAGAGGCTTCTACCTGCTCCATCGCCAGGTTCGCTCCTTTGACCAAACGAATCTTGATGTCGGCTCCACCTCGGGCAACTCGCTGCTTAGCCCACTGCGTTAAGGATTGCTGAACCGCATGCGAATCTGGCAGGTAAGCTTGAAGCACGATCCCCGCCGACAGATCGCGAAACTCGGGCTCTTCGAGCACCGAGCGTAAGACATCGACCGTCAAGTAAAGGTCGCGATATTCTTCCATGTCAAGATTGATGAACTTGTGCTTGCCATTCCCAGGGGCCATTGCTGCTCGATATAGGGTTCGGAGCCGATGTTTCAACTGCTCGAGCGTGGCTTGATAACCAGTCAAACTGATGTGAGCGGCGACAGCAGACAGCTTGACCGAAACGTAATGAATCGCAGGATCTGCAATGCGTTGAAGATAGAGCTGAAGTCTTACTTGTGCTTCTTTCTCGCCGAGAACAGCTTCGCCCAATTGGTTCAGGTTGATACGAATTGCGTCGCGCTTGCGCTGTTTCAGGTAGGTGGCAAATGGTTTCGGCTCGGCCGAGATGATGACATGCGACGAGTCGGCTTGAATTCGCTTTCTAACCAGCGGCATCACTAAACTCGGGGCGAATTGAGCGGCCCATACCCCCAGTTGAAGTAAGCAGCGATCTCGAGGACTGAAGTAATCTGGCAGGCCGTACTGCTGAACTAGCGATTGCAGATGGATGGCCGAACGTCGCGGATTTTTGATGCGCAGCACCTGATCGACCATCGCGACGGTTAACTTTTTGCCATCTTGATCGTTGATCAGACCAGCCACCTTCGCCAAGTTGGCTCGATCCTCTGTCGTCTCACGCGACTTCGATGCCTGGAGGATATCGGCCGCGAGAGGGATCGCTTCTTGGGTGATGAAATCGATGTCAGAGAGTTCCATTTTGCGTTGCGTGTGAGTTGCAATCGACACGGGCACACCTTCAGGATAAGCGTACAGATTCATTTGCCTGAATTTTAGAAACGAAGACCCCTGATGGTATTGAGCATTTCTAGCGCCGCAGGTGTTCGTTTCGGTCAAAATTAGGATGACGAAAAGCGGCTGATTTTCCTAACCCGGCTTCTGGTGCGACTTTCGGTAGGCTAAGGGGGTTTGGTTCGCTGCGGCACCAAAGTGTCGGGTGAAGGCGCTTTGGTCACTAAAACCGCACTCCAGAGCGATCTCGGACAAGGACTTTTCGCTGGAGACTAGAAGCTGCTGAGCCAAATCAAGTCGGTACTTCATCACGAACTTCTTGGTCGAAAGCCGAAACACGCGACGCATTCGGCGATCGAGTTGCGTCACGGAAAGACCGACTTTCTCTGCAAGCTCCTCCGTTGTCAGCGGCTGAGCGATGTGCTGCCGAATCAAGTCAATAACGACCTTTAAATCGGCTAATTCCAGATCGCTGTCGCTTGGTTGTTTTAGATCTTGCGACACGCCCACCAGGCCGATCGTGTTGCCACTGCAATCGAGAAGGGGAAACTTGTTAGACAAGTACCATCCGCGCGTTCCATCTACGTTCGAGATCAGTTCCAACTGATCTGTTAATGGTTGCCCAGTGCGGATCACCTCGCGGTCTTGGTCGTCGTAGACCTTGGCCAATTCCGGAGGGAAAAAGTGTGCGGCCTGTTTGCCAATTAGCTCGGCGGGATCTGTCACGCCAATACGTTCTGCGAATGCATGATTTACAAACGTGTAACGGCCCTGCAGATTCTTCACGCAATACACGACATCGCCCAGGCAATCAAAGATCTGCTCAAGTAGCCCTTCTTGGAACTCGTATCTCATCAAGCTTCTTTCGTGTCGCGATCAATTGTCGCTGTCCCTAGACCAACAATTCCTTCTTCTCATTCATATCGACAGTAGGAAACATTCGCCACCCGTCGAGAGAGTTTCTAGGTAACACGAGCAACCGATGAAAACCCCCCGGAGACTATTGTTAAAGAAAGTGCCTGGCAGTGAGAAGTCTGAAATGCAGGACCCCATTATGTAAGAAGTTGCCGATGTTCAGTGTGACTGATTGCTAGTCTCCAACGGTGGGTTCTCCTCGGTTGCGGGAGCATCGTAGATCGTCAGCCCTGATAGATTGGCCGGCGTGTGGCCGCTGAGATAGCTGGCTACGTACCCCACTACAAAGCAAACCGAGAGGCCTGCCGCGGGGTAAACGAAGCCGTTGACCTTCGTGAATCTCCATAAGACGAGCATGGTTGCGGCGCCGATCATGGCCCCGCATAGCGCCCCGAATTGGTTTGTCCTCCGCGTGAACGCGCCCAGCAAAAATAGACCTCCTAGAATGCCCATGAAAATTCCCAAGATCATAATGAAAGCATCGAACAGCGAGCGAATCTCAGGATTGACGAACAGCAAGCCCAGTAGCGTTCCCATTGCTCCTATCGAGAAGGTGCAAACGCGTGCCGCGTTTAAATAACCGCGTTCTGTAGTGCAGAAGTTCAGCGGACGAAGAAAGTCGACGATGATCGTGGTCGCGGACGAGTTCATGCTGGTCGAAACGGTCGACTGCGCAGCGGCAAAAACGCCAGCCACAATCAAGCCTGCCAGACCAACGGGGATTTCTCGGGCGATGAACAGTGGGAAGATTTGATCGGTCGTGATCAGGGGATCCAACTTGCCCGGCTGGCTCTGATAATACGCGAACAGCGCCGTGCCAATTCCGAAAAACAAGATGGTCGCCGGGATCGTTAGAACGGCACTCATCCAGATCGAGCGCGCGGCTAGTTGCTGGGTCGATGTCGTCACGTATCTTTGAACAACCGCTTGATCCGCCGTATAAGAGGAAATATTTTGGGCGACGGCTCCTGTCAGGATGACCCATAACGCGACCTGAGAGTTCGTGACATCCCAGTTGGCATTGGCCATATTGAATTTGTCCGCCGTCTGGGCAATCTCCCAGAACCCAGACCAACCCCCGTCGACGCCGCTAATTAACAGGACAATTGCCAGAAGTCCCCCGCCTAGCAAGACAAACGTTTGAATCGTGTCGGTCCAGATCACGGCCTCGATACCACCCATCGTGCAGTAGACAATACTCAGTACGCCCATCAACAGAACGGATTGCACCGGTGTCAGCGGAGTTGCCACGGCCAAGGCCAATGCGGTAAGCGACATCACGATCGCCATTCGAAAGAGATGGAAGAACACAAAGCTCATGCTGGCAAACATTCGCGTCATGCGTCCGAAACGCATTTCAAGGTATTCGTAAGCACTCGTCGCGTCGATTCGTCGGTAGAACGGTAGGGCCACGTAGACGGCTAGGATGGCGACGAAGGGAATCGTAAAGTTCGAGACGGCATAGACCCAGTCTTGGGCGAACGCCTTGGAAGGGAGCCCAGTGAAGGTCAGCGAGCTGAGCATCGTGGCGAAAATGCTACAGCCAGCGGCCCACCAAGGGATTTGCTTCCCACCGCGGAAGTAGTCGTCGGTGTTCTTGTTCTTCTGCGTAAAGTAGACACCGATACCGACCATGGCCAGCAAATAACCGAAAAGAACGGTGTAGTTCAACAGGCCAAAACTCTTGCTCGGCGTACTAGGCGTTATCTTCCAGATGTCTGGTGAACGGACGCGAGGACGAACTTCTCCGCTGGGTAGGATGATCGAGTCGCCCCATCGAACGGCGGTGGTGGTGACTGGGCTGGCAGGAGTTTCGCCGGCACTGATCCACGAATCGGTGATGGTATGATAAGCAAATGCCTGGCGAGGGAAGCCTGGGTGGTTGTCTTTGAGTTCATCTTCCTTGCCCCAATTACTTTCGTCGGCGCTGCCGAGCACAAAGATATGACTCTGCCCAACGCCAATTGCCTCGCCGGCCATCATTGCCTGGGGGGCATCGTTCCGCTGCCGCCAAGTGTTGGTCTTGGGAACGAACTGCCAGACGTCTCGCAGAAACTGAGTCTCTCCGTCCGCGTCACGTCGACCTCCGATCACATAGATGCCATCATTAAACCCGTCATGCTGAGCGGCAACCATTGAAAACGCACGCGTCGGCCCTGGCAGCGACGGCAGCTGCTTCCAGTGCCGGTCTTGTGGCGGCTCGGGCCCAGAAAGATCGAGACTCCACAGCGAACCGGTCGCGCTGGAAAGTTCTGGTTTGCTTTGACCACAAGCAACGTAGACCGTATCTCCGATCACAGCGGCCTGGGCGTAGACGATCGGTTGCGGCAAGGCAGCACAAGGAATCGTCTCGACCTCTTGGCCATTCCATTTCAAAAAGTACGCATCCGAGTAGACCTTGTCGGCGTCGTTGCCACCCAGGCAAAGCACTCCATGCTTGGTCGTTGCGCTCGCCCCGTAGGCTGTTGGCCGGGGGAGCGTTCCCCCTTCTTTCCAGGCGTAACCCTCGTCTGTCTGCACGAGTATATGGATCGCATCGACCCACTGTTTTTGGGATTCCCAGACAGGCCGTGGAAAGTTGGCACCGCCGGCTACGATCAGCGCCTGGTTACTTATGCCAGCGAATGGCCCAGCGACACCCAGTGCATTAGGCAACTCTGGTAGTTGCTGCCAATCGAGGTGCGTTTCACCGAAGCTGTCACGGTGCGACGAAGCAATCAGCAGGGTTGCCGCAACGACGAGCAACGCACGCCGGAAAAGATTCGGTCGGAAGAGCATCAGAGACCTATTGAGTGGTTCGCAGATGAAGATGATGCACCGCGGTGGGGACGCGGGTGGGGGATCATGTTGGCAGAGATTGTGTGGAAACTCAATCGGCAGAAATATTTCTGGCGTTTATTTCTGCAATTCGTTTTAAATCGATGCCCTGGCGCGCATAAAAAAGGCCCTTCAAGTGGTTATTGAAGGGCCCTCGGGTGGTCGACGAAAGAGAAACGAACGACGTTATTCGTAGCTCCACTTCATGATCCAGGGATCGTCTAACTCTTTCTGCTTGGCTTTGAGTTTGGCCTTATATTCTTCTAATGCCTTCGCGTAGGCGGGATCGTCGGCCAGGTTCAGTGACTCGTGCGGGTCTGTTTCGATGTTGAAAAACTCGAACTCGGGACGCTGGATGTACTCGCCGACGGTCTTGGTGCCGTAAGGGGCATCTTCCCCTTTTTGAAACTGAGCTTGCCAACTCGACGCGGCCCACAGGTCGGATGCGAACGGATAATCGAGCTTATGGGCGATGTTCCAAATCAGTTTGAAATGGTTGTCGCGGTAAACTCGCATTGGATAGTACATCTGAATTTCGTGAAACGTATGCGACGCAAAGATCGAGTCGTGCGTAGTTGCTTCGGCATCGCCCAGCAGTGGAACCCAGGACTTGCCGTGGTATTGATCAAATTTATTGCCACCGCTGCGATTCTCTGCCATCGCCTCGCCGCGTTGCTTCCAGAACGCATTGGCGTTAATGGGGTTCTTGGGACGCTGAGCTTCGCGATCGAGTGCACCAGCAAAATCCAAAAGCGAAGGGGTAATGTCGACGTGGCTGATCATCGCATCGGTTTCGATGCCGCGGTTTTTCTCGTAAGGATTCCGCACGACAAAGGGAACGCGTAGGCCGCCTTCGTAAACGGTCGTCTTGCCGCCAGAAAACGCCATGCCATGATCGGCCGTAAAGACGATCATGGTTTTGTCGTAAAGACCGTTCTCTTTCAAGATGTCGACCAGGCGTTTAAGCCCTTGATCGATCCGCGAAACGGACTGATAGTATTGAGCCAACTCTTCGCGCGTGTCAGGCGTGTCGGGCAGGAACTCTGGGATGGGGACTTCCGCCGGATCGTAAAAGACTTCTTCGATACCTGGATACGCCTTTTTGTTGGGCTTATTGCCGAAGAGGTTCGGCTTCAGCTCGAGACTTGAAGTCTTATCGTCGCCACCACCGCGGTGCGGATCGCTTGTGGCAAAGTACAAAAAGAATGGCTTATCACTTGATTCGGTGATGAAGTCTTTACAGTTGTCCGCCATTTCGACAGGCGAACGCGTGTTGCCGGGAATTGTCTTATCGAAGTGGAAGACGGCTTCCGGGGCAACGTGGTATTTGCCGCACCGAGCCGTGCGGTAGCCTGCTTGGGCCATCAATCGCGGTAGTGCCAGGCTGACCACATCGTGGTACGACGAAAACTTGTGGAAGTGGTGCGTGTGACCATATTGGCCGTTCATATGATTGTGCAGACCGGTCATCACGACCGAACGGCTGGCACTGCAACTTGCGGTGGTGGCAAACGCATTACGGAAAAGCGTTCCATCTTCGGCCAAGGCATCGATCGTCGGTGTGACGGCGACGCTATCGCCGTAGCAGCCTAGCGTGGGGCTTTCGTCATCGGTGATGAAGAAGATGACGTTGCGATCGGGCCGCTTCGCATCATCCGCTGCCTGGCTCAAGCTGACAATCGATGACAAGCAAACAAGCGATAGAACAAACGCAGTAGTAAATCGCGCAAGCGATAAGGCAGTCTGTTTCAAGGGGCACCTCAAACAGTGGAGCAAAATAGGGAGGGGAAAAGGAAGGATGTTTCCCGCAATTCTAGTCAAAAACAAGACCGGCGCCGGGAGAACTACCTAAGAAATGTACTTGCGCTAGGGGAACTAAGCAAATCGAACAGGTGAGAATGGTTCGGGATCGATATGAGGAGTCAATTGTGTCACTAATTCGGCGACGAGTCGCCCGGTCGCCGCGGCCATGCTGAGGCCGAGCATGTTATGCCCAGTCGCCAGGTAGGCATTCTTTAAACGCGGAACTTGTCCAATGATCGGCAAACTGTCCCATGTCATGGGGCGCCAGCCATACCAGGTTGCTTGTCTATCACTGGTACTGGGCGTCCTTAGATAGGGTATAGCCGATTGGCGAAGTTGCTCGATTCGTTTCTCAGGAATCGATTGGTCGTAACCGCAGAACTCCATCATCGAACCCAAACGGTAGCCTCCCTCGAACGGCGAAACGCCCACTTTGTGTTCCGGCAGAAGCATGGGGTACTTTGGGCAGGCGACCGGCCGCGACATCGTCACGGAATATCCCTTGCCAGGTTGAATCGGAATGCGACACTCGAGGGACTTGCCCAACTGCGTGCTCCAGGCACCTGTTGCGATGACATATTGATCGGCATCCAGCGGCCCATGTGTGGTGTGTAAGCCAACGATTCGACCGTTCTTTTTCTCGATGTGCTGTAGTTCGCAGTGTTCGAGAAACGTGACACCGCGCTGTTTCAGCTTGGCTGTCCAATCGGCATTCAGTCGGTCGGGGCGAACCGAAGCGTCACCCTGATAGTGAAACGCCCCGGCCAAGTTATCGTTCAAGGCCGGGTCGAATGTGGAAAGCTCGCTGCCATCGATCCGCTTGGCAGACACCCCGAAGTGATCAGTCAGAAATCGATCGGTCTCGGCGAACGATCGCATTCCTTTTTCAGTCTGTAGAACATATAAGAGGCCGGTATCCTTCCATTCGCAGTCCAGCGACTCTTCCTTGACCAACCGGCGGTATTCGGTCATCGAAGCATCGAGGATGGTTTTCAGCGCGGTGCCCGAGGTCACCATCTGTCGATGATTGCAGCGGCGTGCGAACTGCCACATCCAATTCCACATCGCTGGACTAAAACGTGGCTTCACGCGGAACGGAGCATTCGGTTGAAACAGCGACTTGGCCGCCGTGCGAATGGCCTCAGGCTCGGTCAACGGTAGCACGTGGCTAGGGCAAATGTAGCCGCAATTACCATGCGAACAGGCACCGGCAATCGTCCCGCGATCGATCACGGTGACCTTCAAGCCCTGTTTCGAGAGATAGTGCGCACAAGCTATTCCGACGATTCCGGAACCGACAATCAGCACACTCTCAGGGGGCGAAGCGGTAATCATGCAGCAAAATCCAGCGAGGCAAGAACACGGATGATAACTAACCTTGAGACCCAGCCCACGAATCCCACCAATTGCGGAACAGTTGCCACTGAGCTTTCAAGTAATCGCGCTGGCTAGGGCTCAGTTGGTCGGTTTCGTTGAAGTGATGCTCGTACTCTGGATTGCCTTCGAGGACCATCAGGTACTTGTAATACAGCACCAGATCAGGTCCTTCGTCGAAGGTCGACAGGACGGTCAGCGCCTCGTTGAGTTCCCAGGCCAGTTTTCGCGACTGGGCGCAACCGGCCGCACCTTTCTCGCACAGTTCGACTAGACGAAGAATCTCTTTGGGCAGTGCATTGCCGACGCCAGTGATGGCTCCTTTGGCATTGCAGCGGAGAAAGCCGTGGTAGACCTGCGTGTCGACACCCACCATTAACACCAAGTCGGGATTGGTTCCGGTGATGTGCTCGGCGGCGTAGGTCAGGGAGTTGGCTCCGCCGAATTCCTTGAAACCGACGAGATTCGTGAACTCGCGCCGCAAGTCGAAGAATAAGTCCGCTTTCGTTTCAAAGCCATAATAAGGACTGTTGTAGATCACTGCCGGCAAGTCTCCGGCCGCGGTGAGAATGGCCGAGAAGTGATCGCGCTGGGCGGCCTTCGAGATCCCACGAGAAAGGACCCGCGGGATGACCATCAGACCGGCGGCCCCGACCTGCTTCGCATGAGCCGCATGCTCGGCGGCCAGTTTCGGATTCTGAGCCCCGGTTCCGACAACCACAGGAACGCCTGCTTCAGTAAGCTGACGGACCCCTTCCTGACGCTGCGCGTCGGTCAGCAAAGGCCAGTCTCCCATCGAACCGCAATAAACGACTCCCGACATGCCGACGTCGATCAACTCCTTGCCTTTGGCAACCAAGGCCTCGAAGTTCGGCGTACCATCCTTCTGGCATGGTGTCATAAGTGCTGGAATGCAGCCACGGAAAACTTGCGATTTGTCGTTCACAACGCTACTCGGTAAATAGGAATGGCCGGAGTAAGATTTCGATGTTTCCCTGATATTACCGTTTCAGCAGGCGTTTTGTCTTGACAAACGACCGAATTGCGACTTGAATTTGCGCATAGAATCAGAGGAGACCTATGATCTCGGAAATTCATAAAATTCTCGGTCAGTTGGATAAGCCATTCACCGGAGAAGAACTGTTCGACCATCTGCCAGACATTGTGTTTTTCATTAAAAACACCAAAGGGCAGTACTTGGTTGTGAACAACACGCTGGTCCAGCGGTGTGGTGCGCATAGTAAAAGCGATCTGATTGGCCGCCTGCCCGGCGAGGTGTTGCGTCCACCACTTGCGCAAAGTTTTGAGGACCAAGACCGCAAGGTTCTCGAAACAGGTCAGCCGCTCGTAGGGCAGTTAGAACTTCACTTCTACGCAACCCGCGATGTGGGCTGGTGCCTGACCAGCAAGTTGCCTCTTCGTAGTCAACAGGGGGAAGTTGTCGGCTTGGTGGGTGTTTCGCAAGATCTGCGACTCCCTGATCTTTCGACCGACGAATATCAGCACGTGATTGCCGCGATCAATTTCGCCGAAGCCAGCCTACATGATCCACCCAGTGTGGCCGAACTGGCCCATATTGCGGAAATGTCTCCCTACCAGCTCGACCGTCGCATGCGGCGCGTGTTTGGATTGACGACGGGTCAATGGCTACTGAAGTTGCGAATCGACCTCGCTCAACGTCGATTGAGGACCTCGGACGAGCCGATCTCGCACATTGCCATGGAAGCTGGCTATTCCGACCAAAGCGCCTTCACGCGGCAATTTCGTCGCGCAACTGGAATGTCGCCACGTGACTACCGCAATGCCCGCCGCGTTTAGCTGGTTCGCTTTGAAATGGGAAGCGTGTGTGTGGCCGTTAATGGGGCGGTTTAGGCCTGGGCGAGTTGTACGTAACGGCGTACTATTTCTAGTAGTCAGGTCACGACATTCATTTCCAGCGACTCTGTCAAAAGATTTTGCCGTGTCCGAGCCGATTTCATCAGAGATAAGATAATGATCCTTGCAAAAAATGGACGAGTCGTCCAAAATGAATTCAGATGCCAACATTAAGCCGTAAACAGCGAGAAATTCAGGACCGTGAAGCTCAGATTCTATCCGTAGCACGCGAAATGCTGCTCAAGGATGGTTACCTGGGAATGAGCATGGACCGTATCGCCGAAGCGGTGGAGTACGGAAAAGGAACCGTATACCGCCATTTTCCTAACAAGGAAGACATCATTCTGGCCCTGGCCGTCGAGACTCAAAAGAAACGCACCGCCTTGTTTCAAAGGGCATCGTTGTTTCGAGGCGCGTCTCGCGAGCGGCTGACCGCCGTCGGGGTTGCTTGCGAGCTGTTTGTGCGGTTGTACACGAGCCATTTTCATGTCGAGCAAGTTGTACGCTTGTCCTCGATCTGGGAAAAAACCTCGGAAAAACGGCAGAATGTGTTGCGAACGTGCGAACAGGCTTGCATGGGGATCGTGTCTGGAATTGTCCGAGATGCCGTTTCCCAGGGCGATTTAACACTGCCTGAGGATATCACGCCCGAGGATATGGTATTCGGTATGTGGGCGATCAATTTTGGGTCGTTTTCGATCATGTCGACCAGCGGATCGCTCGACGAAATTGGAATTGAAGACCCGACTCTCGCGATTCGTGGTTGCATTAATCACATGTTGGACGGTTTCGGTTGGAGATTGTTATCGACCGAACATGATTATGAAGCCGTTTTTGAGAAGGCCCTAACAGAGACTTTTGCCGATGAGCACCAGCAACTACTCGCCCAGCAGTAAGTCTTTTTTTGGCCAGAAGTGGACGAAGCGTCAACTTTGGACGTCGCGTCTTATCACGGGTTTTCTATTCGTGCTTTTGGTCGCAATTGTTGCGCTGCTTCGCTACCCATTCGCCAGTGCCCAACCGGTACCTACACCTAAGGCCGAGCCCTTGCCGGTAGCGGTCGTACCGGTCGAGCCGCAGGAAAGTTACACCGCCCAGCGTACTTACACCGGCATGCTGGTTGCCGCCAAGACGAGCGAACTAAGTTTCGAGCTTCCCGGCAAGATCACTCAGCTTTCGGTCGATGAAGGGGATCATGTGCAAGCCGGCGACCAGCTTGCCGTGCTGGACGATCGGCATCTCTTGGCCAGAATTGCCCAGACGAAAGCCGAACGCAATCAGCAGCTTGCCATTCTCGAAGAACTAACAGCAGGCCCGCGGTCCGAAGTTATCGACGCCGCATCTGCCGAAGTGCGGCAATTGAATGCCGAGCTTCACCTGCAACAAGCGAACAAGAAGCGTCGAGAACAGCTCATCGAGCGAAGTGCCATTTCGCAAGAGACGTTAGAAGACGCCGTATTCGGAGCCGAAGCCGCACAAGGTCGACTCGATGCGGCCAAGAGTCGGCTGGAAGAATTGCAAAAAGGAACACGTGTCGAACAGGTTGACGCCCAGAAAGCGAGAGTGGCCGGTCTCGAAGCTCAACTTGCCGATTTGCAGCACGAAGAAGAGGACACGCGGCTCGTCGCGCCCTTCTCAGGCACGATTGCCCGGCGAAACTTCGACGAGGGATCGGTCATCAGCGCCGGCCAGGCCGTATTTCGCCTCGTCCAGCATGAACCGCTCGAAGCATGGTTCGGATTACCGCCCGACGCGGCATCTACTTTGTCGTTAGGCGACCCGTTGCCGGTAACCGTCAACGGACAAACGCGGTCCGCGAAAGTCACCGGTATCATCCCAGAACTTGATACAAAGACCCGCACGCAGACGATCGTGCTGACGCTTGCCGCGGATGTAGCTCATGGTTGGGTACCAGCTCAGGTCGCACGGGTTTCGCTTGCCAGCGGGCGTAAGAGTGACGGTTTCTGGCTACCCAATTCGGCGCTGCTGCAAGGTTCACGCGGCCTCTGGTCGGCTTACGTCGTCGACCAGGATCACCGCGTGGCGCGCCGTGATCTGGAGATCATCTATAGCGAGAGTGAGCGTTCGTACGTCCGCGGCACGTTGACATCCGGCGAACAGGTCGTGGCCAGTGGCGTCAATCGTTTGGTGCCTGACATGCAAGTCCGTATCCATCCGGCAAGCGAGTAAAAGAAGTGAGTGAATCTATGTTCAACGCATTCTATCGCGACAAACGGATGCTGATCCTGACGATTGCTGTCGTCGCTGTGGCGGGACTCTCTTCGTACTTTGTGCTTCCCCGTCTGGAAGATCCCACGCTTACCCCGCGTTTTGCCATCGTAACGACCTTGTTTCCAGGGGCTCGCGGCGATCGTGTCGAGGTTCTGGTCAGCGATCGTCTTGAAGAAGAACTGCAAGAGATCGAAGAGATCAAGGAAATTCGCTCGACCAGCCGTGCCGGGGCTTCGTCGATGGTGATCGAACTACGTGACGACGTCTACGAGGTCGGGGAGATCTGGTCCCGTATTCGCGACAAAATAGACGATGCCCAGGTTGGTTTTCCTGAAGGGGTCGGAGAGCCTGATATCGACTTGATCACAACCAAGGCCTATGCCTCGATCGTGGCCTTGAAGTGGACCCAAGATAGCGCCCCCAGCTATGCGATCCTCCTGCGGTTGGCCGAGCAATTAGAAGATCGCCTGCGGAGTGTGCCGGGGACGGAAGACGTCGAGATGTTCGGCGAGCCGGAAGAAGAGATCTCGGTCGAGGTCCATCCCGCACAGTTGGCAAGCATTGGTCTCACGGCGGCAGACGTCGCGCAGCAGCTTGCCGCTAGTGATGCCAAGCTGTCCGCCGGTCAGGTACGTTCTTCGCATTCTAACTTCCTGATGGAAGTCGATAGCGAGTTGGACTCGATCAATCGTATCGCCGAGACCCCTGTGCAGTACGGGCAAGATGGTAGGTTCGTCCGCTTAGGTGACATTGCCAGCGTCGATAAAGGAATCGCCCAGCCACCTCGGCAATTGGCCATCATTGATGGCCAGGCAGCGGTCACGGTGGGAACGCTCGTGCGCAGTGACTACCGGCTCGACGTTTGGAATGCCGAGGCGCAACGCGTCATCTCAGAGTTCGAATCGCAGTTGCCTAAAGGGGTTCAGCTGGCCCGCATGTTCGAGCAAAGCCCTTACGTCGAGGCACGGTTGACCAATTTACTATTTAACTTGGCGATCGGTGGCGCAGCGGTGGTGGGCGTGATTTTCGTTCTGATGGGCTGGCGAAGTGCCATTGTGGTTGGCACGGCGTTACCCCTTTCGGCATTCATGGTTCTCGCCGGCATGCGGTTCATGGAGATACCCATGCACCAGATGTCGATCACCGGGCTCATCATCGCGTTGGGCCTCTTGATTGACAACGCTATTGTGATGGTCGACGAGGTTAAGACGCGTATGGAAGAAGGGGACGACGCAAGCCATGCCGTTGCCAGTAGCACGCGTCACTTGGCGATTCCCTTGTTGGGCAGCACGTTGACGACTGGCCTGGCGTTCGCACCGATCGCGCTCATGCCGGGGCCGGCCGGCGAGTTTGTGGGAACGATCGCCATTAGCGTGATGCTGGCGATCGGGAGTTCCTTTCTACTGGCGATGACCGTCACACCAGCCTTGGCGGCGTTATTTACCGACTCGAAGCAAGCCGGAGATCGCCACTGGTGGACCATCGGAATCGAAAGCCCCAAGCTGGCCGGTGCCTGGCGCAATACGTTGGACTTCCTATTAGCGCGGCCCCTATTGAGCATCGGACTTTCCATCGTTCTGCCGATCTTCGGTTTTGTGCAAGCCCGACTCCTGCCAGAGCAGTTCTTCCCCCCGGCGGATCGAAATCAATTTCAGATCGAGCTAGAGCTTCCACCTCAAGCATCGATCAATTACACCGCCCAGACGGCTCGTAAGATCAGCCAGATTGCTAAGACGCACCCCGAAGTTACCGGCATCGATTGGATTTTGGGAGAGAGCGTCCCTTCGTTCTATTACAATATTGTGCGGCGGAGAGAGAACAACGCGCCATATGGTCAGGCCATCGTGCAATTGAAGTCGGCCGAAGGGGCCGCTGAAGTGATCAACCAGTTGCAGAAAGAGTTCGACCAAGGCGTGCCGGAAGGGCGAGTGCTGGCCCGTCAATTGGAACAAGGGCCGCCGTTTGATGCGCCGGTCGAGCTACAGTTGTTTGGCCCCGATCTTCAGGTGCTGCGATCTTTAGGAGAACGCGTTCGGGCCGAATTGGCTCAAATTCCCGAGGTCACGCACACGCGTAGCGACCTGGGAGACGACCTCCCTAAGTTTGCGCTGGTCTTGGATGAAGAGAAAACTCGCCTGGCAGGTCTCAGCCATACGCAAGTCGCTCAGCAGTTGGCTGCTTCCACTGAAGGAGCTTTGGGGGGGACGGTTCTCGAAGAAACGGAAGAGTTACCGGTACGTGTTCGGGTACCTGAATCGTATCGCGCAAGCCTGTCCGATATCGCCTCGCTCGACCTGGTTGTGCCTGGTAGTAACAGCGAAGGAAAGTTGAATACCGTTCCATTTTCGGCGGTGGGTTCTCTGGAACTAAAGCCGGAGATTTCTGCCGTGACGCGTTTGAACAATCTGCGTATGAACGAGGTCAAAGGGTACGTTAAAGCAGGGGTTCTGCCGTCGGTCGTTTTGGCGAAACTCGAAGACCGGCTGGCAGAGTCAGGCTTCGAGTTCCCGGCCGGCTACCGAATGGGACTCGGAGGCGAAGCGAACGGGCGGAATCAGGCGGTGGGCAACTTGATGTCCAGTGTTGGTATTCTCATGGTGTTGATGGTCGCCACGTTGGTACTCTCGTTCAGTTCGTTTCGTGCCGCCTCGCTGATTGGTGGGGTGGGCTTGTTCTCCGTCGGTCTCGGCTTGGCTGCCTTGTGGATCTTTGGCTATCCCTTTGGGTTCATGGCCATCGTCGGAACCATGGGCTTGGTAGGGATCGCCATTAACGACTCGATCGTTGTGCTCGCCGCACTACGCGAGAACGAGCAGGCCAAAGCGGGAGATCCGATCGCCGTCCGCGAGGTCGTGATGCGATCGACACGGCACGTCGTCGCCACCACGGCTACGACCGTCGTTGGCTTCTTGCCGCTGGTGTTATCGGGTGGCGGCTTCTGGCCACCCCTTGCAGTTTCGATCGCCGGTGGCGTGGTCGGTGCAACGATGCTGGCATTGACCTTCGTGCCCACCGCGCACATGGTATTAGCCAATCCGGCGATGCTCAAGCTGCCGTGCAAACGGTCGAAACGCGTCGAGGCGAGCACTTCGACCGGCAGCTTTTCAAAAGATGGTACCGCAGTTTATTCCTGATCTTGGCCGGTCTTCTTTTCAATCACCATCTGATCGAACATGCGATTGTCGAGATCGTAGGCCTGGAACTCCAGTTTCGCACCGTTGATACGAACCATCGCGTAATGGTGACCGCGTCGAACAGTGTTCATGAAGAAGGGGCGAATGGGACCTGGCGTTTCCAAGGGGCCACCACCTCCGCCGGTGATCATGTAGACCGGCCCACCCTGGTTGACGGCCTTGTTCTCGAGAATGGGCCAGGTGCGTTCGTACGAATGGATATGACCATTCCACACGATATCGACGTGATACTTTTCATAAAGTGGGACCAACTGACGAGCCTTGGTGTCGCCTCGCGTCCCTTTATTGGTCTTCCAAAGATTGCCGTAGTCGTTCTCATCGGAAGAGTAGGGGGGATGATGATGGCAAACAAATTTCCACGCGGCATCCGATTCGGAAAGAGTTTTCTCGAGCCACTTATATTGCTCGGACTCAGGATCGACATTGCGATTGGAATCGATCATGAAGAACTGTGCGTTGCCAAAACGATACGTGTAGTAGTACTCGGGACTGGGTAGGGAAACGTAGTCGTAATAGTACTGGGCGTTGCGTTCGTGATTGCCGAGAACCGGGTAGAACGGCACGTGCCGAATCAGCGGGTTCATGCTCGGAAAGAAGTGCTGTGTCCAGTGCGAATCATCAGGCCCTACAGAGACCAGGTCGCCGGGGTGTAGCAAGAAGCTGGGACGTTGCTCCCAAGCCAAGCCGGCCAGCTTTCCGCTGACGGTAGGGTTGCCTTGGGTATCGCTAATCACCGCGAACGCAAACGGCGTGTCCTTATGGACGGCCGTTTGAAACGTCGCAACCTCACTCAGAAGCGGTGGGCCCTCTTCCGTTAGGCGTGTTT
Organism: Bremerella alba; assembly: GCF_013618625.1. Taxonomy (NCBI): domain Bacteria; kingdom Pseudomonadati; phylum Planctomycetota; class Planctomycetia; order Pirellulales; family Pirellulaceae; genus Bremerella; species Bremerella alba. The sequence continues at coordinate 126,933 of NZ_JABRWO010000002.1, read as the reverse complement.
CGGTGCGATAGAAGTATTGCGTTTCCGGTTGCAGGTCTTCAATGCGGATCTCGTGAACCGTCTTCAGGTCAGCCACATCGATTCGCTGTGGGCACTGGGCCGTTTCTCCATAGAACAGTGTGCCCATCGCCGGTCGATTCGATCGCCACATGACGGTCATCGTGGTTTGCGTGCCAAACTGTAGATAAGGATCAATCACGAAGTCGAGCGGTTCATGAATTTCAACCGGCGGAAGCTTGGCAAGATCTGCGTTGTGCTCGTAGTCGTGCTCGACCCACCCTTTCTTGGCGGCCAGATCGTAAAGTACCACGTCGCGAATGCGGCCGCGTTGACTGTGGAACTCGTTGTCATCGCGATAAGCCCCAATCATGAAGGGGGCTTTCCCCGGGTAATGGATTGGCCCGGATTGAGCCGTGGTTTCTGCATCCAGTTTACCGTTCACATAAAGTTGCATGGTCTTGCCGTCGTACACGGCAACCACGTGATACAGCTTGCCGGACTCGTATTTTGTTGTTCCCTTTAAGTAGGTTAATTTGCCGGGGCCGTTGTCGCCGCGCAAAGCGAAGGTGAACGTCGTTTGGTCATAGCCTAGCAGCCAGCCCGATTCGTTCGAGCCGTTATCCTGGATCACGCCTACCAAACCACCCCATTTCTCGGGCCGGTCGACCGACACAACCACAGAAACCGTAAGCGACTCACTGGGTAGGAACTTAGCGGCTTCGTTGTGATCTTCTGCCAGGACGATGCCTGACATCTTGCCAGAAAGGAACAACGCCTCTTCGTACTTTTCGCCTAGCATTTGGTGCTTCCCGAGCACGGTCCCGTCGGGGCCGCGTCGGGCACGCAGCGTGGTGGCCTCCGCTTCGGTGACCACTCCTTGCGAATCAAACCGCCAGCGAGCCAACGGATCGGGCCCTTCATGGGCTTGGCTGAATTGGGAAGCCGTCGCAAAGACTGCCGCAGTAAGTAAGACGATAGGTAGCGGGAATTTAGTCATGGCAAAGCTTAGATTTGAGCAAGGATGGAGGGGAGGTCAGCAAGGGTGTCGATAACGAAGTCGGCTTGAGCTTCGCGGAAAATCGCCCGAACAGGCTCGAGCAGGGCATCGCGCTGGTCGGCAGACAGGGCATCGTACTCGGCTTGTGTCAAACCAAGCTGGTTGCCCGATGCGGCCACCCCGATGGTAACGCAGCCGGCCCGTTTGCCTGCGGCGATCCCCACCGGCGTATCGTCGACTTTGACGACTTGCGATGGATCGGTGATACCGGAGAGCGACATGATCTTCTGAATCATGTCCGGTGCAGGACGACCTTGCGGCACCTCGTCGGACGTAATGACATAGTCTGGCGAGATCCCCTGGTCAGCAGCGAACGGAAGCAGCACGTCCATGAGTTCACGTGTGTAACCAGTCGTCGAACCGATCTGGATGTCTTGCTGACGCAGTTGAGTCAGCACGTCTGCCGCGCCAGGGATAGCACCGGCGTGTTGACTGAGGATTGTTTTCTGCAGTGGAAGGAAGTCAGCGTAGATGGCGTCGACATCTGCTTCCATCGGCAACGCTCCGAATTTGGTTTCCCAGCGGGTAGCCACTTCCGGTATCGCCAAAATCGCTGCGATATGGTCCCGTTTTGCGGCACCCATGGGTTCGCGTGCTTGCGCGGTGGTCACCGGCACGCCGCGCTGCTGGAAGAGGGCCAGTAAGACTTCAACCGGGGCCTGGCATCCGAAGTCAATCATCGTGCCTGCCCAGTCGAAAATGACCAGGCGGGCCGAAGTTTGAATAGCCGAGTTAGTTGGAACCATGAAGCACCTCCCATTGTGCCGATTTGTGCCAGCGATTGATGATCGATTCCGAGAAAGCTAAGGCCAGAGTCATTCCGTTGCCGCCGAAGCCATTGACGACGAGAACCTCCGGACGAACCTCGCGAACGAAGCACATCTGGCTAGGGTGCTTGGCGTACAAGCCGTGCCAACGTCTTGTAATGTTCCAAGTAGGGACGGTCATGATCTTTTGAAGTTCCTGGATCATAAGCGTGTCGATCTCGGCCTTATCGGTCGGCTCGATGTCGTCTCCGTATTCGTGCGAATCACCCAAGATCAGTCCGCCGTTGTCGGCCTGAGATGCCATGACATGGATGCCGTAACGATCGAGTTCCGGCGAGTCGTTGGCAATACGCTGTTTGACGTCCGCTAGCGAAGGGCAGCCCTGAAACGAAGGATAGTGTCGAAGGGTCAGTCCGCTGGCGATATGCGGCCCCAGATTCCAGCCGATCGGCTGCGAATCGGTGAGCATCATCTGCAGCTTGCACAGCTTCAGACGCTCGGCCGCGTGGGCTTCCGGAAATAGGTGCTGAAAGTAAGCACCGGTGGCGATCACGATTCGTTCGGCCGTCCAAGTCTTTCCGTTGGAACCGGTCACGAGCCCCGAGTCGACTTTGGTGATGGGCGTATTGAAATGAAACTGCACGTTGTGGGCGTCGGCCAAGTGGGCGGAAACGGAACTGATCGCGGTCGGAGGTGTCACGCGTAGTTCAGAGCGTGAATAGAGACCTCCCGTTAAACCGTTGGGGTTCGCCGATGGTGTGAGAGCTGCGATTTGCTCTGGGGTTACCAGTTCGATATCAAGACCGTCGCCTGCGGTCGAAGCGGCAAACTCTTGCAGTACGGCCAACTCGTCATCGTGATGAGCCAGATGAAGCGAGCCGCACTCTTGCACAGGAAAGCCTGCGACGGCGCCCAGCTCTTGCCACAAAAAACGACTGCGAAGTGAGATCGCCCGCTGCGTTCCCTCGGGTTGTCCTATCGGCCAAACCATGCCGAAGTTGCGAATGCTGGCTCCCTCTGCACGCGAGTTGTTGTCGAAAACGGCCACCGTGTGGCCTTGTTTTGCGGCCGCCCAGGCATGGCCCAGACCGACAATGCCGCCCCCAACGACGATAAGATCGTAATGCATGTGAAAGTCTTTCATTCCTGCTACGAAATTACTTCGGCTGTCTGAGGACGCGCCGAAGGCTGTGAAGTACAGTTCGTGCCCAGTGCCCGCTTGTGGTTGCCAATCAAGATTGCCAGACCACTCACCACCAGGCAGCCCATTCCGATTACTGAAAGGACAAAGGAAAAGTGTTGAAAGAACGTCAGGCGATCGAGGGAGTCGGCTCCCAGGTCTTTGTAAAGCTGAACGCCAATGCTACCTGTGTACCCAAGTGCATCGGCCAAATAGATGCCAAACACGGCGCTGCCAGCCCCACGCAGCGCGACCAGCCGTTCAAACAACACTGCGTTGAAAGGGACGTAGGCCAAATAGCTGCCCAGGCCCACCAATATCATCCACGTCAGCCCTGGTATCATCCCGGCGAAACTCATGCTCGTCGAGACAAAGATCAGGGCCATACCGACCAGCATCGACGTGTAGATGGCCGCTAGACCATGGCGGTGATTCTGCACGAGAATCAGCGCACCCAGCGTGAGCGTTACGAACAACGCGACGGGAAGTTCCATTCTCGAGAAAATCGCCGGAGCTTCCGCATATCCGAGTTGGTTCAAGATTTCGACAGAGTAGTTGTCACGAAAATCGCGGTAAGCGGTAAGGCCGGTGTAAAACAGCAACAGGGGCCAAAGCGTGTTCCACTGCGATCGCACAAACGACCAGCGATCGGTCGTGGACATTTTGCCCCGCTTAGATCGCGATTGAATATCCGCGGCGCTAGGGGCTGGTAGCCATAGCAGCATCCCCAGGGCCAACAAAAACATCGGCAGGAAGCACAGACCAGTGACCGCCGGCATCCAGTACGGATCGACCCCGGCATTGATCCACCCCCGGCCGACATCTTTCACAACCCCGCTCGAGACGATAAACGAGCAGCACAAACAGGCCAGCAGAAGGTCGCTACTGCGCCGACCTTCCAGGTATCGAATGACCAAACCCCAAACCATGCCCAGGGGGACCCCATTAAGAAAGATAGCAAACACCTTCCCTGGCAACGGTAACACGGCAAAAAGAACCAGCGCGAACTCGGCGATACTAATCAGGCCCAGCAGTGCCCAGGCGCGAAAGCGATCGGGGATCCGTGTGCAGAGATCGATGCCGAGGTACTTCGACAAGGCATAACCGATGATCTGAGCAATGACGAAGGTCGTCTTCAGTTCGATGCCACTTCCCCAGAGACCTTCGCCGGCGTAGGTCGCCGCCGTAAAGGGCTTGCGAAACGCGTACATGGCGAAGTAAACCAGGAACCCAGCGGCAGCGGCCGTCGCAATGACCGACCAACGGCTGGGTTGAGCTTCACGTGTTTCAGTGGTGGGCTGGTTGTTCACGGTTCTGTCAGACAAGTGGGTATCGAGATTCAAATGACAAGGAATGGGTCAGTCAAGTCAGATCCCTTCTCGGTCACAGCACAAACCGAGAAGGGAACCTTGGAGCGACTTGCTTGTGATTAATACTCGCCGATGACTTCGCCGTCGCGACGATTGCCAAGACGACGATAGTTGTCAGCATCGATCGTTTCGGTAATGAAGCGGACGCTGCCGTCCCCCAGCACAAACTGAGATCCGCCTGGGTGTTGGCTGCCGAAGGAAAGTTCTTCCGGGCCATTCATTCGTAGGCCCGTCGATCCAAGGACTTCCGAGTAATCGCGGCTTACGTCGAGATCGTCGCCACCAAAGTACCAATGATCTTTACGGGTATTTGAGGTATCCGAGTCTTCGCGGCCTGAGAAGTCAGCATCGGTCGCGGGAACGGCTTCGCCAATCAAGATGGTATTGGACGAACCATCGGTGACGTCTCTCAAGGCGATCTTGCTAAAAGGAAAGAAGGCGCCATCACTGTCGGTAATTCCGCTATAAGAGTCGGTGGTCACAATGCCGGAGACGCATCCCAGATAGGTGGCGGGGACACGCTTTTCTATTATCCATGTATCGCTGCTTTGATCGCGTTTGTGCTCTGGGATCGCCGCCGATGGGCAACGTAAGACAGGGAAAACCGTTTCACATGCGATCGTACGGCCATTGGTTGCATTGCCGGAACCATTTCCCCAGTTATTACTCTCGTTGAAAGGGCCGATCGTATCGTAAACGTTACCGAGTTCCATCTGCGGCAAGATATGTGTCGACCAAGCCGTACCGCTGCTGTCGCCTGCATAGGGAAACGTCAGAAACGTATCGTGATAGTTGTGCATGGCGATGCCCAACTGCTTCAGGTTATTTTGACAAGACATGCGTCGTGCTGCTTCGCGAGCTTGTTGAACCGCTGGCAAAAGCAGGGCGATCAGAACTCCGATAATCGCGATCACGACTAAGAGTTCGACTAATGTGAAACCGCGACGGTTAGTGAAACTAGTCTGCATTTGAATCTCCCCCGGAGAAAACGAGACGGACAATTGATCGTAAAATGAACGTTAAGATTTGGAACCGTGACGTGAGCGTGTCTGGCCGACGCGTAGCTTGCCACCGGAACGTGATTGCAATGTGACGTCGAGGATGGCATCCTTAACCGGAGCGGTCAGACGAACCGTCGTGGTGCTAGGCGATTGGTATTGCTCGGGAATCACATTCTTCGCGCCCGATTCCGACGGCTTCATATCTGGCGACGGTGCTTTTCCGTTAGGCAAGGCAAACTTTTCAAACGTCACGTGATATTCGCCAGCGGTGAGATTGGAATCGCTGGTGATATGGAAGTGCCCTTGGGAATCGGTACGCACGGTAGCCGACGCGCCGGTCACCTCGACATCCGCCAACCACAGCGTTAACTGGACATCATCGGCCGGTTTGCCGTTGATCAGAACCTGTCCATCCACCGTTGCCGGCGAAGAAACTACCCCACATCCACTGTTGATCGCAGATAGTAGAATGAGCGTCAAAAGAACGGAGACACTTCGAGACATCGGGGCACCTTGCAATATGAATGATTTGGGTTGTTGCTCTCGAACGAATGAAATTATGCGAAATGATCCCCTTGGATGACGATGACGTTTTGCGTCAACTTTATTGAGTGTTCTCCCCTTATCTTCACAATTTCTTGATCTAATGGCGGGTGAATAGGTTAACAACGCCAGAGAGTTCCACATGAGTTCCACCAACCCTGCACCCGACGTATCGCCCAAACCGAACCCGCAAAGCTCGATGGCGAGCTTAAAGACGCGTCGTAGGATTGCGGTGCTCGTGCAAACTTCCAGTGCCTGGAGCCGGCAAGTGCTAGCCGGGGTAGCCGAACACGCGATGGAATCGGGCGGGTGGGACTTCTGGATTGAGCCGCGCGGTTTCTACGAACACATCGAAATCCCCCTCTCTTGGAGCGGGGAAGGGGTGATCTGTCGGCTGACGAGCGAAGATCTGGTGGGGCAGATTCAGCAGCGGCGATTACCGGCGGTGAATGTCTCGTGGTTGGGCGAGCACTCGCCAACGGTTCCCAAAGTGGTTTCCGACGAGGTAGCCTGCGGTCAGATGGCGGCCGAGTTTTACTTGAAACGCGGGTGGCACTTCTTCGGGTTCGTGGGGCCTCCGCCGCAGCTCAATTATTCGGACAAGGTCGAAAAGGCTTTCGCTTCCACGGTTGGCGAGGCAGGGCGGACCGTCAAACGTTTCAACCATGAACCGAATTCAGGCACCATTACCATCGGCCAGGAACATCCTCAGATGGCCGAATGGTTGATGGCACTCCCCAAGCCGGTCGCCCTCTTGGTTTGGACGACGGCGATCGGACAAGAGATCGCGCTGCTTTGCCGACAGATTGGTATCTCGGTACCGGACGACGTAGCGATTTTAGCCGTCGAACTCGACCCGCTTGTCTCGGCCATGTCGCCGGTTCCCATTGCGTACATCGACCAATCCCCCAGGCGTGTCGGAGCCCAAGCCGCCGCGCTGCTGGAAAGAATGATTCAAGGCGCCCCGGCACCTGTCGAGCCTGTCTTGGTTCCACCCCGCGGAATTGCCGAACGCATGTCGGTCGACAACTTGTTCGTCGAAGACGAGATCGTTCGCCAAGCCATGGATTTCATTCGCGAGCGTATGGCCGAGGCAATCCAGGTGACCGATGTCGCGTCGCATGTGGCCCTCTCAAGGCGCGTGCTAGAGAACCGTTTTGAGAAGGCGCTTAGGCGTAGCCCTGCCCAGGTTATTCGCCGGACGAAACTAACCCATGCGATGTATTTGCTTAGTGAAACCGATCTGACGGTTCAAGAGATTGGCTTTCAGACCGGGTTCTTTCACCAGGAAACGTTTCTGCGTTTCTTCAAACGCGAGTCAGGCCACACGCCAACCGAATACCGGACCAGTGCCAGCCGCTAACTTAGCGCCGCCTCGATCCGTTCACAAATGCGTTCGACATTCAATCCGTCGCACTCAATGGTGATCTGGGCGTACTTTTCGTACAGCGCGTTGCGCTCGTGCAGAAGCTGTTCCAGGCTTTGGCCCGGTTTCAACGCGATGCCACGCGTTGCCATGTCGGACAGACGCTGCTCAAGGGTCGCCAGGCTAGTCTTGAGAAATACGATCCGGCCTAGCTTTTGAAGGTGGGCCATCCCGTCCGGGCCGTAGCAAACACTTCCTCCGGTGGCGATCACGTGGTAGTCGACCGCCAGGCTCAAGACGGCTTCTTCCTCGATTTGGCAGAACCGATCGAAGCCGTCGACATCCATAATCTGCTGCAGCGTCCGCTGTTGGCTAGTCTGAATCACCAGATCCGTATCGACGAACTGTCGATTGATGCGTTTGGCCAGGACGACCCCGATCGTGCTCTTTCCAGAACCAGGCATACCGATCAGCGTGACGTTGGTGCCAGCTTCAACTGTCATAAGGACTCATCACAGGAAGGTGTTTGCGTAAAATCGTTCCTTTTATCTCACGACAAACCAGGCGTCTTGCCAACCCTGCTGGTCGCGAAATGATCGGGAATCGGGAGAGAATTTGTGGACTTCCCGAATTTCGCTCCTGACATGCAAAGAGGGATAGGAGCTTGGCCACCGACGAGATTAGAATTACCCAAATCGGATTCGCGTGAATCCATCAAGTATGTCCCTGAGGCATCGTTCTATATGACCAAGAAGACCGAGATCGAAAACAAAGTTGCGGTGAAAATGGCCCTTGCTGCGAAATATCGTCACCTGGCGGCGATCACCCACAGCATTCCGGCCAAAGCCAAGTTCCTTCGCCGCAGCGAGTGTTTCCAGCGTCAAGCTGGCGTGATCGGTAAAGCCCTGGCTGCCTAGTCATGAGCTGTCCAGGGTTATCGAGATCTGACTCGATAACCCGTAAAACATGGAACGCCCTGAACGATCCTCATGGGCTTCAGAGCGTTCCTCTCTTTAACCGTTCGAACGAAAAAAGCGAACAGCAATCGCCTCAAACCGGGCTTCTGTTGTCCGCTCATTGGATTCGCCAGCGGGTTCGCGTCTTAAGAAGCGGTGACAGTCTTACGGGGGCTTGGCTTCTGCAGCGTGAACTCTGGCAGACGCACGATCTCGCCACCCTTTTTGGTCGACTCGTGAGCACAGATTCCCACGCAGGTCCAGTTGGCCGAAGTCACCGCATTGGGCAGTGGGTCGCGATCTTCCAGCAAGGCACTGATCATCTCGTTGACCAGGTGCGGATGCGAGCCGCCGTGACCACCCCCTTGGATGAACGATAGGTGATCGGCGTCTTCGATTGACTGTGTAAACTTCTGAATCGGTTCCGGCAGAAGATGCGCGAAGTCTGGGATCTCGACGTGCGAAGCGATTTCGTGTTCCGGCAGCTTCGCCGTATGCAGCACGTGCGGTTCCCCCTCGACCAGCGACCACTCGAAGCTCTTCTTGGTCCCGTAAACGTCGAAGCTTTCGCGGTATTGACGAGCCGTATCAAACAAAAATCGCCAGATCTGGGCCGAGATGTCGGTGTCCTTAATCTTGATATGGCACGACTCGACGGCATACGGGTTGCCGGATTTCTTCGCCAGTTCGTTGTTGATGCTACCCGAACCGAAGCAGCTGACGTATTCGGCCAGGCCGTCTACCAAACCCAACACGGGGCTGACAACGTGTGTGGCGTAGTGCATGGGGATCATGCGTTCCCAATACTCGGGCCAGCCGGCCATGTCTTGCGGGTGCGAGGCCTGCATGTATTGAATTTTGCCCAACTCGCCCGTCTCGTACAGCTGCTTAATGTACAAGTACTCGCGGCTATAGACGACCGTTTCGGCCATCATGTACTTCAGACCGGTCTCGGCCACCTTCTCGACGATTTGCCGGCACTCGTCAATGGTGGTGGCCATCGGCACGGTGCACATGACGTGCTTACCGGCATCGAGCGCCTTCAGCGACATCCACGCATGATCGGGAATCGGCGAATTGATATGGACAAAGTCGACCTCCGGATCCGCCAGGACGTCGTCGTAGTCGGTGTAGCGTTTTTCAATACCGAACATATCGCCCGACTTCTGCAGCGCTGCTTCGTCGCGACGGCATAGGGCGTAAACGTTAGCGTTGGGATGAGCCTGGTAAATGGGAATGAACTCGGCTCCAAAACCCAAACCGATCATTGCGACGTTAATAGTCTTTTCGCTCATTGGAATTACCTGGAGGGGCTTAGACGAGGTGAATAGCAGTAGCTTACCCCTTTTAGAAGAACAGAAACATTCCCATGACGCCATGAGAAAACTTGCACTAAACAATAGGTATTTCACACGCCAGGAGGAATCTCTTCCGTAATTCGGCTATCATAACGATCCCCGTTCCCTTATCGATAAATCACCCCCGCTGCTTTTCAACTCAGAGGACGACCATGATTCAACCTCGCAAGGAGGTCGCTCTATTGATCGAAACCTCCAACGAGTATGCCCGAGGTCTCTTGGATGGCGTCGTGAGGTACATGGAAGAATACCAGCGGTGGTCTATCTTTCTGCCTGAGCAAGGTCGCGGAGCGAAGCCTCCGAAGTGGCTCAAGCAGTGGAACGGCGATGGGATCATTGCCCGGGTAGAAACGCCTGAGATCGCGGCCGCATTGAAACCATTGAACATCCCGATAGTCGATGTCAGCGCTGCCCGTTTGATTCCGGAACTGCCATGGGTAGAAACCGACGACAAGGCAATTTCGGAGATGGCGGTCGAGCATCTCCTGCAGCGCGGCTTTTCGCACTTCGCGTTTTGCGGCGATAGCACGTTCGCGTGGAGCAAGCTTCGCGAGAAGTACTTCGTCGAAGCGCTCGCCGAGCATGGCCACGGGTGCCACGTGCTTGATCTGCCGACCGGCGAAGACGGCAAGAACTCGACCCCCAAGAACGTACAGAAGCTCGACCGTTGGATCGAACGCCTGCCCCAGCCGATCGGGATCATGTCTTGTTTCGATATCCGCGGCCAGCTGCTTCTAGAAGCGTGTCGAGAGTTGGAAATCGACGTTCCGCGGCAGGTCGCCGTGATTGGGGTCGATAACGATCGTCTGCTATGCGATCTCTGCTCGCCACCGCTGTCGAGTGTGATTCCCGACAGCCGTCGCACAGGCTTCGAGGCCGCCAGAATGCTCGATTTCATGATGAAAGGGCAAACGCCCAAGGAAATAATGAAGCTGATACCGCCGCTGGGCATTGCGACGCGCCGCTCGACCGACGTGCTGGCGACGGAAGATCCATTAGTGGGCATGGCCATGCAGTTTATTCGCGAACACGCCTGTGACGGCATCAACGTCGGCGATGTGCTCAAAGCGGTCGACAGCACGCGTCGAATTCTCGAGTACCGCTTCAAACAAATCACCGGTCAAACGCCACACGAAGCCATCGTCCACCAGCGCCTCGATAAAGTCCGCCAGTTACTGCACGACACCGATCTAAGCATCGGCGACATCGCCGACCGCGCCGGCTTCGAGCACGTCGAATACATGAGCGCCACCTTCCGCAAAAAAACCGGCCTCTCGCCGACCGCTTACCGACGTAAGGTGCAACCGAACTAGCAGTCTGTCTCAACGGTATCACCAGGGTGGCCCAGAGATTCATCTCTGGGTCGGCATGGCCGCCAAGCGGCTAGTGCAAGAACGCGAACCAGTAGCTAAGCCCCCATCGGGCTCAAGCCGAACTCACAAGCCGCTTGTGCCTGCGGCACCCAGAGATAAAACTCTGGGACAACCGAGTTTGCGTTCCCCTGGTTGAGCAGGCGATACGCTCACAGCATCCAAGCCAAGTCCAGTCGATCGTCTCTACGGTCCCAAATACCAGGGTGGCCCAGAGATTCATCTCTGGGTCGGCATCGCCGTCAAGCGGCTAATGCAAGAACGCGAACCAGTAGCTAAGCCCCCATTTTTACTCCAGCCGGGACATGAGCCATGAAGCTTTGCCAGGGCGTTATCTCAGCCACGGTTGCCTCTCAGAATGAACACCTTTACACTTAACGTTCCTCGCTGATGGCGATGCGAAGGACGGATCGCGCGGGGTGTTTTCTCGCATTCTCGCGCTTCAGGCCTATATCATGGATTCTACGTCGCCAGCCAGTACCGATGATTTGCTGGCGACCATACATAAGTACTGGGGATACGAACAGTTCCGTCCCTTACAGCGCGAGGCGATGGAGTCGGTCCTTGAAGATCGTGACTCGGTCGTGGTTATGCCCACCGGGGGTGGTAAGTCGCTCTGCTACCAGGTGCCGGCTCTCTGCAAGCCAGGCGTCGCCGTAATTGCTTCGCCACTGATTTCGTTGATGAAAGACCAGGTCGATGCCCTGACGGCATGCGGCATCCGCGCGGCCTGCATCAACAGTACCGTCACGCTGGCCGAACGTCGTTCGATTGCCGCTGATGTGCGAAGTGGTGCCACAAGACTACTATATCTCGCCCCCGAGCGGCTACTTTCCGATCGGACGCTTGACTTTCTCAGCGGCGTCGACGTCTCTTTCTTCGCCATCGACGAATCGCATTGTATCAGCGAATGGGGTCACGACTTCCGGCCTGAGTATCGCATGATGCGGATGCTTAAAGATCGCTTCCCCGGCGTCGGCGTTCACGCCTACACGGCCACCGCAACCGAACGCGTGCGAAGCGACATCGCCCAGCAGTTGGGGCTGATTGAACCAGAAATGTTGGTCGGCTCGTTTGATCGACCGAATCTGGTCTACCGCGTGCAACGTCGCAAAGATCGTTTCGCCCAAATCCAAGAGGTCGTTTCGCGGCATGCCAACGAGTCGGGCATCGTCTATTGCATTCGCCGGGCCGATGTCGAATCGATCGCTCAGCAGTTGAACGACAACGGCATCAAGGCCTTGCCCTATCATGCAGGGCTTAGCGACCAAGAGCGTCAGAAACATCAGGAAGACTTCATTCAGGAACGAGTCGACGTTGTGGTTGCGACGGTCGCTTTCGGCATGGGCATCGACAAATCGAACGTTCGCTACGTGGTGCACGCAGGTATGCCGAAGTCGCTGGAAAGCTATCAGCAGGAAAGCGGCCGGGCCGGGCGCGATGGGCTGGAAGCCGAGTGCGTCATGCTCTATTCCAGCGGCGACCTGGTGACCTGGAAACGAATGCTCGGTGACCTGCCGGACTCTGCCCAACAGGCCGCGTTCCATTCCCTGGAAGCCCTCGACCATTTCTGCATCGGCACCGAATGTCGCCATCAAATGCTCGTCAGCTACTTCGGCCAAGACCTGCAAGAGCCGGAGTGCGAAGCGTGCGATGTTTGCTTGGGAACTGTCGACCTGGTAGAAGACGGCATGATTTTGGGGCAGAAGATCCTCTCGTGCATTGCCCGCACCGGCGAACGCTTCGGGGCAGATCACAACGCCAAAGTGCTGTGCGGTTCACGCGATAAGCGGGTTCTTGAACTTGAACACGATCAGCTAAGCACTTACGGGCTGCTGCAAGATCAAAGCATCCGCGCGGTACGCACCTGGATCGAACAACTTGTCGGGCAACGAATGCTGGCCAAAACAGGCGAGTTCAATGTCTTGAAGCTGACCGAAAGTGGCCGTCAACTTTTACGCGGCGAGATTACGCCCAAGCTGACCAAGCCTGACGGCGAGAAAGAAGAGCGACCCAAGCGGCAGCGAAAATCAGACGACTGGGAAGGGGTCGACCGCGACCTGTTTGAATCGCTCCGATCGCTACGAAGAGAGAAGGCCGAAGAGGCTGGCATCCCGGCTTATATCGTCTTCGGCGACAGCTCGCTTCGCGAAATGGCGCGGCACCGTCCTTCGACGATGGAAAGCTTTCGTCTGATCAAAGGAGTCGGAGATAAGAAGTGCCAGGACTATGGCGACGTTTTCACGCAGCACATCGCCGCTTATTGCCAAGAGCAAGGGCTGGAAGTCGATACGGTCGAGACGCAGGTCATCGTGGCCCCCCGGCGTGAACCTCCGAAGAATCAATCACCGAAACTTAAAGACGCGTTCACCTTGTTCGCCCAGGGAAAGACGGTAGACGAAGTGGCCGCGATCATCGAGCGAGCCAACTCCACCGTGCAAGGCTACCTAGAGCAGTTCATCCGAGAACAAAAGCTGGAAGATGCAACGGCCTGGGTAACCGGCGAAACGGCCCGACGCATCGAAGCAGCCATCGAAGAGTGCGGCCAACGAGCCCTACGCCCCATCTACGAACATCTGGGCGAAGAGGTCACGTACGAAGAGATCCGCATCGTCGTCGCCTGCCTGCAAAACCGCGAGTCCCCGTAGCCCGAGTTTGCAAAGCACCCAGCCAAACCGAATCAGGCCGAGGAGTAAACGTCCCCAGCCATGATCCGTAGTGCCCCGCGTGAATCTAGAAAAAATTTTGATTTGAGCACTATACATATGCTACACCAGGCTGATATACCTAAATCATGCCCAGGGGACGCTTCCCCGGCACCATGCCTATTTTCTTTTTAGGCATACGAAAAACAGTACCCAGTTTCGCTGCTAGACAAGCAGCAAACCGTAGGGCCCGCGTGTCGCGGGTCGGACGCCTGGTACCCGCTTCGCGACCCGCGACACGCGGGCCCTACTTAAACTAAACCCAACACCACACAAGAGCACCGTTATGTCCCATCACCACGAAAAACCTGAAAAACACGAACCGGGCGCCTCCGCGCACGGTTCGCAGGTTGCCGTGATCGATGGCAACCGACTCCTATGCCCCTGCTGCGGCGAAGTGCTGGCGATACTGGCCGACGAGCCTCCGAAAGAGCCACCCTTCGAGAACCCCATGCACCGGGCCGAGCACGGTAACGATCCGTTAGGCCGCCCGCAAGGGGCAACCTTGAGCGCGATCATTCGAAGGCAAGAAGCCCAAGAGGCGATTACGCGTAAGCCAGAAGAACCCCCGCAAGTAACCGAGGAAGAACACTTCACGCGAGTAATGGACGAAGCAGGTCCCAGCTACCGGGCAGATCCGTTGGTAGTACCCATCGATCCCGAGATCGAAGCGTACGAATTCCCCAAGGAAGATCCGCCCACGATTGAGAAGCCCAAGAAGTGCCAACCTCCTAAGCTTCCACCACTAGAGCCTCGACCGAAACGCGAGCGCCAGCTTCACCATCGTTACCGCGAACGGGAAATCCGTCGCAGCAAACAACCAATCCAAGAACCGTTGTCCTACCAAGAGAAACGGTTCTTCGCGTGGACCTACTACCGGATGAAGGCGCTCAACCTGCAACTGCAGGGAGAAATATGCGCCAAGCAGGAAGAGATCGACGCGTTAGAGCGTGAACTCAACCGCCCGCACGAAACGCCCTCCAACAAAGAACGCCCAACCACCCAGCCAACAAAGCACCGGGTGCCATGCCCACGTCTTCGTGGGCATGCGAAAAAGGTCGTCCAGAACAGAAGACGTGACCGGGCACGTCAAGCCAAAGAACGCGGTCCACCCTAACAACGCGGCCCTTCACGCAGGGTAGGGTGTGAGCAGAGACGCGAAGCGGAACGTATCGCACCGAATACGGCCTCCATCCCATGGCAACGCGACAACGTTGTGCATGGTGCGATTCGCTGCGCTGCTCAGCACCCTACGGCAGAACAGGGCTCTCTTCTCATGTCCCCTCTCTGTGCGGGTACAGGGGCGAGGGGACCAGAGAGGCATATGGCAACACGTAACCGTTGTTCCTGGTGCAACTGTCGGCGCTACTCGGCACCTTACAGCGTAACTCTCTTTTTCACGCGCTGCGTGAATCTTTACGCTGCGCCGGGCACTTATTTCGGCGGCTCAGCCACGGGGGTGGCGTTGCGCTGGGGGCGTGTTTCTGTCGGCAGATCGCTCCGGCAAAGTGCGGCGCGAAGGTTCGGTTTCTATTGTTTGAGTCTTCCGACACAGGATCGATAAGTAAAACAAACTGACGAAGCGTAGCCTTCCAATCACACGGCATGTAATTCTCCCTTGCAGGCAGTGAAATGGAAAAAATAAGTGTGAGTCCCTGTCGATGAGGTTGCAGGCGGATAATCGAAGAAGCCGGCCCAAGGTGCGTTCCCCACAGAGACCCACGGCGAGCATACTGGGTTCGCGGGCCGCGCGAACCAATCGTGCCGGGGTGCAACGGGTAAACTTGTAGAAATGGTTCAGCAACTTAATTGGTCTCGCTATCGGTTAAGGGGACATCGACCAGCGGGAACAGATCTCGGGGAAAGATCGTCGGATGCTGCGATTGGCCGACTGCCGCCGCATCTCTGGGGACGGTGGCCTGAACGTACTGCGCCACTTCGTTCAAACTGACCTGGCCGTCGCCGTTGCCAGCGTACTCGCGTTGATCGGCACTGCCAGAGAGCCCTTCGACCAGGCGAGCCGTGAAACGTCCCAAACGCTTATCGCGTTCCTCAAACGCTTCTTCGTCCCCTTCGCTAGCGGTAATGGTCAGAATAACGTCTTCTTCCAGATTGCGTAGCATGACTTTCAAATCGTCCTGACGCAGTGGCTCTATCGCACCACTATGGCAGGTATCGAGAATTGCGATCTTCCGACACGGCAGCCCTGCGAAGTAAGCCTGAAACGCATCGGAAGAGATGCAACGTTCGTAGCGTCTACCGGCCACATCGGTAAAGCGACTGTCGCTGGTCAGAAAGAAATACCGCTCCGATTCGACATCACGGATCCCGTGCCCTGACAGGAAAAACAGCACGACATCCTGAGGACGAGCCGTGCTTTGCAGTTGCTGCCAGAGGGTATCGGCCGCCACATTCCAAAGCGGCTGGGTGACATTCGCATCGGTCAGCACGATCGTCTCGACCTCCATCTGCGCGGCATGTTGCTTGAGCGTGTTGGTGAAAGCCTTGGCGTTTTCAGCAGCGAAATCGAGCTGCGGGATCTGCTGATCGGCATACTCGCTAATGCCAGCGGCAATGACAAACAGCCGCGGCGGTGCCGAGCGTTCCCACTTAGGCTGGGCAATGGTTAGCGACTCGGTGGCCGAGATTCCATCCGTTGTCGCCGCGATCACGTCTAGCCGAATGCGTCGATCGGGCGGCAGAGCGACGCGCCACCGGAGCTTGTGTTGGTGACCATGGTTGGCCTGATTCACGCTTACTTGTTCATCCAACTGCTCGAGCGCAGGGACACCATTGGCGAAGACCTTCGACGAAATCAATTCGGAACCTGCGGGAATGTGGATCGTGGCTTCGACCAATACCTGAGAATCGGTCAGTGCCTGGTCACTGGTCGGCGAATCGATAGTGATCTGCGGACGCAACGAAGCCAACGCTTCCAGGCGATTATGCAGGTTGAAAGGAACGGTGGCTTTGGCTACCTGCATGGCCGAAGAGAGGCTCCCGGCGTCGAGAAGTCGCTGCATCACGCGGGGCTTTTCGAGTTGCTCTTTTAGTTCGGCTGCCAGGAAAAAGTCGGGGGCCTGATCGATCCCGCGATTGATTTGCCAACCGAAGATTTTGTGGCCGTTGAACGAAGCGTCGTAGTACCCGTACGGAGTCCAATAGGCCCACTCACGGTCGCTTGTCGTTACCAGCGAGGCCAGCGGTTGCCAGGCCGGATGCAAGTAAAAAGGTTTCTGCTTGGCTCCGTTACGTGCGATCTGGAAACGTAGCATCGTGTCGCCGGTAGTCGCTGCCAGGGTTTGCACGATCGCCTCGGCGGCATCAATCGTTTTTTCGTCGCGTTGGTTTTCGTTGAAAGGAGCCTCCGGGTCGGCGTCCTCGCGCTGGGCCAGCGATTGGATGACGTCGCCTGAGCGAACGCCGCGATAGTAAAGAGGTCCGTCTGCAATCACGTTGCGAGCAACGACCTGGTCGTCGACGATCTCGAAATTCGCCCCCCAATGGTTTTGCGACGGTGACGAAGGTTGCTGCTCGGTTAGTTTCCAAATATTGACCAGCCCATCGTCGCTGCCGGTCACCAGGTAACGATCGTCAAGCGAAACCCCCACGCTGCCTATGGCCGACGAGTGTCCGCGGAACTCGCGCACGACGCTTACTTTTTGCGGGTTGGTGATATCGAGCAGGTAGGCATGATTGCGGCCGACTGTGCCGATCACAACATGCGATGGCGTTTTTCGTTCTGCTTCGAGAGCTAACCAGCAGACGGAAGTGATGCGCGAATTCCCCAAGATCGCCGGCGGAATTTCGCAGTAGGGGCGATCTTCCTCGAAGATCTCGAAGACCAAACGGGTACCGCGATCGACCGCTTTTTGTTTTAGTGACCATGTCCCTTGCCACGGATTGCTGGGAATGGTCGGTGGGGGAGGTTGCACGACCGAGTACCGCCCAATAGCCGTTTCAAATTGAATGGCGGTCTGCGGCTGGCCATCGGTAGCAGGCGGCTCAATGACGATGCGATAGTCGGCGTCTAATGTGAAAGCAACCTTTGCCGGTGTGATGATTGGCGTAGTCAGGACCACCGGTGTTTGAAGATTGGCCATGTCGTACATCACGACGGCACTTTCCTGCGTGACGGCCAGGAACTTTCCATCGGGGCTAAATGCGGCGTCGGTCGCGGTAGCCGCCAAGGGAAGCGTGCCTGATGCTTGCGGCGGGCCGTCGGGGGGCCAATTCCACAGGCGAATTTCAAACGGGCCACGCGGTGATTTCGCGACGACTGCGGCGACCTGGCTACCGTTGTTGGGCATGCAAACGCTTCGCACGTTCGCTCCGGTGGCAATCGAAGTGGTGCCACGCGGATTGGTCAGGTCGGCTAGTACCAACGTGCCAGAGTCGCTGATATCGGCGGCCGCCAAACGGCTTCCGTTGGTGCTACAAGCCATGGCACCAATTCCGCCGGGGAATTCCTGGGTAACGGCACCCACAAGCGTGGCGTCGGCGTCGTTGGCTTTCCAGCGTCCGATTCGCCAAAACGGGATGCCTTGTTCACTGCGAACCGGCACCGGGAAGATCAACGTATCGTCGCCGCTCGATGCCATGCGGCTGCCGCGCAGTCGCCAGGAACGAAGCTGGGCTGGGTCGGTCTTGAGCGTCTCGTTGGGATTGGCCCCGGTCGCGAACGACCACTTGCCGGTGGCCGGATCGGCGGACCAGTATTGAACCTTCCCTTCGGAATCGAGCGAGAAGAGACCTTCCGGCAAGGCCGTCAGGTCAAGGATCTGAGAACGGGGGCCTTTTTCGACATCGAAGAGAGTCCGCTCGTAGGCCATGCGACCTTGATCGGCTAAGACGATTTCGCCGGTGAGCGCCGAAGCGCCGATGCCAGCAAACGCGAACTTCTCTTGCATGGCCGCGAGCGCATGAATGTCACCACGCGTGGCTCGCTGTACTTGCCAGCGGACTGGTGTTTCGTAAATCCAGCGCTGCGGCATACCCACTTGGGGCGCGGCAGCGATCCAGCTATGCACCATTTTGTCGTTGCCAGCGGCCAGCAATCGCGTCCCATCGCGCGAAAAACAGAGCGTCTGAACCGGTGCCGTGGGACCACCCAGATTGAGGCGCAGCCACGGTGGGTCTTCCGGCAAGGCCACCTCTTGCACCACTTCCACATTAGGCACAATACCTTCGCCGGGCAGGGGTGCTTGGTCGCTGGGAGAGAGATCGGGTGAAGCGGGTTGTTCCGATTCAGTCGACTTTAAGGGCAGGCCAGGGACAACGGATTCGTCCGGCAAACCCTCGTGCGAGAACTTAGGCGGCTCATCTTGTCCAGGCAAAATACTTTCAGGTGGAAGCATTTCTTGGGCAACCGTCAGGGGTAGTGGAGCGATAACCACTACTAAGACAGAGAACCAAGTTCGTAGGAGTCGTATCATGTTGCACTTTCGGAAAAGCCGTTCCCAGGGCCACGTGAGGCAGTTTACAATGACTGGTGAATTTTTTGCCAGCGAATTTTCGTCGAATCAATCGCAGAAGGAACGAAACGTGCTTCAACCGCAGTGGCTTCGACGTTTGGGATTAACGCTCGCTGGTTTGTTGTGTTGCGTACTAATTGGAAACACGCTAACCGTTTCCACTCTTTTTGCGCAAGATACCCAACCTACGGCCGCCTCGGCGCTCGATTCGATTTTCAACGTTCGAACGGCACCCGATGCCAAAAGCATGGGAATCTTTCAAGGCAGCTTTCTCGATGCAATTCGGCCTGAGACGCCCAGCATCCAGATTGCCTTCCTTGTCGATACGACCGAAAGCATGGCTCAAGAGCTGCCAGGCATTCGCGAGAAAGTTCCTCAGGTGATCGCCGATTTGAAGCGGGCCAGCGGAACGAAGGTGGAAGTCGCCATCGTCTCGTTTGCCGACAGTGGAAAAACGAACAAACCGCTGGTGGGTATTTCCAATGGGTTCTCCGACAACGACGCAGCGGTCCAAAAGATGATCGACTCGCTGCAGCCGCAGTCGGGGCGTCCTTATTTTCCGGAAGCGGTCGATCTGGCTGTCTTCAAGACGATTCAAGACTTGCCGTGGTCGGAAGACGAAAAGGCGACACGGTGGCTGATGTTGATCACCGATGCACCTCCCTACGATACTTCGTTTGACGAACCCAAGACTCAATCTCGCCGCTGGTACGAGACCGATGCCTTGGTGAATGTGGCGAACCAACGCGGCATCAACATTCATGGGCTATTGTGCGAAAGCCGCCCGGAAGAACGAGAAGCGTTCACGGCGACGGTCGATAAAACCCGCAATTTCATGGGCCAGTTAAGCTCGCGGACCGGCGGCTTGATGTTGGATCTTTCGTTTTCGCAGATCAAGGAGAAAGTTGCCAGCGCGGCCAAGCGACCCAGGGCCGATTTCACCTTCGTAGGGGCGATCACCGACGACGATATCAGCCAAGCCAAGCAGGAAGCTGAAAAGCAGTTTGGTGACCTGACCTCGGTGCGGGTAGCTGTCATGCCGCACATTCCCTGGAATGCGATGACGTTTTATCACGAAGACCCAGGCGTGCGATTTGCCTCGCAGCTTCGCTACACGTTGGGGCGTTTGCCTGGCGTGAAGACTGTTTCCAGTCGTCAAATCGAATCCGAATTTCTGCGGCTGAAGTCGGGTCCGGTCGATCCATCGCAATGGCCGCAGGCACTATGTTTACGGCTGCAAGCCGACATCTTGATTGTGGGTGATCTGCGAGCCAACCGTGATCTGTTCGACGTGCAATCGCAAGTTTACGTGGCGAATTCCGCCAAGCCGATTGCAGCGATTTCGGCCAGCGGATCGGAAGACGTGCTGATGGCTTCGTACTTGAAAGCGATCCCAGAGACGCGTCCGACCACGGGACCGATGGTGCTGCTGACCAAAGCCGTCAACAGCGAGCAGGCAACCGACCTCCGCGAGTTCTGGCCTGGTATTCTCGGCCAGATGAATTCCAAAGAGCAAGGCGATTTACTCTCGGCGATGGATTTGATCGAGAAGTCGGTCGACATCTCGGTCGATTCGCAGCAGCGGGCAGAGCATTTGGAATCGGCGATTGGTCTCCTTAAACCGATGACCGAAAGTGCGGATGCCAATGCATTCACTTACTCGCTATTGGCCAGCGCGAACTACAACCTCGCTAAGACTCGGGAAGAGCAAGGCCAGGCCACCCAGGCGAAGTCTGATATGCAAGATGCGATCGGTTACCTGACCAAGGCGTTCGATGGCCGCCGTCAATTGAACGACCGTCTACTGCAAGCCGAGATTGAAGCCGATCATGCACTCTTAGTGCGAAAGGACTTTCCAGCGGCCGTGCGGCGTTATCAGTCGATCACCCAGTTCAGCGAAGCCTCGCTATTGAAGATGGCCTTGCGAGCCCATTGGATGCTGGCTGGTGTTCAGTGTGGCGATTGGGGAGCGAGCGATGCGGACGACTTCCAGCCCAATACGCAGCTTGCCCGCAAGCACCTGATTCACATCTTAGCGTTCTGGCCCGAGTCAGAAGAGGCCCGCGTCATTCAAAAGTACATGCGCTGGGATTCAGGCGACGGCAAGACAGGCACGCCTTACTTCCCAAAAGAAGGCGACCTCTTGCTGACTGCGAAATGATGACCTGTTGAATAGGTGTTCAGTAAGTTAGTACGTTGGGCCGCATGCGATCGAGACGCATGCGGCCCAACAGACGTAATGCATCGAACGGGCAGAGCGAAAAGGTCGGATTAGACGTCGCATAGTTCGGACCGATTATCGCACGCGTTGGCTACACTCCTAAGGGCCGGAGGCCCGGCCGAATATAGCCAGGGGCGAAAGCCCCTGGTAAACGTCCAATAAGAAACTAAGCCCTGAAAGGGCGGCCGAAGAACCGATAGCCAAGATTCGGTCGCCCTTCCAGGGCTTGTGTTTATTCTCGACTTTCTGCCAGGGGCTTTCGCCGCCTGGCTATATTCGGTCGGCCTTCCAGGCCTAAGAGGTAACTTTCTAGTCGAGCGAGATCAACGTTGCGAGGGAATAGTTGCCAAGAAGGCGGGAACGTGAAGTCAGGCAAAGGACTGCGGCACAATCGGATTCTCTTTCATCCTAAGGGCCGGAGGCCCGGTCGAAAATAGCCAGGGGCGAAAGCCCCTGGTAAGCGTCCAATAAGAAACTAAGCCCTGAAAGGGCGACCGAAGAATCGATAGCCAAGATTCGATCGCCCTTCCAGGGCTTGCGTCTATTCTCGATTTTCTGCCAGGGGCTTACGCCGCCTGGCTATATTCGGTCGGCCTTCCAGGCCTAAGATGTCGCGCGGCTTGGTGAGACTGTCGCGGCTTGATAGGGCTATGCGAGATTTGAGTTTAAGGGTCCTGATGCGTTCCTGCGGGCTTGATTAGCCAAGCGAGGTTACGCATCCAAGTACTCTTCTTGGAACTCGATTTCATGCCTTGCAAAGAAGGCGATTAGTTTTTCGCGGAAGGTCCAAGTCTGATGGTGATCTTCTTGATTGGCGATGTAATTCTTGACATCTGGTAAGGCCGAATGGCTTACCGAAAACGCGGAGTACCCGTTCTGCCAGGCAAATAGGCTCGCCTCGCGGATGTTCTCGTGAACCCAACTGCTCGAAGCGGCTTTTACGTCGCGAACGACATCGGCTACGCATGCTTCCCGCGATAACGAGACGAGCAGATGAACGTGGTCTTCCACCCCTCCGGCGAGAACTAAATCGGAGTTGCGTCTACGGATGGTGCCAGCGAAGTATTCATACAATCGGGGAGCCCATTCGCGCTGGATCCAGCGTTTGCGTTGCCTGGTGCTGAAGATGATGTGAACGTAGAGTCGAGCGTAGGACTGCGGCACAATTTGGTGCCCTTTCATCTTAAGGGCCGGAGGCCCGGCCGAATGTAGCCAGGCGGCGTAAGCCCCTGGTGAGTATCTGCGAGGGGATGCTTTCAAAGAAGTCGGGAACGTGAAGTTGAGCAGCGTATTGGGTGGCTCGTTATGCGTGAGGCGTATTTTGTTCGCCTAGCTAGTTCGACACGTTAGTTCGTGTTCGCTTGAGCTGCCAGGAGGAGTTGGGCCAGGTTCCACCAGGTGGTTGTGCCATCTTCTGCCAGGGTGACGACCTCCATGCTTTTCGATGCGATGCGAACGAACTTAATGCGTTCGCCTGGTGGGGGCAGAAGGGGTAGCGGTAGCATCGGTTGTTGGGATAGGTCGATGGCGAACAGGGCTCCTTGAGAGTCGACGTAAACTAACCAACGACTGTTCGCGGAAATGTCGAAGTCCTCGACGAGGCCTTGGATCTCAGGCGGGCGAATGCTGAAGACTTCCCCGGTTTCGATCGCCAGGATAGAAAGTGGTTGCGACTCTCCCTGGGTGCTGTAAACCAGATGCTTTTGATCCGCAGTCATGCGGCTGACCACGAGGCCGGAACGCAGATCGGTTACCAGCTTGGCTTGCGCGGTTGTGTCGCTGTCGGAAAGCTGAATGTCTAACAGCTTCGTTTCTGTGAAGGCAAACAGACGGCTTTCGGAAAGAGGGTGAATGGCCAAGACTTCTTCGTCGATATCGGAAACCTGGAAGTCTTGAGCCGCCGCGTCGCCAAACGTTTTGACCGGCCAGCGTCGTATGTCACCGTCGATGCCCATGGCGAAACAGAACTTTCCGTCAGGCGTGAACCCAACGGCATCGACGCGAGTTGGAAAGGTCGATTCGCCCGTTTTGGTGATCGGTTGCTCTCCGTCGCCGGTGGTGAGAAGAGTTACCATTTTGTGGTCCTGACCGACCAAGATGGCTTCGGCATTGGGGGACATGGCCGAAGAGGTTGCCTGCCGATAGAGCGTTTCGCCCGGTTTGCCGAGGTTGATCTCGTAAGGCTTGCCAGACTTGTCAAGCGAGATCACCGAGGCGGCGCTATCCTGCATCAGGACAGCCCACGGTGTATTCGCAGGGAGATGAATTTGATAGGGAAGCGAATCGATCGCGACGTGTGCTGGGCTTTCCAGTGAGGCGTCAAGCGAAACGGTTCCCAGTTTGCTGGAACCATCGGTACTGATGGCCGTTGCCAAACGATTCTGGGCGAGCGAATGAGTGACCACCGCTGGCGTGCCGCGAAGCTCTACCGATTCGGGGGCCGGCTTGTTTTTCAGCTCAGGGTGCATCGCGGCAGCTTGGGCGAAGCGTGTGGTAGCCTGTTCCCAGTTTCCCTGTGCGGCCAAGGCCGTAATCTGCTTGAGCATCGCTTCTGCCGAGACCGGCTTGAGCGTTACTTTCCAGTCGGTACGAACCAACTCGTCGAACGACATTTCCTCGTCGATGGGTTGATAGAAGGAATCTTGCGAGGTAGCCGTGATGTGCAACTTGTCCGATGGAAGCAGGTCGACATTGGCGAAGGAACTTCCGCTTGAGGTGATCTCTTCACGCGGCTCTTGTGGGATGATTGTAATATCGTAGGTGGCTTGTTCTGGCGAGAAGACAATCGTCTGCGGCACCAACTGCGGACCGGTGTTCGCATTGGACGTACCACCGAAACCTCCTCCGAGAATTCCCCAGAGCAGCGCGCCGACGAGCACCACAGCGGCAACGCCGCCGGCAATGATGGCAGGGAAGGGGACCGCGAACTTGGGTCCACTGTCCATCGCTTCAACCGGCGGGGCAAGTGCCTTGGCGAACTCTACGCAGTTGGCGTAACGCTGCTTGGGATTGGTGCCGGTCGCTTTGTTGAGGACGGCTTTTTCGTGATCGGATACGAGGGGAAACTGAAGCTTGCCGCGGACGTGAATGTCGACCAGTTCAGCAAACGAAACGGTCGGTTCAAAGGGAAGCGTGCCAGTTCGCAGTTGATAGTACGTAATCGCCAACGCGTACTGATCGGAACTGGAAGAGGGGATGCGTTTGATCGACTCAGGCGACATGTAGCACAGGCTGCCCACGACGCTGGTCGCTTCGGTGTCGTATTCACCAAAGGCGGCTGCCACGCCGAAATCGCCAACCAGGACCGAGTCGCCTGCGAATAGCAGGTTCGCTGGTTTGATGTCGCGATGCTGAATCCCGACCTTTTCGCCGCCGACATCGTGGACTGGTGAGTTGAGGTAATCGATTCCGCGGGCCGTTTGAAGCATGTAGTCGAGCAGCTCTTCGCGCGGGATGCCGCCTTGGCCGTAACTTTTCAGGCGTTCGTCGAGGCTGCCTTCGGCCAGCGTCATGCTGACAACCAGGTACTGCGGATTGTTAAGCGTTTGAGTCTGCTCGATGGCCAGCGTTTGCGATGCGGCTTGTTGTTCTTTAGCTTGATTGCGGATCAGCAGATCGATCTCGTGATCGTCGAGAACTTCGCCATCGTAGCCCAACAGCCACATGGCATTCACGCTGCAAAGATTGGCGTGCTTGATCCGTTTAACGGCTTGTACTGATTTTAACTCGCGAATGCCCGTTTTTTGCTGCAGCGCAATGAACTTCAGGGCGACCAGCGTTCCGCCTGGGCCATCGGCTGCCCAGACTTCGCCAAATTGTCCGCGGCCCAGAAAACGTTCTAGCCGATAACCGGGGATCGGCTTGTCACCCTTGTTAAACATTGCCAGATTCCTGGTTGCTTGGTCGAAGAGGGGAATTGCGTGAGTTCTAGCATAGGTTGAAGTTTGGACCCACCCCACCGAAAGAGGCAAGTCCAATTAGGAAGAATTCGCAGATTCGGGGAAGATTATAAGGGCCGTACCCGTCGTTCGATCAACAATGCTGCTTGATAGAAGCACAGCCCCTGCAGCGGCCACTGTCTGGGGCGACCTCAAGAAAAAAAGCACGCCGACGCGTGCGAGGGGGACTATCGACGTCGGCGTGCCCGAGGCTATGGCTTGTAGCGGGGAGAGGGGGGTTATTCCTCTTGAGCCTGAACCATCCAAAGGTGTTTCTCCAATTCGCTGGAGATGGCAATCAGGATGTCTTGGCTGATCAGATCGAGGTCGTCGAGCGTTTCGATCGATTTGCGAAGCTCACCAATCGAGGTAGCCAAGGCGTCGGCGATTGCCTGAATGGTGTTATCAATACCGACGAAGCCGGTTGCGTAGGACGACAGCGGTGTCTTCTTGGCAACTGTTTCCGAGCGTCCATCAGGCGAAAAGCCGAGCATCACCATCCGTTCAGCGACATCGTCGGTCCCTTGGCGAGTTGTCACAAGGATTTCGTCTAACTGCAGATGAACCGCACGGAAGTTTTTTCCCACGACGTTCCAATGGGCTTGTTTGAGGACGAGAGAAAGATCGATCAAAGAGATCAAATTCTTTTGCAATTCTTCGGCAGTTGGCTTGGCTTTCTCTTCGGCGAGAACGTGTCGTTTGAATTCCATGGGTTTCCATTTCTCCTGGTTGTTGGGATTCCGTTGGCCGATATCTCGGGTGCAACTTTAAAACAACCTCTTTGAGGTGAAAATTTCGTGCCAAGCGGGTTGGAATTATGTGGGGGGACGTGGATACCCGCAGATATCTGCGATATGATCTTCATGCAGTAAGATGGTGTCTCATGATACGAAGATCCTTTCGTAACTCATGTATTAAGACCGATTTTATGATGTTTTCGGGGACATGGCCCAGATCGGGGATGGGCTGAACGCTGATAGTTCGTAAAGGTAGTTTAGCGACCCTTCCCCTCGGACATGATGAGCATCCAAGTTATACCTAAGTGCTTGAAGGGTCATGGTTTGATCGCTCTAATAATTAGGCGTGTTATTTGAACCAGAGACCTTTTGACTACATTTAGGCAAAGCCCAGGCCAGGAGCCCGTTAATGCCAAAATTGCTAGTGATCGATGACGACCGAACGGTCCATCGTTTGGTCGAAAAAACGTTCGAGGAAATGGACGTGGCCGTGATCTCTTGCGGCACGGCCGAAGATGGTCTCGATTCGATTCGGAACGAGGCCCCCGATGCGCTTCTGCTGGACATCATGCTGCATGAAGCGAATGGCTTGGAACTAGCGACCCAGATTCGGCATCTTGATCCGAAGCTGCCGATCATCTTTATTACCGCCATGAACGACAGCGATACGGCCATTCAGGCCATGTCGCGTGGGGCCTACGATTACCTGCTCAAGCCGCTGAACAAACAAGATGTTCAAGACCTGGTCGAGCGGGCCTTCGACACGCGGCGCTTAATGCAATCGCCCGTGCATATGCAAGAAGCGTCGACGTCCTCTGAGAAGGGGGATTTGCTGGTTGGCCGCAGCCAGGGAATGTTAGACGTTTACAAGAAGATCGGTCGCGTGGCACCCCAAGATGTGGCCGTACTGATTCTGGGTGAAAGTGGGACAGGTAAAGAGCTGATTGCCCGGGCCATTTATCACCACAGCGGTCGCCGCAATGAATGCTTCATGGCGATCAACTGTGCGGCGCTGTCGGATACCTTGCTCGAAAGCGAATTGTTCGGTCACGAAAAAGGGGCGTTCACCGGTGCCGATCGGCGCCACATCGGCAAGTTCGAGCAATGCAACGGAGGTACGATCTTCCTGGACGAAATCGGGGACATGTCTCCCTCGACCCAGAGTAAGGTCTTGCGTTTGCTTCAAGAGCAGAAGTTTGAACGCGTTGGTGGCACAGAAACCATCGAAACCGACGTCCGCATTATTTCGGCAACCAATCGCGACTTGGAACAGATGATTGAAGATGGCGAGTTCCGGCTCGATCTTTATCATCGGCTGAACACGTTCCAGATTAATCTGCCTCCGCTGCGTCAACGGGAAGATGATATTCGGCTGTTGCTGGAACACTTCCTGTCACGTTTTAACAAGTCGCTTAAGAAGGAAGTTTCCGGCATCTCGGACGACGCGGTCGAAATGCTGTTGAGTTACTCGTGGCCTGGCAATATTCGCGAACTGCAAGCGGTACTGCGAAAAGCCATGCTGATGGCGATGGGCCCCGTGCTGGTACCCGAGTTCTTTCCGACCGAGCTGCACGAAAACGGTACAGCGAAAACACCGGTGGCCGAGACGCCTGCCGAGATAGACTCAGGCTCTGACTTCCGCAAGTTCTTACGCACCTTAGAGACCTCCGACTCTACGGAGATGTACGCCGAAGCATTGGAGTGGATGGAACGTCAGCTTTTGACGCGTGTGCTTACGGTGACCGAAGGGAATCAGTCCAAAGCAGCCGAAAGACTGGGGATTACCCGCGGGAGCTTACGCAACAAGATTCGATCACTTAGCATTTCGATTGACCACGTGATCAGTTCAGACGACTAGAGCCTGTTTCAAACCTCTTTTCGGCTGCGACTGCCATCTCAAACATTGCTGCTTTGTCGCCCTGCATCGACGAATCTAGTGGATTCGCCTGCTTCGACCTCCGCGCATCTGTGTTTGATCTAACCGCCTCGTCCTGGAAAACGGTTTTAAAACCAGCTCTAACGAACGTCCATGTTGAACGACGCGTTTTGGTTTGATTTGCGTTTTCCGAAGCGGCTCAGGCTTTCACGCACGTTAAGTAAATGATCGAGCTGGCGCGCCAGGCGATGCCGCCATTTGATATCGGTCACTTGATCGATAAGAGCACGGAAGCGACGAATCATGCGGTCTTCGGTTTGGATGATTTCGCAGAGCAGTAGTTGAGATTGCGAGAAGTCGCCAAACTTCCGCAGACGTGCACCTAGCGAATAGATTTGATTCAGGAAGGGAGATGGCTGAGTAGGTGTTTCTTGAACGGAAGTGCAGCTCATCAGGCGTAACTGTCTTTCCATTTCGCCATGCTGCTGGGCCAATGTAAAGAGCCGACTGGCTACATCCGCGTCACTGACTTTTCCAGCCGAATCTACAAGCACCATCTGAAATTCGTGCAAGCCTTGAATGACTTCGGTCACGATGGGCGGAGTTGCGTTTCGGTTGTCAGAGTTGGCGTCCATGGTCTGCTCTTTGCTTTCAATCGAGTAAAGTCCAGTTTCAACGAGGTTGCTTCCTGCAGCTGTTGTGGTTGTTGAATCTGGAGTGATTTCCTCGCATGGATGAGTGGCGACAAACGGATAGGGAGGGCTGGCAAAACCAACCCTCCCATCCCATGTCGTAGGTTAGGAGACGGGGCGACGGATCGCACCCGAGACCAAACTGATCAGGAACAAGACTAGGAAGACGAAAAACAGGATCTTCGCGATACCTGTGGCTGCACCTGCAACGCCACCAAAACCAAGTACGGCAGCAATCAGTGCGATCACGAGAAACATAATGGCCCAACTTAACATGGCTCATTTCCTTATTTGGAATAAGTGATTGATTCTTTGAAAGCCGGCGAGCTTGCTGCTCGTGTTCCGGCTTAGTTCTGCCAACCACTAGTTGCAGATTGCGTGCCAAAGATGTTTTTCGCGTCAGAAAGTCTCGGAAATAAGGGCTAAGTCCTTATTAAGACCACTTTAGAAGCCAAATGCTTTCCTGGCGTGGTCGAGAACGGTCCAAAACAGGCTCAGAATGGTCTTGGTTGAACCAAATGGCCTAAGAGCGATAGTTTTGCAGAGCCGTATCTAACCGCTCCATCTCGCTTTTAAGATGGCCGAGCGCTTCGCGAGCTTTCAGAATCTCGCCATTCTTGCCGATGCGTTCTAGGCTGTACGCCGCGTTAACAACCCGCTGGGCTCCGAGATTTGAGGCGAGTCCCTTCAGATTATGAGCGGCGCGATGAAGATCGCCGGTGGCCTCGGACCGAATCGATTCTTCAATCTCTAGCAGAAGCTGCTTGGCATCTTCGTCGTAGTAGACGATGAATTCCCGGAATAACTCGGCATCGTCTCCTAGCCGCTTCATGGCCCCGGCGTAGTCGACGATCGGAGTTGAATTGGAACCGAAACTTTCATCCTGTGGCGCCGCATGTCCGTTGGTAGAGGCAGCGGAGCGATCTTCGGCCACGCTTTCGACCAAGCCTAGCAATTGTTTCACATCGAGCGGCTTGGCAACGTAGGCGTCCATTCCAGCCTCCAGGCACTTCTCGCGGTCTCCACGCATGGCGTGGGCGGTCATGGCGATGATCGGAGTCGTGATATCCGAACCGCGTTCGAGGGCTCGGATTACGCTGGTTGCCTGAAACCCATCTAAGATCGGCATTTGAACGTCCATCAGGACGACGTCGAACGGCTGCTTCTTAAACAGCTCGACAGCCTCTCGCCCATTCTGAGCGACGGTCACACTGTGTCCTCGCTTCTTGAGCATCGTCGTCACGACCTTTTGATTGGCCGGGGTGTCTTCGGCCAGAAGCACCGACAGGGAAGCGAGTGGCTTCTGCGTACCAGGGGCGGGTTTAGAATCAACCGGTTGCTGCGTTGTGAGCCGCATGGCCCGCAGGATCGAGCGAATGAGCTCGGTTTGGGTGACTGGCTTTTGAATGTAAGCGGCAATCTCGGTAGAAGCTTCGTTCTCTTTGAACTCTCTACGATCCGCCGAAGAGACCATCAAGATGACAGGGGATTCGGAATCGGGGCGTAGCTTTCGGACTTCCCGGGAAAGCTCGTAGCCGTCCATTCCTGGCATGAGTGCATCGACGATGATCAGGGGAAACGACATGTCGTTTTCCAGGTTTTGTCGCAAGATGCCCATCGCTTGCTGCGCGTCGTTGGCGGTGAGCGGTTTCATGCCCCAGGTGGTTAACGTTTCGGCAATGATCTTTCGGTTGGTGGCGTTGTCGTCGACGACCAGCACCGGCAGGTCTCGAAGCTTATCGAACGGCAGCGAATGGATTGTGTCCATGCTTTGGCTGACTGGCAGATCGAAGGAAAGCCGGAACGAAAAAAGGCTTCCTTGTCCCACTTCGCTCTGCAGCGAAAGCCGGCCCCCCATCATCCGCAGCAGTTCCGAGCTAATCGCCAAGCCCAGACCGGTACCACCATGGATACGGGTCGACGAGGAATCGACCTGGGTGAATGGCTCGAGAATTCGCTGTTGTTCTTCCACCGGGATGCCAATTCCCGTATCTCGAACCGTGAAGCGAAATCGTGCTTCGTCGGGCCAGATACGAACGACTTCGACAGCGACAACGATTTCGCCTTGTTCGGTGAACTTGATGGCATTGCTGACAAGATTGGTGAGTATCTGCCGCAGCCGGATGCCGTCGCCGATGACCTCTCGGGGAAGATCACGCGGAATGCGACAGACCAGTTCCAAGCCTTTGGCAAAGGCCTGACTAGAGAGGGTTTTGATCGATTCCTCGACGACGTCGGCCAGGTTGAAATTCTCTTTGATGATCGAAAATTTCCCCGATTCCAATTTCGAGAAATCGAGAATGTCATTTAACAACGTCAACAGGGAATACGCCGAATCGTTCGCAGTCGTTAAATAATCGTGCAGCTGCGGCGTGAGTTCTTCTTCCAAAGCCATCGAGGTCATCCCTATGATGGCATTCATCGGCGTACGAAGTTCGTGGCTCACATTGGCCAGGAACTCGGCCCGCGTACGACTGGCACGAATGGCCGAGTCTCGGGCACGTTGTAGTTCCTCTTCAGCACGGCGGCGCTCAGTAATGTCGCGTTCAATCGTCGACGAACCAACGACTTGTCCTTTGGTGTCGACCACGGGAGACATGGTGACACTAACCGGGATTTTACGACCATCCTTCCGGACGCGAACCGTTTCAAACTCTTCCAGGCGTCGCCCTAGAGAAATAGCTTCTAAGATCTCAGGCTCTTCGTTCTCTTGGTACTCGGGAAGAATCAGATCAGACATTTGCCCGACCGCTTCTTCGACGGAATACCCATAGACAAGTTCCGCGCCGTAATTCCAACTGGTAATCCGGCCATCGAGCGACTTGCCGATAATGGCGTCGTACGAGGAATCGACAATGGCGGCCAGCCTCGCGCGCTGCTGTTCAAACCGTCGCGACTGAGCGACTTTGCCCATCTCGACACCCACACGACGGACTATGTCGAGTAGCGCCTGATCTTGTTCGACCTTATCGGTATGGAAGAACTCGAGAATCGTAACGACATCGCCATCGGCGATCACGGGAAATCCAAATGCACTGCGAATAGGAATGCCGTCATAGCTTCTCATACGGATCATCGCCGTGATTTCGGATTCTTCCATCCAGACAGGTTCACGGCGTTTCCAAATGGTTCCTGGTAGGCCTTCGCCATATCGAAAAATGGTGGCTTGAGTCTTGTTCACGAAGTCCGAAATATCGAGGCCCGTTTCTCGATGCCAGATGTGAGACGAAGAAAGCATCAGCCCCGAATCGTAAGGCATCCAGACATGACCAAAGGGCCACTCAATCTGCGTACAGATAAGATCTAAGAGTCTTTGCAGTGATTCTGCGAAAGTCTCGGCGGTGGCAGCATGCGAGGTCGCTTGGGTTAACAGTTCGGCCTCGAGCAGCTTCTTGCTGTTGATTTCCTCTTCTCGCCGCCATTCCGTGATATCTCGCACGAACGCATTGAAATACGTCTTGTCGGCAATCGTAACGCGGCTGATCGAGAGTTCGACAGGCAATAGATTGCCATCCGATCTGCGTGCGACCAGTTCGAGACGCTGACCACTACGGTCCGTATCGGTCAGTGCGCGGATGGTAGAAACGATCTCATGCAGGGCTTCTGTTTTGAATAGATCGGTTAGCCGCAGTCGAGAAACTTGACTCGGCCAAAGAAATGTCTTGTTTGCCCTGGTATTCCAATCCACGATTGCCCCGGCGTCGTCGATGGCAATGATGGCATCCGGAGATGCGTCAAGAATAGACCTCAGCCGTTCGTCCCAAATTCTTCCGGTGGGCGGATGTAACGACATCGGGGTTTATGACCTAACTCTTTTAGTGTCTAACTCGAGCCATCAAGATCCTTGCGGATCTCTCAGGCTAAGGAGTTGTACCGTTACTGATAGTACATTTTGGATCGCATGACCTTACCATTTCCATTGGCTTTTGAAACCATGTCCCGTTCAAGCGATGTTGTGGGGAAGGTTGGTCCTAAGATGCTTCGGATCAGAACAGTAAGATGAGAATAAGCACAATGACCAGGATCGTAGCGATACCGCCACTCGGTCCGTAACCCCAGTTTCGACTATGCGGCCATGCCGGAACGGCTCCCATTAAAATCATGATCAAAACAATCAGTAGGATAATCTCTAGCAGACCCATTTTAGTATCTCCTGCGATGTAGGTGCTAAGCTGAATAGGTAAACAATCTAACCGCAAAAGTCGTGCCACAACCGGCATAACGGCTCAGTATTTCGGCCATCCTTTGTCTTGATATCGCTATGGGGGCAGGAAAACGCAGGAAGATGAGCAAGCTTGATCGAAATGGAATCAGCTTGACTCGAATCACCTCTATAAAGTGGTTCGGGCGTCTATAGACAGGGCGAAAGACCCAATCCGATTCAATTTGCCCTCTTGGCATGCAACCTGCATTTCGTTCTTAAACCACGCTTTTGATCGTGTTCGATTTAGCAATGCCTCGAACTGGTCGCGTGCAATCAACCAATCACTTAGGGAACGAAATGATGATCAATCGTAGAAATGGTGGCGCTCTCGCCGGTATTCTGGCAACCATTGCCGTACTCGTTTTGATATTCGCTGGTCTGGGACTGGCTTTCGGGTGGGTCACGATGAGTGATTCTCCTGACAGAAGCACGATCGAGATCAACAAGACGGAATTGAAGAAAGACACCGACGAAGCGGTCAAAGCGACTGAAAAGTTCATCCAGGATTCTGCAGATTCGGTGGAACAAGCCAGTGAAGAAGCATCCGACAATTTAACAACCGATAACGACCAGGAAACGATCACTCCGGTTCCTGAAGAAACACGTCCGCAACCGGTTGAGCCTGAGAACGACGCTTCGTAATAAAGCGACAGTTGATGGTCCGATCCGATCCCAAACAGTTGGCGATCGCAAAATAAGAAACGAAGGGGTATCGATCACTGGTCGATGCCCCTTTCTCGTGGCCCTAGCTTGTTTGCCCTCAGACGACCAATGCGTTCGCCGCACGATCAACTTTTCTTTTTGTAGGGGGCAAACCAGGCCGTATTTGCGAACTGGCATGATGATTGCAGTTGAGTTAACTACTTCTCGGATTGTCCAAGAAGGATCACTGATTGGCGAATCGCCGAAACCTCGGTGTGGAAGAGGAGCAGGACATGACACTCGAAACCAAAACAAAATTGAACCCGGAAACGCTCGCATCCGTGCAAGAGCTGTTCAAGATTAACGTCGACAGCCGCGATACTTTCCAGGAATTAGCCGATGCCACGGCGAATGCCTCTGTGGCGATCATGTTTCGTGAACTTGCCAGCGAGCGAAACCGAAATGTCGCCGAGTTGGAGTCGCTGATGAACTTCAACCGCGAGAAGCCTGACGACACCGTTAGCGTCGTTGGGACCTATCACCGCTTCGTGATTGGCCTTCGCTCGGCACTCGGAGCTGGCACCGCCACGATGCTTAGCGAGGCGGAAAGCGCAGAAGAAAACATTCAACAGAAATACGAAGAAGTCCTGAAACGTGAGCCTGGCTCGGCCGTCAGCGATATTCTTCATCGTCAGTACAGTGGTGTTCGTGCGGCCCACGAGCGGGTGCGAGCCATCCGAGACGCACATCGCCGAGCATCCTGAAGCTGGGGACTTAAATGCCCCTCGCCTAATTACTTTGAACTTGCCCTTGTTACGAAGGAAAATTACCAATGACCGCTGTTACGAAAAATGAAGGAACGGCTGACGTTCTTAGAATTTTGTTGGCCATCATTCTTCCCCCTGTCGGCGTCTTCTTTGAAGTGGGGCTAGGACTTCACTTCTGGCTGAATATTCTGCTGACGCTGTTTGGTTACATCCCCGGTATTATTCACGCTGTCTGGGTGATTCTGCGTAAGTAATCGGTGGATCAAAACTTGGATGCCCTTGTTTTCACTTAGCTGGCGCAGTGGAAGCAAGGGCGTTTTTTGTTTCTTGCTTCAGAGAATCGGAAAGTTATCCACCAGTGAAATGGTGTTTGCTGTAGATCGGCAGATGCCGGTAATAGACTTCCAGCATGTACGTGCACAGGCAGGTCATAAACAGACGGCCGGCCTTCACGCCGTTGTCATCACGGGCAGGGTCCCAGCTCCCTTTTTCTCGGCCGCGTTTTACCTGATTCACTGGAATCGTCTGACGCATCTCTTGGTTCCAGTTTCGCCAGGCATCTCCTTCCATATGATGAGCTACCTGCGTGGCGTAGTACCAGTAATAGACGTTCGGCGCTTCCCACCGGATGGGATTTTCCAGAAGATAGTCCATCCCTTCAATAAGCCGTGGGTCATCTTGGTTCCAGCCTAAATATTGTCGGCAGAGCAGGCCCTCGGCTGTCATTGTGGGCGTTGCCTTTTCAGCCCGGGAGTCACGATATTGGTAGCGACTACCGATCTGGAAGTCCTGACCCTCAAGAGGCGTCGACGAAACGGTTTCTAAAAATCGATCGACGTCGGCCAACGATTGCTCAGGCACATTGAGCTTCCCCATCCGAGCGCTTTGCAGCGCCATGAGAAACCAACCAGTGACCGAAAGGTCGGACTCAATCGCCGGCGTATAACGCCAGCCACCTTCGGGTGCCTGCCAGGCTAGAGAATAGTCGATGGCTGCCTGGGCTTTGGGTTTTAGCTTGGGATCGCCGGTCATTGCGTAGAGTTCGCACAGGGCGATTGTCGCTTGCGCTTGCGTATAAGGGCGATGCTGGTTCGGAATCGATCCCCCTTGGAGAAAGCTCCCGTCGGCATCGAGTTGTCGCAAGAGGTATCGCCAGCCTTTTTCGACCGTTGCTGCGTGGGTGCCGGCGCGATCGGTGTGGCCGGCACCTTGGAAGGCGAGCAGCGCCATGGCCGTTGCCGAAACTTTGTTCTCGATACTTGAGCCGTCGGGGTAGTCGCCTTTCAAACTCCAAGAACCGTCCCTCAACTGATTGCGTTTCAGCCAATCGAGTGCATCGGCAACCGCTTGCTCGGTGGTTGCGTTGCCACCATAGGCTTTCAGCAGGACCCGCCGCGTGGCCCCGTCGCCCCGCGCTTTCAGGTCGACGCCTGGCGTATCTTGCTCGGCCAACTTGGCGGCTTCGCTGCCGATCAGATCGACATTCATGAGCGATCTCGGTAGCGGCATCTCTTGCGTATCGATCAGCGTTTCAAGCGCCCCAGAATTAGCATCGACTTCAAATTCTTCTGTATCAAGCACAAGGATGTCGTGTTCAAGCTGTTCTCCCAATTCCTCGGAATAGGTCGCATCGACCGTGTGAACGTCCTGTTGGTACGACGCAACGGTAAAAAGAGCCAGCAAGATGACAATGGCAAAGTGAATGACCAGGCTTACAGCCCAGGCCGGGGTCTCGTGGAGTGCGAGCCCGCGAATCTTGTCGATCAGCGGCACGTCCTCCGGCGTCTCTGGTTCGACCAACGGGGCCGCGGCCGCACGTTTTTTAACGATCGGAATCTTAGGAAGCTTGCGTCCTTTGGTGCTCGGCTTCTGGGGAGTGGGCTCTTGAGGAGAGGGCTCTTGAGGAGAGGGCTCTTGAGGAGAGGGCTGCGGTGCTTGCTGCTTCGACTGCGGCTTGGTTGGTGATTGGGTAGCGGCCTTAGCCTCGACAGGTTTCGTTGGCTTGGAAGCCGGAGGCGTTTCTCGCGACGCAGGTTTCGATTGCGGCTTGGGCTTCTGCTGCGCCTTTTTCGCTTGGGTAGTAGCCGGATCGCCTGCTGCTGGTTGCCGTTTATCGGATGAAGGGGGATCGGAAGGCGTTTCTGCCGGCTGCGATTGAGCTTCAGACTTAGGTGCAGGGGAGGGAGGGGCCTGAGGAGACAGCGGGACCTTCTTGGTCTGCTTGGGGGCCGGGGTCTTAAGTGGTTGAGCGTTAGGATTACTGACCGGTACCGAAGAAGTAGGAACAACATTCCAGGCATCGGCGCTGGAAGGAGCACCACCGAAGGAAATGGGAGCCTTCTTTGAGCCTGAGTCGCTCGGATTCTTATCTTCGCCAGAGTTGCTGGGTTCCTGCGAAGTGTTCTCGTCTCCGGTCACGTAATTCTCTACTCCGTGTAAATTGCCGCAATCCCTTGCAATGGTAGCGCTTAGGAGAATTTAGGTGCCAATCATCCCCGCGCCAAAGAATGATATCCCTTTCCTGAACTTAGGACACGCTCGTATTCGGTGAATATAACGATTGTGCCAGGAATTCCGGGGGAAAATTGACGCGAGAATAGCCTACCAGTTCAAAACAAGCAGAAAACCCCGATGGCCCCCTTGGACAAAGAGTGTTCATTCCCTAGAATTCAACATCTCACAAACGAGGTAAACACTTGTTTGTACTCATTGTCGCGGGGTGGAGCAGCTAGGTAGCTCGCGAGGCTCATAACCTCGAGGTCGTCGGTTCAAATCCGGCCCCCGCCACTTAAACCCTGGTTTAGCGAATAAAGCTCAACCAGGGTTTTTTCGTGGCTTCGCTTAAGCTGGGATAGAAGTGTGGCGATTTATCCCATGATCACGCAAGGGTTTGCGAAAACGCGGTTTCTCCTCTTGGTTTTCTCTGTCTCAGAGAGGCATAACCCGGCCGTTCTCAACGAGAGCCCTCAATCGCTCATTTTCGCGTTTGTCTCACCAATCTGCCAGAGACACTACCTCCGGGTTAATAGGGTGTTGGGGTCGGTAGAGTGAGGCAGACGTGAACTGGGGCTTGAGTGAAACTGCTCGACCCATGTTCTTAGTACCAGTTGCTTTCCCTGGACGGTTCGTCATGGGGCACATGCATGGACTATCCGCTAAGACCCCAACCAAAGGTTCGAGTTCAGCATGGGGAGAGCGAAGAACACGATGTTATTTCGACCTTGGATCGGAATCTTGTGATAGAAGTCTTTTCGCTTCTGCCAGCACGAAACTAGGGTCCATGAACGGTTCGTAGCTGATGTCCTGCCAACGAACCTTCCCATTGCCGTCAATGATAAAAGTCCCATGGAGAGGCTGATCCTCAAAGTCGTCGTAAACCCGAAACGCTTTGAATACATTCAGCGAGTCGTCAGACACGAGTGGAATCGGGAGCCCGACTTCATCGTAGTTGTCGATCGATTGCTTTAACGTTTTTGAATCGTCGGTGCTGATCGCGATCATCCCGAGGCCTGCTTCCTCGAATTCCGTGATCCGCGGCGCAAAGGCTTGCAACTGCTCAGCACAATGAAGACATCCGGAGCCGAGGTAGAAGATGCCTACATATGGCTTTCCCATAAAATCAGCTGATGAGTGCCGGTTGCCTTCAACATCATTTAACTCCCAGTTAGGAGCAGCAGAAGGATGCCAGTGCAATGGACCTAGGGAATCAAGGGGCGGCCGGTCTCCGACGTCATCCGCAGCGAGCCGACGAATCCGCCAATCGACTTTAAAGCCGAGTTCTTCAGCGATGGAGGTCAAGCGAGCAAATACCGGAATATCAAGATCGATCTGGGCAGAGAACTGTCGCAATTCGTCAAACACGGACTTACATTCGCTCTTTTTTCCGGACAACCACAAAATCTCAGCGAGTACGGCAAGCGGATAAACTTCGTTCTTGCTGGAATCTACAATCTTCTGCAAGGCTTTTATCGCCTGGTCATGGTCACCGGTCTGCCATTGAACTCTAGCAAGATAGACCGAATCGACGTCGCTGGTATCTTTGAGAAGTTCATAGCCCTTCTGGAAATCCTGATTCGCGATCGCCTCATGCCCTTTAAGAGCTTTGATGGTTATTTCGAGCTTTTTGGTTTTCGACTTAAGTTCCTTGCGAGCCTTTTCTGCCAATTTTTTGGCATCTTCTTGATCGGTGTCTTCACTTGGACTTTCCGTAACGGAATCTGCCTCGGCCTTTAGCGTTTCTAAGCGAAGCTCGAGTTGCGCTATTTGAGCCTTGCCGGCTTCCGTGTTTCCTGTTTGAAAATGCGCCAAGCCGAGATACCGAAGACGTTTGATTTGTTCACTCTCGTCATCGGTAGGCTCTAGGTAGGAGGTATTTGCCAAGTCGATCAGATCATCCCAAAGCTCATAGGTACGGAGAACTTGAAACAATCGGCTTCTTCCGTAGCTCGTGCTCCCTTTCTTGGCAGATGTGTTGTATCGAGGATGACGCGGCAGTTCGATCATGTTCTTGGCCAAATCAACTGCATCGTGAACCCGTCCAACATGAATCAGGTTCCGAATGAGCCACTCGTTGTTATGGGCGAAATTGTGAATTTCATCTGGCATGACCTGATCACGCATCATATTGGCGTGGTCGACCCTCGCCGAAGCCTCTTGCTGCCAAACTGCATCTTGATAACGATTCAACCGGGAGTAGATGTGGCCAGGCATGTGCCACATGTGAGCGATGCTCGGTGCGGACGGACCACAGAGGGCTGCCGAATCGAGGGCCATCTCTGGATGCCGTTTGTCCCAAAGGTGGATACGGAAGTGATGCGCGGAGTGCATGGGCTCGACTTCAAATATGTCCTCAAGCAGGGCATTGGCAGCGATATAACTCGTGCTTGACGACTTCGATTCCCACAAGTGCAATGCCAGCAAGGCCTTCGCTTCCAAGTCATTGGGATAATCTAGGAGAATGTTCTCAAGGGATTTCGTGAAGGCATCGTTCCTCTTATCTTTTTCTTTGCTGTCGAATTTGACGTAGGCTGCAAGAGCTTCGATGTACATCCCTTCGCGCTCATCGGCGTTGCCTCTGCGAGCGATCGCTTCTTCGATAAAGCCTTTCGCACGATCCGCGTTTCGGCGATTTGCCATCGCCGCTCCCCAGTATGCCATTGCGCAGTCGGGATCGAGCGATGCCGCGTGTCGAAAGGAACGTTCGGCCTCGAGATACCAGAACCCGTACAACTGGCCCAGGCCTTGGTCGAAGAACTTTTGCACGTCGGGATCTTCCGTGCTAATCGGAAACCGGACCCGACCTGTCCCGCCCATAAGATAAGCCTTCTGACGAGGCCCCTCATTGAACACGTCACCGTGCAGTGAGTGCCCCTCAAGAATATTGTCGATTTCGTTCGAGGGCTCGTCTTGGTTGTTTGCCGGGTCTTTCGCTTGTTCCGCAGCCAGAGGACATGCAAGAAGAATGAGCAGAAGTGGCCAAACGAAAGATCGATTGAAGCTAGAACGCAGCATAAATTCCACAGTCGCTGAGAACCGGAACGTACCTTCATTAAACGATTGAAGTGCGATCCGATTGAGGAGGGTTGAACGAGGTATTTAAAGTAAAGCTTAGCAAAAGCGAATGCGTTGATTCAAGCTATAGCAATCGCCGCTGCCGGGATAAGAGGGGGGTATTCTGAACCACGTTGATAAGCCCTGCCGCGGAAAGAATCACCGCATTTGCACCAAAAACGTCGAGCATCCTAAGGATATACTTCGGAGTCTAGCCAGGTGCAACGGCGTTCATCGCTGGTGATAAATGTCCCGTTACCGGAGTGTGCTATTTCCCGACGCAGAAAAGGGTTTCCGTGCCGCGTATCAGAAGGCGACCCGGACCGGGCACGGGCGAGGCGATCACCGATTCACCCATGTCGTTTTCGCCCAGTAATTGGAAACCATCGCGAATGTCAGCGACCAAGATGATGCCGTCTTCCCGCGGGGCGTAAAGGGTGCCGCCAGCGATTAGCGGCGATCCGTAGTAGCGGGACCGATGTTTGGGAAAGGCGCCTTCCCAAATGGTTTTGCCGGTTGCGGGGTCGAAACAGGTGACTTTCCCTTTGTCGCCCACGAGATAGATCTTTCCTTGATAGACGACCGGCGAAGGAACAAACGTGCCGATATCGTCTCGGTCCCACAAGCGATTGGTTGCAGTGACGTCTCCGGCTCCATCGAGACGCACTCCATGAAGCCGAGGAATCCCTCGATCGTTGCGACCATAAGCGATCACGGCGACATCACCCACCACGACAGGTGTGGCGATCGTGGGCCAAAGCTTATTGCCTTCGGGGTTGAAGCCGCCGCAACTCCAGACGAGTTTTCCCGTTTTGGCGTTGTGGATCGTGAGGTGCTCGCCGCCCCAGGTGAGAAGCGACTCTTCACCTTGAAAATCAATGACGACAGGAGTGGAATACCCGTGATCGCATTCCACCGGAGTTTCGTAGTTGCGAGGGACTTTCCAGGCCAAATCGCCCGTGGCTTTGTCAAACGCTGCCAGCCACGATTCGCCTTTGTGCATCCGGGCCATGACCACAAAGTCGTGCGTCAGCACCGGCGACGTCCCGTGATCCCAAAACAGCGTGTCAGGTCCGTAACGCTCGACCAAATTGATTTTCCAGGTGGCCTTTCCTTGGGGATCGACTGCTGCCAGCGTGCCGCTCTTGAAGTAAACGAAAAAATGCTCGCCGTCCGTGGCGGGTGAAGCATTGCAACCCGAGCCATTGCGATGCTTGCCGGGGTTTTCGCTACCGAACTGAACATTCCATAACGGCTTGCCGTTGGCATCCAGAGCAATCAGCGCGTCTTTGCCGTCGATCGGGGCGGTGACATAAATCTTGTTTTGCCAAACGATCGGAGTCGAACATCCTTTCCCGGAAAGCTCTGTTTACCACAGTACCTTCTCGACATTCCACTCGATTGGCAAACCAACCAGCGGGGAGCTTCCCGTATCGTTTAGCCCCCGCCATTTTGGCCAATCAGTGAGATCCGCGGATAAGGCGATGTTTGCAGCGGGGAGAATAATAGCGAGGGCGAACAGGGAAAGCAGGCGAAGTGGCGGCATGGGAAGGCTTCCGCGGGAAGAGGGAACAAGATCGCGACCAACTGTCTGCATTCTGCCGGACGGACGGTGGCAGGTCAAACCGTCGACCAAAGGTAAGACGCGATAAACGTCAGATAAGGGGAATAGGTGTTTCCCGTGCAAGTCGACTTCTATCTTCTTCAGCAAAATCCGATTCTCGCTAGTCCGGTGGCAAAGGAGCCTGAACGCCTGACATGAGGTAGGCAATCAGGTCACGGGTCTCGTTATCGTTCAGTTTTTGCAATTGCCCTTCCGGCATCAGCGAGACTTGGCTCGTTTTCATCTCTTCGAGTTCTTGTCGGTCAATCGTGATCGTCTCTTGTGGAGATTGCAGGGTGATCGTCCGCTCATTCATCTGGCTAATGACCCCGTTGAGGACGCGACCATCTTCCATTGCTATCAGGACGGTGCGGAAATCGGCACCAACGCTCGCGCTTGGATCAATGACATTCTCAAGTAGGTAGTCAAGATTCTTACGATTAGAGCCGGTCAGGTCCGGTCCTAGCAGAGTTCCTTGCCCGAACAGGACATGGCAACTAGCGCACGTTTTCTGAAACAATACGCGACCTGCCGTCAGATCGGCTTGCGATAAAACTTCGGGCGATAGCTTTTCACGATAGGCGTCGATCTGGTCACGCTTCTCAGCAGCACTTACTCGCAAGTCTCCCCAGAGTCGTGTCAAGTCACGGGTTAACGTTTCGTCTTCAAACGAGGCG
The DNA here is from genome assembly GCF_013618625.1 of Bremerella alba. Lineage (NCBI taxonomy): Bacteria > Pseudomonadati > Planctomycetota > Planctomycetia > Pirellulales > Pirellulaceae > Bremerella > Bremerella alba. The sequence continues at coordinate 84,879 of NZ_JABRWO010000002.1, read as the reverse complement.
ATCTGTCTCGCTTGAAATGCTGATATCTCGCTTGCCGAGATGCTCTTCGCCTCCACCGCGTCAAGCAGCGCCCGAGCGGAATTGGTACGTGACACCAATGTCTGAATCATTTCAGTACGGGCTGCGGCATCGAACTTGCCTGCCCGCTGCAAGATCTTCGAGGGAATCGTCGGATCGTTGTACTGGGCCAATCCCTTTAGTGCGTCGACCATCATGCCCGGTTCGTCTAGTAGGGTCACCAGCGTCGGACCAAAGTCGGCTGGTGGACTTACCAACAGAGAGCGAAGTGCCGATCGGCGTGCATCGGTCGGAAGCGTTTTATCAATTACGATCGCACGGATCTCATCCATCGCGCGTCCGTCCCCAAATACGACACTCAGGTTTTGCACCAGAGTACGAATCTCTTCATTTGGCGACTGCCCAAACTTCTTCGCCGCCTGGTCCCAGTGCGCAGGGGCGGTAACTTTCTGCCAACCGCTCAGTCCCCGCGCAATTCCGCGAATGACACTTTCACCGTGGCGGCATTTTTCAGCCGTAGCCAATTGCAGCATGCGATCGACTGATGCCGGTTCCCGCTCGATTTCCTGCGTTACGCGGCGCGCTATCAGTTCTGCTAAGAGCGGCATCTCCGACTTTTCCACGAGCGCGACCGCTTTTGTTAGGTCTCGTGGCACGGCTGGCTCAATCCCATACCAGACCATCAGTGGCAATCGTTCATCGGTTGCAAACTCCGGTCGAACCGCCAAATGTTCGGCAATTTTCCATCGTAGATCGACCGGCAATCGTTGCAAAGTTGATGCCAGATGCAGCTGCACGATCCCAGACGGATCTACCGCTGCTCGTTTCTCGAGTGTTTGCAATACTTCCTTGGACGGGACTTTACCTGCTTGCGTTATAAGATCAACGAAGAATTTTAACGAGGCGGACCGCTGGTATTCATCTTCGGTGGCCAAAGCCGAAATCCACCACGCTTCGTCCGCCGCACCGGTCGTCGCAATCGTCTCTAGCAAGCGAATTCGGGTTATCGGATTGCTGGTCTCCCGCAGACGTTCTTTCAGCAAGTGATGAATCGCCGTCGATTCTGCCTCTGCTGCGGTGCGTTTGGTCAAGAGTCGCCGCGATTGCCGAGCCCACCATGTGTTGCGATGTGCCAGTAGCGATACCAATTCGGAACTCGTTTTCTCTTTCAGGTCGAACGCCGCGAGTGGGCGCTGATCGCCGTAGGACAACTTGTAGATTCGCCCGCTACCGTAGTGAACGCCATCGTGATCGTGACATTCGCCGGTATCGCTCCAGTCGGCGATGAAGACGCTGCCATCGGGACCGGTGATGAATTCCATCCCTCGGTACCAGGGATCTTCAACAAAGCAAAAGTCGGGGCCGTGCGTCGCGACGTACCCGGCGCCATCCTGTTTGAGCAGGTCGGTGTTGATTCGTCGGCCATGCAAATTGAGTGTGTAGACACGATCGCGATATTCAGCTGGCCAATTATCGCCCTGATAGATCATAAGCCCGATATGGGCGTGCCCACCTCCCGCTTCGCTAGTGCTGTCGGTCACTCCCTTGCGTACGTCGGACCAGCCTTCTCCTTCGTCCCAGTGAACGTGATCGGCAACCTGCTTCATCAATTGGTACGAATGAGGATTGATGTCGATACCGAACATCCGCTTCGTATGAGCACCGGGGAGCACCTGCCACAAATGTCCAATCACCGTGTTGATGACGAACATCTCGCCATGCGAATCAAAGTCAAATCCCCACGAGTTCGTCATACCGTGCATGACCGGCTCGGCGACCTCACGCGTCGGATGGTAACGCCAAACTCCGGTGTTGATCGCAAAACGCTGGGAGTCGCTCGCGCCCGGTTTGCCGACCAAACTTGTACCTAAGATGCCATGCCGTCCGTAGAGCCAACCATCGGGGCCCCACTTGAGTCCATTGGCAGGCGTATGCGATATACTGCTCCCGTCTACGAAGCCATCCAGCACGACGATTGGGTCGCTATCGGGTACGTCGTCCCCGTCTTTATCAGGTATGAATAACAACCGGGGAAGACAAATTGCCCAGATCCCTCCGTTTCCTACTTCGATGCTGGTTAACTTGCTCGCCTGATCCCAAAAAATGGTCCGCTTCTCGAACGTTCCATCTCCATCGGCGTCTTCAAAAATCAAGATCCGATCGCGCACATCGGATTTGAACCCGCCAAATCCGCCCCCAGCCCAACTGAAGTTCTCGGCGACCCACAGCCTGCCTCGCTCGTCGAACGTCATCGCGATCGGGTTGCGGACATCCGGCTCCGCCGCAACCAACGAAAGCTGAAACCCCGGAGGCAACTTCGTCTTGGCGATTACGTCGCTGGGGGCCATCGGCGTCTCGGCCGACCGTTCGGTATCCGGAGGGACAGGAAACTCTTCACCGACCGACCAATCGCCGAGCATGCTTAGACTTACGGCGGCGATCAACGCCTGCATCGCGAATTTCATCTTTTCTTTTTTCCGTGTGAAACCTAAGTCAACCAGATCGACGCAAGAGAGCCTTTACTTCTGCGGAAAAAGCTCCATGAGAGCATCGGCAAAGATGCTGAGCCCCTCGGGACCAGGATGATTGATGCAGTTCACCATGAGGCTATTGTACGGAATCCCTTGTCGCCACAGTCGTCCATAACGAAGGGACGCGTCGGCAAGCGATACCGGATGGCTGGCCGCGAATTCACGCAGTCCCCTCACGTAAGAACGCGGGTCTTCATCGATGTCACTCTGTCGATCCAATCCCATCCAGTCAGGCCGCACATAGTGGGGCGTCAGAATGATCCACTCTGCGCCGATTCCTTGAAAATCGGCCAATAATTTGCCGTAGCGATCTTCGACCATCTTGGGGCTCAGACCGGCGTCGTTCACAAACTCGCTAATGACGAGGTCTGGCTTGGCATTCAGAACGGTTTCCTGATAGTTGTGTGGCTCACCCGGCGGAACTGCCAGGTAGGAACCGGTTGTCCGACCGCCCCAAGCCTCGGTCAGCAGTTCGATCTTGGCTTGGGGAAAACGCTGGCGTAGGCGAGCGACAAATTGCTGCTGCCAGTGCTCACGATCTGGGTGGGCCAAGTAGGCGCCTTCGGTCACGCTGTCTCCCCAAGCCAATATTCGCAGCGGCTCGCCGGATCGCAACTTAGCCAAAGCATGAGGAATCTTCTGCTCCGCCTGCGAAAGAGAGGGCACCGCCGGCTCGGGATAAGCGGTCTCCAAGATGGGAAACAAATTCTTCTTCGTCAGCCGCTCGATCTGGCCCGGTATCCACACATTCGCCAAACGACGTTCCGTCGCAACGACATGGGGAGCCTTCGGCGTCTCGGCCGCTGGTTTGCCTGCTCGATATTCGAGTTCTCCCGCGCTGGTCAACACAATCGAGTCGATACGCGGGAGGGAATGTTGGTAGCTGATAAATACCGGGCTTCCCTCGCCTATCCGCCCTCCGGCCAGGCGACCTATCCCTCCCCAACGATTTTCAAATTCATAATCGCGGCCATGGACATACGTCTCGTCCGTCTCATTCGGCCCACTCCGAACGACTACGCTCGCCGGATCCAATAAGTCTGGCGCCGTTAGCGATTCGGCGATCAGTGCCGTTAAACGAGCCCCACGACGATACTGCGGCCCCGCCGGATCGTAAATTGGCAAACTCGCATGGCGTTCAGCTGTCACCGTGAACAGCCGAGGCAAATCAACCGCGACCAACGCTGACAATTCCGGATCGTCCTCGCCGCCAGCGACATTAACCTGCACTGCCCAGTCCCCACTTAATGTCACCTGAGCCGCAGGCTCCGCGGCTGCAACAACTGAGGTCGCCAATCCACTGATTAATAACGCCAACACATGGGTACGAAGCACGGCGATTCTCCTGAATGAAATGCTTGATTCTGAACGAATCGGGGTAGGAACCGAGATTCACTCGGCTGTGGTGCGAAATGTAATCCGGCGGGCGATATTAAATATAGACTAAAGCGGACGGGGATTAAGGGGGTAATGCCGGGAGTCTATTGCCGACAATACAAACCAAGTTAAGGTTGTGTGGGCTGGCTTCGGTTATGCTCAACTCAGATAGGCTTAGGAATCTGGTTTGGTTGTTTCGATTAGTTTCTGGGAATAGTAGTCACCGATGGAGAGGGCTCATCGGTGACTTCCTCTTGTGCAACGGACGAAGGGCTTCGCCGTCAGGCCTGCTAGAATACTGTTGCTATTGGCACTCCAAGGGCGATTGCCTAGCAAGCCAGGAGTCATCGTAGTGCTATGTAGCCAATGGATGACTAGGCCTGTCGCCATGCCTCCGTTCTGGATTCCCACATTAAGTGCAATCGCAATGATTCTGGTTACTCGTAAGGAAACCGAAGAACACGGTTGTTATAGCTGTCGGCGATATAGAGCCAGCCCTCCTTCACCCTAACGCCGTGGGGCCGCGCCAATTGTGATGTCAATGGATCGTCCGTGAGGGCAGACCCTTGTCTCTCAGAAATTCCCGCCAGTAACTCAATCAATCCGGACTCCGGATTGTAGCGGCGTATCACGTGATTCTCTGTATCTGCGATGATCACACGATTCTTCGGATCAAGTGCTAGATGTTTCGGGCCGTTCATTGTCGCCTCGATCGCCGGACCGCCGTCTCCGGAATAGCCTTTCTTCCCGGCCGAATTCACGACGGTATGAATGCGGCCTTTCGTATCCACTACGGCAAGTGAGTGCCCGTTTCGCGAGAGGATGTAGACATTGCCCTTGCGATCGGCCAAAACGGCGCGTGGGTTATTGAGCGAGGTCTGGGTGGCCAGCGCGCCTTCTTCTGGTACGGCGTTTTTGCCATTCCCGGCAAAGGTGTCGATTCGGCCTGTTTCCATGTCCACAACACGGATGCGGCGGTTTGCCAGATCGACCAGATACAAGCGTTTGAAATCCGGACCGAAGGCGATCGAGAAGATGCCACCCAATTTGGCCTTGACCGCCGGACCGCCGTCGCCAGAAAAACCCTTCTCGCCGGTTCCCGCGACTGTCGAGAGTTGGCCTGTCGCCATGTCCAGTTTTCGCACACGGTAGTTGTGGGTATCGGCAATGTACAGGTTTTCTTTCCGTCCGAGCACGATGTCATGCATCTCAGTGAATGTGGCCTTCAGCGGATCTGGCTCTTCCCGTGCACGTTCCGGGCCTTTTTTTATCTTTGTACCGGGAGCGCCAGCGATGAAGCTTAATTTCCCATCCGGAGCAATCTGAAATACGCGGTGGGGTGCCATATACTCGACACCGTAGATCTGCCCGGCGTCGTCGATGGCCACACTAAAGGGAGTGAACAGGTTTCCTTTATTGAGAGGTTCTACGGCCAGTAGTGACGCGCCGCTGAAGGGGATTGTCAGTAAACAAAGCGTGATGAGGGTTCGCATACATTTCCTTTAACTGATCTTTTCCAATGACCGTTGCTCAATTCAACTGTCACAAACACGGGAGGTAGGGGCAATCTCGATATAATCAATCGTAAACGAATTCCTGTGGTCAGTCGGTAATTCGGTACTTAGTGCGATCATGATTGTCCTTCTTAGCATAGAAAAAGTCGCGTTTCAGGCCGCCGCGTGAGATGCCATAGAGGGTTTGACCGACCAGAAACAGCCGTGAACTGACCTGCCCCCTTCGACCGCGCATCCATTCTGTAAGTAAGTTTTTGGGTTGCAGGTCAGTGTGTTCGTACCGACCAGGCCAAGTGCTTGAAAGAGTTCGAGAAAGGTAACGCACGTCTGAAGTGATTGCTCGCTGACGCAGAACTCGTCAAGGCGATCTTGGAGAAGGCCGCTTCACCATAAGTTCCATCCACGTCAGTCATTATTCTAGCCAACACCAAGATTCCTCGGACTGCAACCCAACCGCGCAACAGAACAGCCGGAACTCTTGAATGAAAAATTACTTTCATTCAGTGTTCAACAAAAAAAGCTCAACCAGATTTTTATATGCGCTGATTGAGATCCCTTTAAGTTTGCGTCGTCTTATCCCAAGCAAACGCAAACCGGGCATCACGTGCGTCTGTTCGCCTCGTGTTATTGGTAGCAGTTGTCTGCCTAGGACGGTTCGTCCAGGTCACTAACGCTGCCTGGCAATATGCACCAAGCGTAGTCAGCTTGGCTAAGCTGATTGCGTCCCCGACCTGCTGACGGCAATCCGGATGAATCGGATTCATCTGGATATGATGTCGCGAGGGGGGAAAGGCAAACTTGAGACGATAACACCCTCGACGGGCGACATCGGCGACACCATCTCGCCAGCGATAGCCCCCAGCCGGGTTTCGGTGGATGCGTCAACGCTGGAGATGATGTTCACCATCAATACGTCTTCACTCACCTCTTCATCAGAAGGTTGATACCTTAAACCCATCGAAGGCATTGAGATCGTCGAATGATCCAATACCAACTCGCCCCGCGCCAAACGTTTTGTCGGTTACGCTCATGTGTGGCGTGGTCATGTCGTCGAAGAAGACTTCGATCAGTCCGGTATCGATATTGCGACGCACCATGACGTTATGCCATTGATCGTCCCAAGGGGTCAGCTTCTCGTTCTTCGTAAGGGCTAACCGCGGAGCATCTTTGACGATCATGATTTGACCACTGTGCGGGTCAGGCTTCGCGCCCAGGTGGCAGTAGTAGAAGTGCGATGCGTCTTGATAGCCGAAGAAAATACAGCAGTCGCGGTGGTTGCCGGTGTCTTTAGTGCTGCGAACTCGGAAGCGGATCTCGCAGTTACCAACGTCCAAGTCCTTTACCAACGCGACATGTCCCGGGCTGCGTGTGGGAGGCTTGTACTCGCTGCCGCGATCGGTGATCTCGATGACACCGCCAGCGTCTTTTGTATTTTTCCAGGTCCACGTTTTGGGATCGAGGAATTCCCAACGCTTGAGATCGCCAATCGACGGAACTGCCTCCGCGTCGGTAATATCAAAGTTGTCAGAAAAGACAACCTTTCCCTTGGGAGCATCATCGCTTTTAGCATCTGCGGTCACCAGAAAGAAAACGGATGCCACAAGTGCAGACTTCAAGCATACGTTCGCGAGAAACTTGGTATTTGTCACAGGATTCAAATCTCCTCAATCAAAACGACTTCAGCGAAAAGATCGACAGATCCAACTCGCGTTGTTCAAAAACTACCGCCATTGTGTCTACTGAAAGCCTCGATTGCAATTGTGCGGACTATCGGTGGCAGCGTTCTTATTCCAACTGTCTTATTCTTGATCGATTCCAAATTATTAATTGACTGGCCTGTAACTCAAGATGAGAAGTCTCGATTATAGCATGAGCAGATTGCTTTCGCCTTTAAGCAGTCCGAGTCAGGGGTGCCTGCGGAGGAGGTCTGCCGGAGGCAGTTGTGGCTGAGCTGATCCTCAACGAATAGACTCCGCAGGGTGTGCTTTCTAAAAAGCTTTGAAGTCTGATCGCCTACGGGCAACGGACGATTACGTCCAGACCGGTAATCGCATCAGTTAACGACACCTGTGTCACTTGTAAACGCAGGCTAGAATGCCAAGTAGTCGCTCGCTTTGGTCCACTTGTTCAAGTCCAACGATGAATAGTTCTAACTTGGGTCAGTGAATACCACTCAAGCTCTGATTTAGCAAATAACGTGCAACAAGAGTTGTTTTTGTGCTCGGGTTAGCCTAGGTGCCAAAAATGCGCCGTTTTAGCCCGTGAATACCAAACGGTTTGCGAAGATAGAGTTTTAAGAGCCATAACCCAGCCAACCAAATGTCGAGCTATCTACGGCTCGACACTCAAAGCGGCGCGGTAGTCAGCGATTGCTTTAAAAAAGTCGGCTTTGGCGGAAATTTCGATCAGCCGGGCATCCGTGGTAGCTTGTTCATAGATGTTAAGTTCGACCACATCGATATCGCCAGCGTCGAATTGGATTTGTGCGAGCTGAAGGGCTTCGTTGGCTAGGCTGACGTTTTGTTCCGCACGCTTGATCCGTTCATTGGCGTTAAGCAATGCTGAAATGGCATCTTGCACGGCGGCGATTGTTTTGTCGGCGGCAAACTCGCTTTTGACCGACAACTGCCGAAGCTTGGCTTGGGTAGAATTGATCTTTCCAAAGGCCGCTCGTCGCTGGAGGGGGACTTCTCCGAAGACGCCTACCTCTAACTCAAACGGTGTCTTGTCACCTTTGAAGCTGGTCGGCTCTCCGATGTCTTTAGACGCATACAATTGGGCATCTAACTTAGGCAAGAGTGAGTTCTCGGCTTGTTGTAAACTAACTCGGGCTTGGCGGATCTGCCAATTCAGCTCGGCCAGCAATGGTGACGCAGCGATTGCGGCATCGTTGGCGGCAGTAAATTCTTCCTGGGACGGAAGATGCGTCGGAGGGAAATGCTGAGGCAATAGTGAGTCGTGGGGGAGTAGGGGCTCGCCTGTCGGATCGCGAAAGAAGAGCGAAAGCTTGATGGCGGCGCTTTGTAGCTTTCGCTCGGACTCGATCAGCCTCGTCTCACGCGATGCGATAAGCTGCTCGTTCGTAATGCGAGTAATCTGCTTAAGATCCCCTACCTCGATCCGTTCTTGGATGTTTCTCACTCTCTCCTGTGCCAGGGAAAGCAACCCCTCTTGGGCAGTTCGGGCCTTACCGGCAGCAACCCAATCCCAATAGTAAATGGTGGCGACTCGCGAAAACTCTATCAGTTGAGCGCGAATCTCAGGCTCGACCCGCTGACGTTCCAATTGTGCTTGAAAGAGCTCAGCCCGCCGCTTATCGATGGTACGGTCTTTGAGCAAAGGAATTCCCACGCCGGCTGCAAATTCGCCACCGCCGTTGGTCTGGCGTTCTCCGTACCAAGCAGGAAAGTTGCCTTCTCCCAGACGATATCCGCCGTAAAGGTAGCCACCGGAGAAGAGTGGCTTTTCCATCGAGACTGCCTGACGATACGTCTCGTAAAAACCTTCAGGACGCGAGATCGAGGAGCCTTTCAATTTAAGATCGAAGTCCCCCCAAGCCGCAAGGTTCTCGCCAGAGGCAACATCGCGATTAAGGTAAGCGCTGGTGAGAAGAGGGTACGATGTTTGAACCGCTGTAAGTACATCTTGCACGTCGAGCGGCGCTGGTTGCAGCTCTTCTAAAGGTACCGACTCTAAGTCGCGAACCGATGCCGGCGGCAGTAAAGTTTCATCGAAAGACACCGTCTGCAGTTCAGGGGGCATTGGGGAATTGATTACCGGCTTGGTGTTATCAATCGCATCGTGGGCGATAGGCTCGGAGTAAACCGGAGGATTCGGCGATGTCGAGCGGCAGCCGGCAAGCCAGGTCGCGGCTACCATCCAGAGAAGGGCAGCCGTGATGGATTGGCGCGCTATTTGGGCAGCTTGATTTTGGGTTTGGCGGCATTCTTGCCTTCGGTCTTCTTTCTGCTGGCGGCTGTGGGGGGAAATCCGTTTAGTTGTCGCCATATTTCGTAACCCAAGGAAACTTGATTCAACATCACCCAACCGTTGGCTTGAACACCCTGTCGTAAATAAGGATCGGATGGCCATTCGTTTTTCGCGTCCTCAACAGGTACGACCAACACGCGGAAGTTACCCATTCCATCGTCGGTAGCATCGACACTGGCCACCTTCCCCCCGAATGTCCCCACCGCGACCGAAGGCCAACCGGCGAACTGAACCGCAGGCCAACCTTCAAATTGCAGCCGAACGTGGTCGGCCGTATGCATTAAGGGAACGTCGTTCCCGGATACCCACAACTCGACCGCCCGCTGAGTTGTCTCCGGGACGATCGTGAACAGTGGATCTCCTTCTTTCAACATTTGCCCACGCTCAAATACTTCAACCCGGTAGAGGGTGCCATCGCGCGGGGCTTGGATCTTCAATCGCTGTAATTCAGAAAGCTTGATGTGGACGTCTCGGCGTTCTTTGTTGTACGTGGCCTTTTGCCCCAAGGCTTCTTGCTGCATGGCTCTCGCGTAGTCGACTTTGGTTTGGGCTTCTCGCTCTTTTTGAATTTGTTCCTTCTTCTTGGCCTCCCACTCTCCTAGTGCCGCGGCTACTTCCAGTTTGGCCGATTGAGAATCTGCCTCTGCGACGTCGAGGTCCTTCTTGAGTTTCTCCACTTCCTTTTCCGACTGCAGTCCTTTCTCAAACAGCTTCGTCTGGCGATCGAGATTCAATTGAGCCTGCAACAGTTTTGCTTCGTAGCCGGCCACCAATTTCTGCTTGGCGTCCCACTTCGCTTTGGCTGCTTCCACCAATTGGGCAGCGGCGGAAACAGCAGCAATCTTTGCTTCGCTAAAATCGATCACGTTCCGGCCGTATACTTCGGCCTTCACCTCGGCGGTAGCTACTTTGGCATCGAGATCAAGCAGCGATCCTTCCAACTGACTAACCAAGTTGGCGGCCGCCGGCTCCATCTCAAGGATAAGATCTCCCTTCTTCACGGAAGATCCTTCCCGCAAGCCAGGGGAGATCATTGACACAATACCTTTAGTCGGAGCAGTCACCGTCTGCTGGCGCTCTTGCGGTGCATAGGCAACCACTTGGCCACTACCACGGGCAGACTGCTGCCAGGGAACGAAGATCATGCAGACGATGCTCATCAAAAGGATGATGAGTAGCGCATTTGCCAATCGCCAGACCCATCGCGATGACTGCACTAGCTTCAGTGCTGGCAAGCTGTCGTCATGAGACTTTGTTGAACCTTGCATATTCGTCAAACCCGTTTTGTACATCGGAAGCAACTGCTTGCTACCCTTAATATCGATTCGATCTACTTTGAATTTACCCGAGTCTTCTTGCTAGTCCCGCCTGAATGCAGGGTGACTAATTGATTGCACTGCTCAGCCAAACGCTTGCGAGACGTCGCGACCACAAGGGTCCAGCTCTTCTCTGCTTGCAATCGCGCTAGCATGCGATCGGCTAACTCATCGGAAAGTCCGTCCAGTACGCCGTCCAACAACAATATTCGGGGATGTCCCACAATTGCTCGGGCAAGCATCAAGCGAGCTGCCTGACTTCGAGAAAGCCGGCGACCATGCGTTTGAACAATCGTATTTAGTCCATCTGGCAAATCTTGGAGTTCATCGAGCAGTTCGACAATCGCAAGTGCATCGCGGACATCTTTGGCGTTGATATGTGAGCGATTGAGATGAATGTTTTCGTGGATCGTTCCGTGGAAAATCTCAATCTCGCCGGCCAATGTGATGTGTTCGCGAAGGGAGTCTGGCCGCAACTCTTTTATGTCGATGTCATCTAGTTCGATACCTCCTTTGCTGGGATGCCGCAGTCCGCACAGTAAGCCAATAAACGTCGACTTGCCAGCTCCCGAATCACCATAAACCCCTGTCGAAACGCCTGCATCGATTTCAAGGCTTAGATCCGAGAAAATAGGCCGCTGTGCATTGGAAAGCGATACGTTGCGAAGACATATGCGGGCCGGTTCCCCCTCTCGCAAATGGAACAACCGGTCGTGCTGCTCGATGCTTAAGTCGAACAATTGACCAAGCTTATCGATCGACGCGAGCAGGTCGTAGAAGTTCTGTAATTGCTTTCCGAACTTGGCAAACGATCCGAGAATCGTCATCACGATGAGTTCCGCCGCGACCAATTGTCCTAGCGTCATTTCGCCTGAGATAACTAACCAGCCGCCGAGCCCCAGAAGAGCTGTTGCGGCGAGGGCCTGCAAAGTCAGTACGAACAAGACTTGACGCAGCACAATCTTGAAGTGCGAACGCCGGGCTTCGAGCCAATTCACAGCTAAGTTGTCGGCACGCTCCAGTGCGTAAGCCTGTCCGCCGTTCATTTTGAAAGCGGTCGTGTTCCTGGCTAACTCCTGCAGCCACTCGGCTACCTCATACTTCGACTTAGATTCTTTGATAGAAGTGCTGACAGCTCCTCGCCCTAACGCATAGACCACCAGTGTGATCAGCAGAAGGAGAATAATGTCATACCCCAAAAGAAAGGGATGGTAAAATGCAATCACAGCCATCCCGATAATGGTTTGCAGCACAATCGCAACACCATCTAACAGCATTGTGGCTGTCGCCTTCTGAACGGTCACGACGTCGAAGAAACGATTGGTCAATTCGGGCCCATGTCTGGAATCAAATTCACGTTGCTCGACGCGCGGAAGTCGGTAGGCGAGGTCCTCAACAACGCGAATGAAGATCCGACGCTGGAGGACTTCAGCGACGAAAATAATCAGTGCTCGCATTGCTCCGGCAAACAACAGAAAAGTAAACAACAGCAGAGCCAGGATAATAACCGGTTGCAAATACCTTCCGAAAGCAACCGTGTTGACGAGAACTTCTACAGCAACAGGCGTTGCCAGAGCAAGCAAGCCAATAATCGCCGAGAAGATTAACAGAATCCACAGATCTCGACGTTCCGGCATGAGCAGCGATACCAGTCGCGCGAATGGCTTCGCCCCTTTGGTCGAGGAAGGCACCGACGTGGCCCTGCCCGAGAATTGGCAGCTCAACGCTGGCTGGCCAACAATCCACCGACTCTTAACATCTTTCCCCGCTAGTTGTAGTTCTCTCCTTATTCCGTCTATCGAGATCCATCGCTGGCTGTCCGATAGAGGTTCGCGGACGAGGATTTTTCTGCCTTTGGATTCAATCAGGATTCGCCAGCGAACTTCTCCTGATTCGTCAACAGATCCGTGGGCTACCGGTGTTCCGTCCTGGATGAACTCGGCAATACGGTCGACGCTCGCATCTAGCGTACGAACTTTTAGATTAATGCTCTCACCCACTTCGACTAGTCGGCACCCCCAAGTTGCGTGGTCGGTACCGGGAATAGCTCGTTCTGCTTCATGCAATAACCGCCGTACTCGTCCTCGATCGAACGTAACTCTTGCGGACGCCGCAAATTGCGCCAATACCTCCGTTGCTTCTAGGAGTGGGGTGTCTTCCCAATTGGTTGGCCGTCCCACGGTCATGTTGAGCTTTCTCACGTGCCTTAAGTTATTCAACGTTACAGTTACTTACCGTAGATTATCGTGACAATTATCTTGCGGAATAATAGATTTATCGCATTCATCCCATAGAAAAAATAAATGTCAAAGGAAGATCGACGTGAAGTGGCTGAACTATCATCACCTTCTTTATTTCTGGAAAACAGCCAAGATAGGCAGCTTGACAAAAGCGGCCGCCGAATTGCATCTCGCTCAGCCGACTCTGAGCAGCCAAATCAAAACTCTGGAGAGCAACTTCGGCGCAAAGCTTTTTGATCGATCTGGCCGCACGCTTGCCTTGACCGAAACTGGACAGATCGTTTTTCGTTACGCGGAAGAGATATTCTCATTAGGGGAAGAGTTAACCGAAGCAGTTCAAGGGCGAACGCCGGAGGAACGACTCAAGCTTTCCGTTGGTGTGCCGGACGCTCTGCCGAAGTTAGTCGTTTATCAGTTGTTGAAACCTGCCTTGGACCTTAACGAAAAAGTCCAGTTCGTTTGTATTGAGGGGAAATTTCAGGAGCTACTAGGCGAACTCGCTTTACATCGACTCGATCTTATTCTGGCCGACTCTCCGGTTCCCCCACAAACGCATATCCGTGCTTTCAATCATCTACTCGGCGAATGTGGCGTATCGGTGCTAGGAACGGAAGAACTCTATGATGAATTCCATGAGAGATTCCCTCAATCTCTAGACGGTGCACCGGTGTTGCTCCCCACGCAAAACACCGTACTGCGACGAACCTTGGAACAATGGTTTGAAGCGAATTGCATCCGTCCCTTCATCAAGCACGAGTTCGAGGATAGCGGGGTCTTGAAAGTGTTCGGCCAATCCGGCGAAGGGCTTTTCGTCGTTCCTACCGCAATCGAAGAAGAAGTCTGCCGTCAGTATTCAGTCCGTTCGTTGGGACGAATTTCGGAAATCAAAGAGCGTTTCTACGCGATCACTGTCGAGCGACGGTTGAAGCATTCTGCAGTAATCGCGATTTCGAACTCGGCACGGAATTCTTTGTTTCAGCAGAAGGCACCGTAATTAGCAGGCTTTCTGGTCTTTAAGGACGCCGGGGAAGCGACCCCCGATCAATTCAAACCTGAATGCACCCCCACCCTATCAGCGTAAAAAATCCGGCTGCCACTGTCCAATAGTTGTGGGCTATCGCAGAACCTAGTGATTTCACCATCGTTAAGTCACGGGGGGCTTCGGTCATACTCGGATGCACGCAGTCGTGAAAGATCGGATGGTGTGTCAATGTCAATCGTTGCTAGTGGAGCGTTGACTAGCTTCACCGCTGGCGACGGGAGGCCTCGAATCCATCCTTTTGCGCCTTGGTCTCCCTTAATAGAAGCCAATAGGTAGCGCCAACAACGGCGACGAACGACAGCCGGAACACCTCCGCCGGTTGAATAATTAGTGGCGGCGACATCGACCGTTCCGTCATCTAATGATGCTTTGAGAAGTTGATAATGCGTAGCAGTAATAAAAGGCTGATCGCATAGGGCGATCATTAGTCGTTGGTCCTCAACAGGAAGTCGTTCGATATGGCGAATTCCAAGCATCAGGCTGCTCGCCTGGCCACTCGTCCATTCATGATTGAATATCACTTCCATATTGTCTTGTGGGAAGTTGCTTAGCTCTTGTTCAATAAGCCGTCCATCAGAGCCGAGCACGACCACGATATGCTGTATTCCGATCGTGGTTAATTGATCCACAACATGGCAGATCAATGGTCTTCCTTGGAAATTGAGCAATTGTTTCGGTTGACCCAAACGCCGCGAACCGCCCGCGGCTAAGACTAGTCCAATGGACATGATTCCGCCTGGATAGGTGATGTAAGGGGAAGGATTTCTGAAATATGTACCTGCCCTTTGCCTGGATTCAGGACTTCATGTTCGGCGCGATCGTGTAGCGGATGCGACCGGTTGTGAAGTTTTCCTCCTTCGCGGCAATTGGTCAAAGCGATCAGTTCGGCAATTATGGACGCGGCCACTTCCGTTGGGGTTGCCGCACCGATGTCGAGACCGATTGGTGACCGAATTCGTTCTGCCTCTTGGGCTGAGATAGCTCTGCCTCGCCGGTACAGAGACTGGATTAAGCGTCCCAGACGGCGCTTAGGTCCTAAGATGCCGATCGACCTACTTGGCGATTCAAGCAGCTGCGGAAGCAAACGGAAATCAGCTTCCAGGTCGTGGGTCATCATCAACACGTTGGTATCGGAGCGTATCGACAATGCTCTTGTGGCGTCGTCCCAAGGGCGACAAAAGACGGTTGCACCTGGGAATCGTACTGACGTGACCAATTCAGGTCGATGTCCGGTGACGCTAACATTCCAGCCCTGGAGGTTTGCGGCTGCGACTAAGGGAATGACATCGTCTCCGGCACCAAATATAAGTAGTTCTTTAGGAGGTATTAAAATCTCCATCGCGACTTCAATTGTGCCACCGTCACTGCCCAGGAACTCAATGGTCTGATTGGCCTTTGCCGCTGTCAGTCTTTCACGAAGTGGATATGGCATTGAATCGACACAAACCTCGGTTCTTGGCCGCTCGACCCATATATGGCCAACACGAACGTCCGCTGATTCACTGCGATAGACGGTTCCTATTCGCAGAGATCTTCCTTGTAGCTGCGATTCGACCATCACTTGATAGGCAGGCGAGTTGGCTGACTCGATCCGTTGACACAAAACGTATACGATTCCTTCGCATCCAGTTTGATATCGACTGGACGAGACAGAATCGCCGCGTGTGTCAAATGCCAGTAGAGCCGGACCGTGAGTCGTTCGCGACCAGACTTGTCGCAGCAAGTCTTTCTCGAGACAGCCACCGCTGATGTAGCCAGACCGTTCGCCTGATTGCGTAACCAGTAATCGACTACCAGGCTGACCGTATCCACTACCTTCTAGCCGTACGACGGTGCAAAGTACACACGGCTCGCCAAGCTCCAGGGCCTCACGGGCAAGTTTTACCAAGTCTCGCATCTTAGGCCATGACCTTCTCTAGCGTGATTGGAAGTTCGCGACAACGACGCCCGGTAGCGTTGTAGATTGCGTTGGCGATGGCGGCCGAAACACCGGTGATCCCAATCTCGCCTATTCCTTTGGCCCCAATCGGCGATGCATTGAAGTCGGGTTCGTCGATCCACATAATATCCACTGCGGGGATGTCTGCATTCACCGGGATGTGGTATTCGGAAAGATTGTCATTAGTGATGCGGCCCAGACGATGATCCCAATGCGTGGCCTCTTGCAGGGCGTGACCCACTCCCATGATCATCCCTCCCATGAATTGGCTGCGGGCCGTTTTAGCATTGAGGAGCGTCCCACACGCGAAGCATGCAAGCATGCGTCGTAACCGAACTATGCCGAAATCTTCGTCGACCGCCACCTCGACAAACTGGGCTCCATAGGAGTGATTCGACGTGGGTGAGTCCTCGCCGCCATCGAATTTGCCGACCACGACTATTGATGCGCGGTTGATCTCGGCCAGGAAGTCTTCCAAGCGAAGTTTGTCCTGTCCGTGAATAATATGGCCATCTTGGAATTGAATGTCTTTCGGGCTCTTGCCCTCGAGAAAGGAATTTTTCGGGGCGGAATCGATAAGCTTCTTCTTGAGCTGTTCTACCGCATCGCTGACGGCAGATCCGAGACTATGGGTTGTGGAACTTCCGCCTGAGATTCCCCCAGGTGGCAATTGCGTGTCGCCGAGAACCATCGAAACTCGTCCTGCTGGAATATCCAGGAGGTCGGCCAATAACTGGCTCTGGACCGTGGCCGTGCCGGTGCCAAGTTCGTGCGAGCAACAAGCCACTTCCGCAGTGCCATCGTCTCTTACGGTAATGCGTGCTTGGGTGGGAAAGCCATTCACGGGAAAGGTCGATGAAGCAACGCCGTATCCAATTAGCCACGAACCTTCTCGTTGACTACGGGGCTCTGCTATGCGCTTGTGCCAACTGAACTCTTTAGCGCCCTGTCGGAGGCATTCCACCAAATACCGACCGCTGAAGGGCTTATTCTTGTGGATGTCTTTTTGGGGCTCGTTGCGAATGCGAAACTCAAGAGGATCAATTCCAAGTTTGGTAGCCATTTCATCCATGGCCGATTCGAGAACAAACATCCCCGGTGTCTCCGGCGGAGCCCGCATAAACGTGGGAAGCTGAGTATCGAGACGACATTGTCGCTGAGCTAAACGCAACGTTTGGGTGTCATACATCATTCGCGTCGGAAGTGTGAACGCTTCGACGTAGTTCTCCTTACGCGAAACAGTCGCGGTACCCTCGTGAATTAAGGAAGTAATGTGTCCCTCTTTCGAACACCCGATCGCCACCCGCTGACGCATGGGGGTGCGATGCCCAGTGCCGCCGTACATCTGACTTCGAGAAACGACAACTTTTACTGGCGCGTTGGCTACCTTGGCGCAGAAACAAGCTAATAACGCATGCGGCCAGGTTAGACCCTTAGAGCCAAACGCTCCGCCGATGTATTTGCAAATAACCCGTACCTGTTGGGCATTGAGTTGCATGACTTTGGCGTAGCTAGTTTGCGCAACGCTGATGCTTTGCGATGTTTCATAGACTGTCAGAAATGGTTTCTCATCTTTTTCCGTAAAATGAGCGATCGCAGCGTGTGGCTCCATCGGATTGTGATGGTTCATGTGCGTGGGGTATTCTTCATCGATAACGACTTCTGCCGCATGCAAAGCGGCTTCCGCATCGTTGATCGTGATAACCGGCGGCTCGCCGAAAACATCTCCGGGGCGTTCATCAGCCGGGGCCTGATCGATGTCGGTTACATGGTCGGTCGTTTCGTATTTCACTTTGACCTGCATCGCCGCGTCACGGGCCGTCTCAAATGTGTCGGCCACCACGGCGGCAATGTACTGTCCGGCGTAAAACACTTCCTTTTCAGCGGCGGGATAGATACTTGAGGCAATACTTGTTTCGAATCCTGTCTCTGATCCTGAAGCGACGCGTTCAAAGTCAGGTACGTTGTCAGGCGTCAGGATAAATCGCACGCCTGGCATTTGTTTCGCTTCCGAAGCATCAATCGAAACGACTTTACCGCGAGCGATCGTGCTCGGGACTGGCACCGCGTGTAGTAGTCCATCGATTGGCCATTCCGCAGTGAACGTCGCTTTTCCAGATACCTTTTCGCGACCGCTCTTCCGCACAATTGGCTTGCCAACGGGGCCGCGCATCTTGATTGGGGGATAGTTTGTCTCGGCCATCTTCTCAATTTCCCTTTTTTAAGATTTGGTAACGACCCAGCTGAGTCAACCCTAAATGAGTTAGGCTCGACCGTGCTGCATTGCCCAAAGACGCTCGTCGTCAAACTTCCCTTCGTCACGCAAGATCTGCAAAGCACGAATCATGGCGCGTTTTGCCATAAGGACCTTATATTGCGTGCCAACGGGCGGACGAGCCTCGGCTAATGCTGCTTCAGAGGCAGCGCGAAATGTTTCATCGCTGGCCTTTTTGCCGATCAAGGCGCTTTCCGCAGCTGCACTGTGCCAGGGGATGGAAGCCAGACCTCCAATTGCAATTCGTGCATCGACGATTGTCTGTTCGTCGTTCGGGCTATCTCCTTCCAAAGAAAGTCCAGCCGCGATACTCACGAGTGCAAAAGCGTAGCTGCTGCGTTCGCGGATCTTCAGATAAAAGCTTTGCTGCGTTACATCGTCGAACTCTTCGGCACTGCCGACAGGAATCGTTACGTGCGAGATGAGTTCTCCTTCATCAAGTTGCGTTGAATACTGTGTTTGATGCCCTCGTGGTGTTTTGTAGAACTCACGTGCTTTGATCGTTCGCTGACCTTCACGGCCTTTTACAAGGATGCTTCCATCAAACGCGACCAGCGCGACGGCAAAGTCCCCAGGATAGGTGCCTACCAGTCGACCGTCGTTTCCGAGTACGGCTAGATAGGTTGTATCCACCCCGGAAGCGGAAAGCGCGTCGTGCTCGCCCTGAAGAGCATCGTCTGGCATGTCGGGATGGCGAAAATAGGTTGATCGAGTTCTCTGTAAAAGATTTCCCCCAATGGTTGCCATATTTCGAATCTGGGGGGATGCAGCCAAAATTAATGATTGTCGAAGCGCGGGGAAGTTCTTTTTAATTGGATCGGAATCTGCCAACTTGGCCATTGTGCAACCGGCACCAATGACCAATTTTCCATCGACAACTTCGACATGATCGTTCAGCAATGGTTTGACATGAACCAATTGCCGTGGTTGAAGTACATTCAGTTTCATCAAGTCAAGGAGCGTCGTTCCACCGCCAAGTGCCATGACTTGGTGGTGATCTAAGGAGAGCTGGGCCACGTCGAGGGAACTTGGAGACTTGTATTCAAACGGAATCATGCGCTAGTTCCTTGCTTCTTTGAGCGATAAAACCTTAACCTTCGATGCAGGGTCTTCGGCCGATTCTGCCCCAGCGGTCTGGCGCAGGGCGGCCAGAATATTGGGGTACGCAGAACAACGGCATAAATTTCCGCTCATCCACTCGCGGGCTTCCTCCTCACCGTTCCGGGCATGGCCTTCTTCGATACATGCGATTCCCGACATGATCTGGCCAGGGGTGCAGTAACCACACTGATATGCGTCGCAGCGGAGAAAGGCCTCTTGAATAGGATGAAGTTCGTCTTCAGGAGAAATACCCTCGATAGTCGTTACTTTTGCGTCGTTAAGCGTTGCGGCCAGTGTCAAACAGGAGAGAACTCGCTCTCCATTAACATGAACCGTACACGCCCCACAGGCCCCGTGGTCGCAGCCCTTCTTGGTGCCTGGTAGATGAAGATGCTCTCGAAGCAGATCCACTAATGTCGTGCGAGGGTCAAGCTGTACGGTTTGTTGATTACCATTTAGCTCGAATGTGATCTCATGTGGAGTGGGCGTACGTCCTTGCTCCTGCGCTTGGTCAGCCTGTCCCATTACATTGCCTGCCATCGAAGAAGCTCCCGCTGCAAGACCCATACTTTTAAGAAACTCGCGTCGCCGCAATCGTTGTTCGTCTTTCTTTTGCATAGGCCCTGCTTTCCCGTTTAAATTCTCGCAATTGAACGATTGCTTCCAGGTAGCCGGCCAAGAGCAAGCGAAGACCCACTGCAGTGGAGCGTGCTGCAATATCTGTGCCACCTGCCGGTCATTCACCTGGTCTATTGCCGCGAAATATGACCGTTGAGGGTTTCATGAAAAGCATTCGCAAAGGCCATTTACCAATGCTCTTGGTCCGAGAGTTGCGGGACAGACGCACATCACTGTCCAACAAACGATTTTCCCCTTCAGCTAATCAGGCAGAAACGATGCACTCTACACGAATTGGCATTTGGCTCGTCGTTACTAGTTTATTGGCGGCACATGACCTTCTTGTGGCCACGGCAAATGGTCAGCAGGTTCCCCCCATGGCACCTGACAACGTAGATGTCGAACCCCCTATGAAGGAGTCTTCGACGCCAAAGCCGAAACCGAAGACCTATATGGAAGTGGTTAAGGAAAAGCCTTTTCAAGAGGTTTATGAAGCGGACGCAGCAAAGCGAGATGATATTAACCAACGCCAGGCCGATCTCCTTGGGCATCGCTATGATTTGACCGACCAGCCTTCCGATATATGGATGTCCGGAAAACGAAAGAAAGTTCAACAAGGTATTCGCATCAGATTGCCGGAAGGGATGACCTGGGAACGACTCGGAGATCTCACGCCGCAGCAGATTCACGATCAGCGAGTCTTTCCTGCTGGTTTCCGCCCCTTACCCCATGCTCATCACGCAACCGGCGGACAGGTGTTTCCAAAAAATCAAATCGATGTGATTGCGAAGCTTGAGCAACGAAACTTGAAACGTTTTGACGTGGACTTTGACCTACCAGATCACTTAACGCCTGAGTTTCCGCCACCGATGTTTCTCATTAATCGCCCCGAGCTAGGTGACGTCACCCAGGGCGAAGTTCTTTCCATCAAGAATTATTATGGATTGCTCAAAGGGAAAGTGACGCCGGTACAAATGGAAGGGATGCGACTCTTATTGACTCCTTTTCCGCAACAGCAGTTCAACCAAACCGAGGATCGCAAAACGATCGAGCCTGAGTTGGGCGTATCATGTCTCGATTGCCATGTGAATGGCCACACGAACGCGGCATTTCATCTGAATCCAGATACACGTCCGCAGGAAAATCGTTTCCGGATCGATACGGTTAGCCTTCGTGGTATGTTTAATCAGCAAATCCATGGTTCGAAACGCTCATTACGATCAGTAGAAGACTTTTCTCAATTTGAACAGCGTACGGCCTACTTCGATGGCGATCACGTAATTGCGATGAAAAAGGGAGTGCACCTGCCTGATCGAACGGATCAGGTGGCCATGATGGCTCAAATGCAGAACATGTTGGATTTTCCACCCGCACCAAAGCTCGACGTGTTCGGACGTCTTGATCCTGCCAAAGCAACCAAGCAGGAATTGGCAGGCGAAAAGATTTTCTTCGGCAAAGGTCGCTGTGGCGAATGCCACCCGGCTCCGAATTACCTTGACGACAAAATGCATGACCTACAGCTAAGTCGTTTCTATGACTTCGAGATGGTCAGCGGGCACAAAGACGTCCCAGCCGGTGCGATTAAAACATTTACACTACGAGGTATTAAAGACTCCCCGCCTTACCTGCATGACGGACGTCTTCTTACCCTGGAAGATACTGTGGAGTTCTTCAACATTGCCTTGCAAACCAAGCTGACTGCCGACGAGAAGGCTGCCTTGGTCGCGTTCATGAGATGCTTATAACGTGGTGTTGATCGGGCAATTGGCTCGCGATTGGTTAAGCCGTAAAGCGTCGATAGTCTGTCGACGCTAAAAAGGAAATGAGACCTCGCACATTAATAGCTTGTAAGTATTGAAAGCCGCTACGGAACTGTCGGGGAGGCCAGCGAGTTATCTCAATTTGAGAGAAGGATCTGGTGCTTATCTTCGCCTGAGTTCACTGGCTCAAGCTCTGGCATGTGCAAGCACTTTGGGCCATCCATCGTCATTATCCCCTCTCTTACGCGGCAGAAATTCTAATGTTTGCGATCGGACGTAGCTTCAATGCGATAAATGTCGTATGCTAACAAAATCTGGCTGGGACTTGACTCTTTCTTGAGACGTGCCCTCACGACTTCGAGCGGTTGATCTATACTACCTGGCGCAGAGATCTTTCTTTTGGATAAGAGCGTAGGTTAGTATGAGTTATGAACTCGACGACGAGCTTTACGATGATCCCTCTCGTATACCACGTGAAGTAAAACAACGTTTTGGTGTGCTTCCCCATTTTTTCCAGCTAGGGCCGGAGACGCCTGAGATTACGGAAAACCTCTGGGGATTTGCCAAGTTTGGGTATCTGGATAATCCACTGCCGTCTTTGTTAAAAGAACGGTTGTTCGTCTACCTGTCACGCTTCTGTAGGATTCGGTATTGTCTGGCCCGGCATGTCGGATTTCTCGTCGGGCTGGGGCGACCTTCAGGAAATATGAAGTGCCCTCCTGAGACGATAGACCAAGTCGTTCAATTGATTCAGCGTGACTTGCCATGCGGTGAAGCCCTCGAGCCTCATTTGAATGCTCTACGGGATAAGCCTACGATTTTTGCAAAGCCACCGGCTAGTGGTACCCCTGAGGAAGAGACGCTATTCGCTTGTGCGTCGCACGTATTCTTACGGACTCCCCAGGCGTCTTCATGTCTCAAGGCCCTTAACGGAGCGATGGGCGCAGAAGCGTTTCAGCACCTACTCGTGTTTCTCGCATTCGTTCGCACGGCGCATTTTTGGTCCGAAGTTCATCCAGAGCTTGAACTGGAAGAAGACCTGAAGACGCTGCTCAAGGTCCACGGAAAGCTTGCAGAGTGTATTCAATGCGAGCCTGAGGCCATCGAGACGACCCCTTTCGTTCGTTGCGATATCTAAACTAGAGCTGCAGCGTCAAGGTCATAGGTCTATTTCATCGATACTGATTTGTGGCGGGGCCAGTGATGTGACGACCGCGTTCGTGGCGAGGGGAAATTGGTGAGATCGACTCTCACGAAAGTGCATGAAATAGCCAGCTGTGTTTGGAATTGCGATCAGGTCACCAATGCTCACGCCCTGCGGAAATTGAAACCTTCGAAGGCTTATAAGTTCGGACTCTGTACAGTAGGCCCCGACTAAGTAACCTTCGATTGCATCGCTTCTGAGAGCATCTGGCTCAGGCACCAAGATTGGGTCAACCAAGAAGTCGTCACTGCTTGTCCGGCATTGGGTAGAGTTCATGCTTAACCCCACAAACCACTCTCCATTGGGATGCTGTTTCCGGAATACCACTTTGGCCACCGTCATGCCACAACCATCGAGCACGCTTCGGCCAGGTTCGCACCGCAGTTGAAGGTTACGCTTGCGAATCGCGTCAGCAATCGTAGACGATTCGAAGTTAGAAGTAAGTACAGTCCGCAGCCATTCGCCTTGTACAGATGACTGAAAGTAAGGATAGCAACTTCGGGTGCCGTGAATTTCTCCCTGAACATCTAGGAAGCCGAGCCCATGATTCTTGAATGTGATCGGCTTCCGCTTGTTCAATACAGCATGATGAAGTTCGTCCCAGAAAGAACGCCACTGAGCCTCGTCCATTAGATAAGACATTGGGATACCACCACCCATATCCAGAAACTGAACTGGATGACCAAGTTCTCGGAGGGTATCCGTAACAGGTAAGCACTGGCTTATCGCAGCCACTCTTTGTTGTGCGGAGTACCCGTCTAGATGAAAGTGAATGCCAGTGATACGAATCGATGGCCGGGAAAGCGTATCTTTCCAGGATCTCAGGAATTGATCCAGTTGATTGATGTCGATACCGAATCGTGAGTCGAGTCGCTTACCATTGAATTCAAAGCCACTCAGCCTTAGTGCTATGTCGACTGGTGGTGCGGATTCGCTGAGATGTTTCGACAATTGATGTAATTCATCGGCATTGTCGATGGCAATAGTCGCTTCGGAGTCAACGCACGCTGACAGCAAGCCTTCGTCTTTGATTGCCGCCGTGCAGATGATGTTTCGGCCGGAGATTCCACGTTGGGCAACTTGCTCAAGCTCTTGGAGACTCGCGACGTCGATACCTGCACCTGCTTCGGAGGCGACATCTACAAAGCTGAGGCACTTGTTCGCCTTCCGCGCGAAATATACACGAAAGTCAATTTCAAGCTGCTGCGCTATACGGTTAAGCGATTGAATGTTATGAACGAGGGGCTCGGTACGGATAAGATTCAAAGGCGAGCCATGTTGCCGCATCCAATTATGAATTTCACTGCTGTTTAGGATGTTTTCCATCCAGGGTTGCAAGTAAGCACTTAGAGGAAGGATCCCCTGGCATTTCGAGCGGAGGCTAGAAATATTAAAGACGTCTGTATTCAAAGGGTATACTCTCGATTTAGAACTCGCTGCGCAGTCTTCTGCGCCCAGTTCTCGATTTGAGGATGAAGTTTGCGGCTAAGTGTATCATTTCCTAATACAGTCCCTTCCGTGACTCTACCAAAAATGGCCAGGTTCTTACGCTGATACGGTGGAGGACATCCGTGCTCATCCACCGGAAGACCGATTTCCCGGTTGTCCCAAGCGATTGCATTGCCATCGAGTAAACTAGATATCGGTCCTCTTGGTGAAATCTCGCACGGTGCAGGAATCACGGCGTTGACGACTACGTTAACTTCTTTTCGGTGATGGTCAGAGCACAGATCCAGTTCATGGAGACCTTGAGTGAGTTCAGCCTCACTGACAAACCTTAGGTCAACGATGCCCGAATCGATCAACGCGAGCATACGACTCATATTTTCAGGTGGTGGGCCGAATGCGAGGCGTTCCATCTCAATGGTAACTTCTCGAAATAGTTTCCATCCTGCAACACATAAGCCTCCGTGGCTAACACGGGCAACAAGGGCTGGATAGATTCGCCGCCAAGTTTCACCCCAGATCCAAGCTTCATTTGGTTGTGACAGACCAATTCCGACATCGCGTGATCGTTTCATCACGTCGTAGGCCTGTGCCGCAGAAAATTTGGAAGATTTCCACCATGTAAACCAATCTGAAAGGTCAGATCGGACTGAGGCAGAACTGCTTGTCGTTCGGATTGCCTGAAGTGCCTGCGCTGACACATTTGTGATCGTCTGCCAAAGTTCTTCAACCTGCCGCGAGGGATCGTCTGACTGAGGAACAGCCGCGATGGCTAAGCGGCCGCTCTCCCAGATATCAGAAAGGCAGCTTGGCAGCTTCATTTGTGGTTCGACCGATTTGGCCAGCAGGGGGCGTCCCGTTCGTGAGTAAGGGAAGATCTTTGTCGGTTCATCACCAGAGCGTTGGTAAGTCCAATGATCTGCTGTCTCAGAAAATGTGCCGCCGCGGCCTTCAGTAAGTGCAAGCGTGGCATCGATCCAAGTTAACCCAAATCCTCGGATCGCAACCGTTGATTGCGCCGGAATTCGTGCCTGAGAAAGTTGACGCCCCACTGGGAACACGTGTTCGATAATTCGCGCATCATGTTGATTGGAGAGAGTGCCCGTCGAACGCCAGCCTTCGTGCCCGGTCGTAAGCACTAAGTTATCGGCCAGCATGGATGTCTCAGTCGTCGAAACTTTCCATGCTGGGCCACTCTCGATGACTTCAGTGACGCGTGCTTGGTGCACTTGGACGGCCACATCACTAGGGAATTGTTCGAGAACTTGCCGAAAGCATTCGTGCAAATAGCGACCTACAACGGGCCTTGGAGAGTAGCCTTCCGGATTGGACAGATGTGGGAAGTGCTCTTGAAGCCAGTCTAGTAGCGACATTTGGTCTATCTGGCGAGAATTTTCACTACCCCAGGCGTCGATCCGTCCGTTGGGAAAGTTCATTCTTAGGTAGTCAGGTTGATCAAGTGCGTAAACATTCCCTGCACCGGGATGTGAACAAGGGTCAAAGACATCGACGGCCACCGGACAATCGGTAGAATGATGACTTAATGCCCGGCTCAGGGATTCAAGGCAATACAGACCACGAGGACCACCTCCGATAATCGCGATGCGATAAGGTGATTCTTTCGATGGACGCAGATTTTCCATTCGATCGGATAGCTGAGTATGAATTTGAGTCATGGCATGCACGATTAGCTAGAGCTCACGTTACTTGTTGTCATCTGCTCTAAATCATCGGGAGAAATTCCGAGTTCCTGCTGCACCCATTGATCGTTGAAGACGGTGTCTAAGTAACGCGCCCCTGAGTCATGCAAGATGGCCACACATGTCTTGCCCAACAGTGTGTTCTGTGCAGACCGGATCGCTTCAAGTACTCCGCCTGCGGAGCCACCGATCAGCATGGCTTCTTTCGTGGCTGCTCGACGGCAGCCGATCACGCAGTCGAGATCCGTGACTCGATGCACGTGCTTGAAGAATTTATGGCGAGCCAATGCCGGTTCACGGCCGGCTCCTAAGCCAGGTATCATACGGCGGCCGGACGTACCACCAAATAAGACGCTCCCAGTGGCATCGACTGCGACTACCTGGGTGTTTCTTCCGCGAGCACGTAAGTAATTGCGACAACCTTGAATCGTCCCAGTACTGCTTGTGGCCACGAACAAGTAATCGAGTGTTCCGTCCAACGTTTCGTCGATTTCACGGATGGTTCCCAGTTCATGAGCCTTGGGATTCTCGGTGTTGGCGTATTGATTGGGCCAATAGCTATTGGGTAACTGTTCTAAGAGTTCATCTACGCGTGCGAGTCTGGCTGCCAGGAAATCCCCTTCGATTGGAGTGGTAACCTGTTCAATTTCACTGCCTAAAGCTTTAATGATTGCCAAATTCTGAGCCTGAGCTCTTGGGTCGACAACACAAACGAATCGAAGTCCGTAGTAGCGACATGCTTGCGCGAGACCGATACCCATATTCCCTGACGAAGACTCTACGATCGTCGTATCGCTATTCACTTTGCCTGATTCGATGGCTTCGCGGAGCATCTGCAATGCAGGACGATCCTTGGCACTTCCCCCCGGGTTCTGCGATTCCAGCTTGGCGTAAAGTGTTACATCGTTGCGATCAAGAAACCGGGTCAACTGGACTAGAGGAGTTGAACCTATCGCCTCAAGGATTCCCTTTGCTACTGTCGGCCTGGTATGGGACGCACAATTCACCGGAGCGTGAAATGCGTTTGCTGTAATCATGTTATCTGCGGTATTTAGCATGGGATGCGTACTCATTCCCAGGTGAGGGCGTAGCTAATTGTCAATTATGAGAGACTTACTCGTAAAGCAATAATCGTGCCATGTTGCTTCGTCTCACGTGCAATGAATGCTTCCTTCATCACTAACGGGAGAGAGAATCGCTTAAAGATGATCAGATCTGAAATGACCTAGCCATGACGTGATCCGAAAGCGGTCAGTGTGGTAGAAAATGGAACCGCCATCGTATGAACGTAAGACGTCGTTTAAAAGTTCAGATATCTATTTAACCAAAGGTTCGCAAGCTTCGGGTGCAAGAAGAGCTGCGTGCCATTTAGCTAATTGGGATCTTTCGGAACCAACCCCAAAAGAGCTTGCAGTTCTGATGTCTCTGCCGTTTTGCCTCGGACGATGTTGCCTTGCCGACATGATCGCAACCAGATGTTAGAGCGTTGACGTTGTCAGCACCTTGATCAAACGTGTCCAGAAAAAAATTGTACGATTCATCTACTCGTAAGACCTGGGGCTCCTTCGGGATGAGAACGACCAAAACCAATCGAGCAATTGTTGTTCCCACGATGACTGTCAGTGAAGTGATTGTTTTTCGATAAACTGCAAGATCATCGCTCGCCCCAACCAGCAACCGTAAGCTTCGCTGTGATGGCGGATCCGATTCTCCTTCCAGGATGGAGAGATAGCTGACTCCATAACAACCGTCAAAATATAGCAAGACAACGGATTTCGGAGTTCGTTGAAAAAGGGGGCATTTCGAGGTTGTTAAAATTGATCAAGTGATACTTGTAAAGTAATGGTTTTTAACTAACATGGAAGCACAATCGATTGTGCATAAGGCGTTTTCGGATTTCAATTAGATTATAGGCGGTTATTCTCGTGCCTAAGGCCCGTTCTGGTTCGACTTTGAGCGATGTTGCTCGCGAGGCCAAGGTGAGTGTCTCGACGGCATCTCGTGCTTTAAATGGCTTGGCCGAGAAGTATCGAATCAGTTCCTCAACCGCCCAGCTCGTTCGGGACAAGGCGGAAAAGTTAGGGTTCCGACCGAGTCAGGTGGCCCGTTCTCTGAGATTAAAACGGACGGGGCTGCTAGGGATTGTCGTCCCTGACCTTTCCAACCCTTTTTTTTCCTCAATAGCTCAGTCGGTGACGGTCTCAGCCGAATCGGATGGCTTTTCGGCAATTCTGGCCGACAGTGGTGGTTCGGTCGAAAAAGAGCAGAAGCTCATCGAACAGTTAACTGCTCGTAGCGTTGAAGCCCTGGTCGTTTGTCCTGTTGGACTAAAGTTTGCGCATCTCGAGAGCACACGTGAACAAGGTACTCCGCTCGTATTGGTCGATCGTTGCAAAGACAAATCGTCGATGGTTCAGGTAACGTCTGATCACACAACGGGAACGCAACAGGCGATGCAGCTATTGATCGGCAATGGGCATCGTAAGATCGGGGTTTTGCAAGGGATCGCTGGCACGCTTCCTAGCGATCAGCGACTGCTGGGCGTGAAGGAGGCCTTGGCCAAAGTTGGTGTTAACCTTGATCCAGCACTGGTCGAAGGGAATCAATTTACCTACGAATCGGGCTATCAGTCTGCTCGCAACTTGCTGATGAACCATCCAGAGATAACGGCGTTCTTTGCCATGAGCACGCCCAACGCGTTTGGTGCCTACCAGGCAGCCATGGAGTTGGGACGACGTGTACCGGAAGACCTCTCATTAGTTTGTTTTGACGACGTTAAATTCGCGAACTTCATGCAGGTTCCGTTGGCAACTGTCGCTCAAGATGTTCCAGAACTCGGACGGCTCGCTGCATCGTTGGTAGCCGAGCAGATTCGAAGCGGAAAAGCCCCAGTGCAGAAGATGCACAAAGTTCCCGTCACCCTCCTTACAAGAGCATCTGTCGGAAAGGTGTCCCCATCATGAAATATAAAGCAGTGCTGCTGCTGATGCTTTCAAGCATTGGCTTTTGTTTGCCGCAATCGTTAACCGCCGAAGAACTCCGTAAGCCAATTCCATTGATCTTCGATACGGACATCGGCAATGACAGCGACGACGTATTGGCATTGGCAATGATTCATGCCTTGGAATCGCGAGCTGAATGCAAGTTGTTGGCAGTCACAATTACCAAAGATCATGAATTGGCAGCTCCGTTCGTCGATTGCATCAATACGTTCTATGGCCGAGGTGATATTCCGATTGGTGTTTGCAGTAGCGATGTGACCCCGCAAGAAGGCAAGTTCAACGGATTAGCAAATGCAACCGACAATGGTCAGTTACGTTATCCACATGACTTGACATCAGGTAAACAGGCCTCCAGTGCTGTCAATGTGTTACGTAACGCTTTAGCTGATTCGGAAGATGGTTCTGTCGTTATTTGTCAGGTTGGGTTTTCCACCAATCTAGCTAATCTGTTGGAATCGCCTGCCGATGAAATCAGCTCCCTAAACGGTATGGAGTTGGTTAAGAAAAAGGTCCGCCTGCTCTCCGTTATGGCAGCCGCATTCGAGAAAATCCCAGATCGCAAGACGGGTGAGCCGAAACGGTACCGCGAGTACAATGTCTTCAAAGACGTTCCGTCCGCCCGCCGTCTGTTCTCGAAATGGCCAACATCCATCATCTGGAGCGGTTTCGAGATTGGCCTGAACCTGAAGTACCCGCATGAAAGCGTCGAACGCGACTTCGGATACGTCGAACATCATCCGGTCGTGGAAGCCTACGAACTGTATATTCCGCCTCCTCATGATCGCCCGACTTGGGATTTGACCTCCGTTTTGGTTGCCATCCGCCCCGATCATGGATACTTCGATCTGTCGCCTGAGGGCCAGGTAACCGTTCTTGAAGATGGGTATACGAAATTTGAACCCATGCAAGGTGGACGTGATCGTTATTTGATCTTAAGAGACGCTCAAAAGGCTCGCGCCACCGAAGCCCTAACGCTTCTTTCGAGCGAGCCACCCTCGAGCTCGAGTCCTCACGTTTCAGGCGAAAGGTAGTTGCGTGTCGAAATTGACCAGCCCAGCCAAAATCGCCGTTGTTGGATCCATTAATATGGATCTCGTGCTGCGGTGCTCCCAATTTCCTAAACCAGGCGAAACCGTTGTTGCGTTGTCCTTCGACGAGGTTCCTGGAGGAAAAGGGGCAAATCAAGCCGTCGCCGCCGCGAGAGCAGGTGCTTCTGTTGCGATGTTGGGTCGCGTAGGAGACGATGCATTTGCAAATCGATTGATTCGTGGACTAAGCAACTATGAAATCGATTGCGAAAATATTCTTGTGACGCCTGACTGTGAGAGTGGTCTCGCGATGATTACGGTTGATCAAGCTGGTCAAAATTCGATTATCGCCGTCGAGGGTGCCAATGGAAGGTTGTCGCCTGAGGACGTCCGGAAACATCGGCAAGTGATTGAATCGAGTCAGACGGTTCTCTTGCAGCTGGAAATTCCAACCAAAACAGTGCTGGAGGTTATCCAAATTGCTCGAGCTGCGAATGTTCGTGTGATTCTGGACCCGGCCCCTGCGCCCCACCGTTGTCCCCAAAAAATATTGCAGGTTGATCTCATTTGCCCCAATGAGCACGAGGCAGAAGAGCTGACCGGGATCTCGCTCGATTCTCCTGAACAGATATTAGCAGCTGGCCAGGCCCTCTATCAGCAAGGTGCGCGGCACGTCGTCATCACGCTCGGTAGCCGAGGCTCCTTCTTGTTTGACGATCAGGGCGGTCGACTGATTCCGGCATTGGTGACCGACTCCGTTGATACCACTGCGGCCGGTGATGCTTTTGCAGGAGCTCTGGCTGTTAGTTGGGCCGAGCAAGGGAATCTCGAGCAAGCAGTGCGTTTTGGGAATGCGGCGGGAGCGATCGCAGCGTCCAAGAAGGGCGCTCAACCGAGTATTGGATCACGTCAAGGAATCGAATGTCTTTTGGAATCCATCAAATGAACAGAGCACTTTTTGGTCTATCGCTCATCTTGCTTCTTTTCGGCTGCCACTCGGAAAGTTCAAACCCAACGGGCAAATCGGATAAGCTACGGATCGCTTTGATCATGAAGTCGTTGGCCAACGAGTTTTTCTCGACTATGGCCGATGGCGCCGAGAACTATCAAGCCGAGAACGCTGACCAGTTCGATCTGATTGTGAATGGAATCAAGGACGAACGCGACATTAGTCGTCAGGTCTCGCTGGTAGAAGAAATGATTGCCAGCAATGTTGATGCGATTGTAATCGCGCCGGCAGACTCGAAGGCGTTGGTGCCGGCGCTACGAAGAGCCATAAAAGCAGGGGTGGTAGTTGTCAATATCGACAATCGGCTCGATGCCGATGTATTGGCGACTGAAGAAGTCGAAATTCCTTTCGTCGGCCCTGATAACAAAGCCGGTGCAAAGCAAGTCGGCAGTTACCTGGCCGGAAAGCTGGTAACTGGAGACTCTGTTTGCATCTTGGAAGGGGTTCGCACGTCTTTCAACGGGCAACAGCGATTGGCTGGCTTCCAAGAAGCAATGGAGGAAGCTCAAATCAAGGTCGTTGGCCATCAGTCGGCTGAATGGGAAATGAGTAAGGCGAACACGATAGCCTCTTCAATGCTAAGCGAACACCCCGAGGTCAAAGCCATCTTGGCTGCTAACGACAGCATGGCCCTGGGGGCAGTCGCTGCGGCGAAAGGAGCAGGTCGCGAAGGCGAAGTCCTGGTCGTCGGGTTCGACAATATATCAGCGGTTCAGCAAGCCATCAAAGATGGCAAGATCTTGGCTACGGCCGATCAACATGGAGATCAATTGGCCGTCTACGGCATAGAGAACGCGCTGAAGCTCATCGAGGACCCGGATGCCAAGATTGAAGACGTCGAAACCCCAGTCGATCTAGTCACCCAGGAATCGATCTCCCCGTGAATGACGCCGCATCGACACTTCTCAAAACGACCAATGTGACCAAACGTTATGGTGAAGCATTGGTGCTGCGCGATGGTTCGATTGAAGTCCGTTCAGGTGAGATCCATGCGTTGTTAGGAGGAAATGGGGCTGGGAAAAGCACGTTGGTGCGTATTATCGCAGGGCTTGTGAATCCTACTTCTGGTCGAATGTCAGTCAACGGTCATGCCTATCAACCCAAATCTAAGCGTGAAGCGGAATCCGTTGGTATTGAAATCGTTCAGCAAGAGTTCAACCTCATCTCGACGCTAAGCGTCGCCGAAAACCTGCTGCTCACTAGACTGCCAGCGTTGGGAGGAGTTATCCGGCAAAAAGAACTCCACCACCAAGCACGCGAGGCGCTCGATCGACTTGGCTTACGTGAGATCGCAACCGACGCGATCGTGGAGACCTTGGGCGTTGGTCAGCAGCAGATGCTTGAGATTGCCGCTGCCCTGTATCGAAAGTGTCGACTGTTAATACTTGACGAACCTACCGCCGCTTTGAGTCATGCGGAAGCCGAATCACTATTCACTTGGCTCGACAAATTACGGGCTGAGGGAGTCGGTATTATCTACATCAGCCATCGGCTCGACGAAATATCCCGGATTTCGGATCGCATATCATTTCTCCGTGATGGGATGATGATCGGAACCTATCAGACCGCCGACTTAACCACCGACGAGATGGTCGAATTGATGACTGGTGATCATCCTCAACATGAGTCGGCAAGCCAGCGGTCGGACGGTGGTTCGAGTTTGACTGATTTCGCGTTGCGTGTCGAGAAACTATCCGGCGGCATGGTCGATGAAGTTAGTTTCGATGTTCGCCAAGGAGAACGCCTTGGAATCGCGGGACTGGTTGGGGCTGGGCGGACCGAACTGCTACGCTTGATTTTCGGAGCTGACATCGCATCGTCAGGAGCGGTCTATCTGGCCGCAGACAAAACACCGCGTTTGTTTCGTCATCCGCACGAGGCGGTATCTGCCGGTATCGCGATGGTAACCGAAGATCGTAAAAAAAATGGTTTACTACTCCCACAATCAGTTCGGGTGAATACCACGCTCGCAGCGATGAGCAAACGATTCAGCCACGCAGGGTTGATTCGTTTTCAGGCGGAGAACGAGCAAACCTTGCGGCACTGCCATTCGATGGAGATTCGATGCACCGATATCGAACTGCCAACTGGAACTCTCAGTGGCGGCAACCAACAGAAAGTAGTGATCGCACGGTGGCTTGCAACCAATGCAAGTGTGTTTCTTTTCGATGAGCCAACGCGTGGTATTGATGTTCCGGCTCGAAAGCGAATCTATCGACTTATTGATACACTAGCCGCCCAAGGGAAAGGAATTGTTATCGTAAGTAGTGACTTGGAAGAACTGTTTGAAACTTGTGATCGGATCGCCGTGATGTCGAACGGTACGCTGGTAAGGACTTTCGAAGGACCAGACATGTCCCACGAATTGATCATGCAAGCCGCATTTTCTGGATATCTTGAGCGGAGTGCCGAGGCATGAACTCGAAGTCAATCAGAGCAATGCTCGTTCAGTATGGCGGCCTGTGCGTGGTGCTATTTATCATGGTGGGCGTGTTCAGTGCATTAAGCGAGAACTTTTTACAGCGTGCCACGTTTACGTCAATTGCAAACCAGATTCCCGACCTGACTTTGGTTGCCGTGGGGATGACGTTCATCTTGGTGGTGGGCGGCATCGATCTTTCTGTCGGTTCGATTCTCGCGTTGTCGTCTGCGGTGTTAGGAGCATTGATGGTCGATGCTGGCTGGCCGCTTTGGGCTGCCATTCCTATTTGCTTGCTCACAGGCGCATTATGCGGATTATTTAACGGAAGCGTTTCAGTCGGTTTCCGGATTCCCTCGTTCATCGTCACGTTGGGGATGCTCGAAATCGCTCGAGGAGCGACCAAGGTTGTTACCGATTCTCAGACAAAGTACATCGGGGCGAAGGTTGAAGTAATTGGCGATCCTGTCCCTTACCTGCAATTGTCGCCGGCCTTCTTACTTGCCTTGGTGGCCGTGCTGGCTGGACAATTTCTGCTTTCACGAACAGTTTTCGGTCGCTATTGCATGGCCATTGGGACGAACGAAGAAGCCGTGCGGATGTCTGGCATTCGAACGGCTCCCTATTCCATCGCGGTGTTTACCCTGAGTGGCCTCCTATGTGGCTTGGCCGGCATTGCACAGACTTCGCGCCTCTCAAGTTCAGATCCGAACGCTGCGATTGGCTTAGAGTTGTCGGCGATCGCTGCCTGCGTGATTGGCGGAACCAGTTTGATGGGCGGTCGTGGCAGCGTTATTAGTTCGTTTATCGGCGTGTTGATCATTTCTGTACTGCAAACCGGATTAGCCCAAGTTGGGGTGTCCGATGCGAATAAACAAATCATTACGGGAAGTGTGATTGTCGTCGCCGTTCTAGTAGACGCGCTTCGAAGTCGGTTTCGGAAATGAGAAGCGACTATTTCATTTTTGTCACTACGAGCCCGTTAATAAACTCGATGTACCTTCTGAGCTACCTCGTCGATTAGAGAAAGTGAATGGTTATGAGAATAATTGCCCTCCTGGCTGCCAGTGTAGTTTCCTGGATCGCGATGTTGGTGCCTGGTGTCATTAGTGCTGGCCAACGTCCAAACGTGATCGTCATCATGACAGACGATCAGGGCTACGGTGAATTCTCCTGTCACGGCAATCCTATTACGAGCACGCCGAATCTAGATCGCCTGGCCAAGGATAGCGTTCGCTTTACTGACTTCCATGTTTCGCCCATGTGCACGCCAACACGGGGCCAATTTGTGAGTGGTCTAGATGCGTTTCGAAACGGTGCGATCAACGTCAGCAGCGGTAGAACTTTGCTTCGGCCCGAACTGAAAACGATAGCGAATGTGTTTCAAGAATCTGGCTATCGAACCGGGCTTTTTGGCAAATGGCATCTGGGAGACAACTATCCGTTTCGTCCCGAAGACCGCGGATTTGAAGAGGCCGTATGGTTCCCTTCGTCGCATATCAATAGTGTACCTGATTACTGGGATAACGATTACTTCGCGGACACCTACATTCACAATACCAAGCGAGAAAAGTACGAAGGATACTGCACGGATGTCTTTTTTCGAGAAGCTATGAAGTGGGCAGATAACCAACAAGATGACCGCCCCTTTTTCGCCTTCCTTGCTACCAACGCGGCCCACTGGCCTTGGTTCGTGCCTGATTCTTATCGGGAGTCAATTCGCGATGCCATGCGTGCTAACCCAGAGGTGGTTAAGTCGCTTGATCCCCAACGCAAGGAAGACCTTGTCAGCTTCCTGGCTATGGGAGCCAATATCGATGACAACGTCGGCCGCTTAGATCAGTTTCTAGAAAAGACCGGGCTCAAGGAGAACACGATCGTCGTATTCTTAACGGACAATGGCAGCACGATGGGCATTCACTATTTCAATGCCCAAATGCGAGGTAACAAAACGACATTGTGGGAAGGTGGTCATCGGGTTCCTTGCTTCATGCGCTGGCCCTCGGGAATCGACACTCCAGGCGAAGTTGACACGCTCTGTCACGTGCAAGATCTCATGCCAACGCTGGCAGACCTATGCGGAATCGAGCAGCACTTACCGCCGAAGCTCGATGGGATTAGCCTGCGACCAGTGATCGATGATCATTCGATTACCCTCGCAGACCGAATCTTGGTGATCAACTACAGCCGAATGCCCGGTGCAAGGGTGAGATACACGAAGGGAAACCCTGCCATTCCACATCGTAATGGTGCGTGTGTCATGTGGAAGCATTGGCGGCTACTTGAAAATCGAAGGCTATACAACGTTGACGTCGATTTGCACCAAGATCAGAATGTGGCAGCTGACAATCCTGAAGTGGTTGCCAAAATGAGGGCCCATCTGCAGCAGTGGTGGGAAGGTGTCCGACACGATGTGCTAGAGCCACAGCGTGTGATCGTGGGACATGACGCTGAAAATCCGATGCTTCTCTCGGGTTGCGAATGGCTCGACGTATTCGTCGACCAGCAGATTCAGATTCGTCGCGGTGATCGTAAGAATGGTGCTTGGCACGTTCAGATCGATCAGCCTGGAGTCTACAAATTCGAGCTGCGACGCTGGCCACGTGAGAGCGAACTGAAACTCGCTGAGGGTTGTCCTCCCAAGCAGGTTACCGACGGGACCTTCATCGCTGGGGCAGCACTGCCGATCCAGCAAGCAAAACTCCGAATTGGTGACAATATCATACCCATTGCCAAGCCGAATCAGGCTCAAACGGCCTTCGTAAGCCAGCAAACCCTGCCAGCAGGGCCGATCGAGATTCAGTCTTATCTGTTAGATGAAAACGGAGATGAAATTTGTGGAGCGTATTACCTGTACGTGAAACGTCAAAATCCTAAATAAGTTTAATGAAGATGCTGATGCAGACAGTGCGTTGACGCCAAAGTTCCGGTCTCATGGATCATAACTTGCTAAATTCGCACTGATCTTTCGTGCTGTCTTGATGGTCTTAATCGGCGGGGGCGTTCACTCCGAAACGGCATGTATTTCATGAGAATTAAAGCGATTGAACGAGACGATTTTCAACGCTGGGCCTATCTTCGTAAGCTGCTTCAGCAACACGGTTTCAGGTGAAAACATCGTGCTACGACTTCGTTGTGGCGTTTTCTTCCTTCGGCTTTTCGAACAGGCTATAGATCTTCAAGGCGCCGTTGTTGCTCACGTATTCA
Organism: Bremerella alba; assembly: GCF_013618625.1. NCBI lineage: Bacteria > Pseudomonadati > Planctomycetota > Planctomycetia > Pirellulales > Pirellulaceae > Bremerella > Bremerella alba. Next base: position 48,143 of record NZ_JABRWO010000002.1, on the reverse strand, counting down.
TTCTTATCCGCGTTGCGACCGTTGCCCGTGCGGCCATTTGCTTCGTAGCAGGCCGAGACTAGGCGGAGCTTGTCGGGATGCATATGCAGGCTGTAGCCGGTAGGGGCTTTGATTACGTGATAGGGAGTCGCCGAGTCGGGCTTCCAGAATTCGATTGACGTGGCGCTGTGCAGCAGTTGTCCTTGGGCGGCGATGGTTCCATCCGACAGGAAGCAGAGCCCCTCTAGCGGACCGTCCATTTTAGTTTTGGGCCGCAACGTCTGCTTGAGCTTGCCGGTAGCCAAGTCAAACAGCAAGACGGCCGCTTTGCCGACGCAGAACGTATTCCCGTTGGCATCGGTCATTCCGCTACATGCCAGTAGTTTGCCATCAGGTGAGATGGCCAGTCGCTTTACTCCGCCGACATCAGACAAGTAATTGTCTTTTCGCTCGTGCAATGCGCTCGCGTCAATGGTTCGCAGCAGTTTACCGCTGGCAAGATCCCAGTGGTGAACCTTGCCGAGTAGATCGCCGCTGTAAAAGGTCTTGCTGTCGGGGGCCACCGTCAGACTAAAGACATGATGCTCATGGCCTGCAAATTCGTGAATTGCCTGACCTCCTTCAGGCGACCACAACTTGACCCGTGTGTCAATTCCGGTCGTCAAAAGATGCCTGCCATCGGGACTAATGGCCATATCTCGCACCCAGCCGTGGCCGGTGTCTTGAATTGTCCACTGTGGCTTGGGCGTGGCATCGGCATAGGCCCAACAATGCACGACGCCGTGGTAGTCGCCGGTTAGCAACCGCTTCCCGTCGGGATGAAATGCCAAGGCCATCACCCAACTGCGATGTGCCGTAAGAGGGCTTCGCTGGCCGCTAGAAAGCTCCCAACGTTGCAAGTCTTCGTGTTGCGCTCCGGCGACGGCAAACTTTCCACAGGGGCTGAAGGCGCAAACGGTCAAAATGCGATCGTGCTCGAAGGATTGTGATTCCCATATCTTAGTTGGATCGAAAGTGGGGCTAGTATCGGCCATTAGGAAAGTACCTCGGCAATCTTGCTGCAGTCGTCGTGGGCAATCGGCAGAGGCTGGTCGTCGTTTACGTACTCGGTCTCCTTAGCGTCAATTCCCATCGTGTGGAAAATTGTATGAAACAGGTGACCGATGTCGTACGGCTGCGAATCAACCCAGGCGCCATTGGACGTCGTCTCGCCGACGACCGCGCCCCGTTGAATACCGCAACCGGCCAGCACCATCGACCAGGCTTCCGGCCAATGGTCGCGGCCTGTCCGGGTGTTAATCTTGGGCGTGCGGCCAAACTCCGACATGAGTACGACCAGTACGTTATCTAACATGCCACGGTCGTTGAGATCGTCGATCATGGCTGCGAAGGGGCGGTCAATCTGCGGTACAAGATTCAGGTGCATATTAAAATTGTCGCCGTGCGTGTCCCAGTGATACGACGTAACTTTGACGAACTGAACGCCTGCCTCCAGCAGTCGCCGTGCTTGCAGCAAGTGCCGGCCCAGTGGATGTGTGCCGTACCGCTCGATATCCTTAGGAGGCAGGAGCGATTCGTCGAATAGCTCCTTGCGATTCATCAGCTTCTCGGCGACCTGATAGGAATACTCGTACGCGTCGACTTCTGAATCCGCACGACCTTGGCGAAAACGATTATTAATCTTCCGCCGTAAATTACCACGGGCAGATTCCACCGCGTTGTTGATAGAGTCGGGCCGATGAATATGGATCGGTGGTTTGCCGTCCCCTAGGGCCAACGCGCCGTACTTTGCCCCGAGAAAGCCGGCGTCCTTCCACATGTAACCGCCGCGACCGGGCTTGATGTGCATATAAGGGGGTAAGTCATTTTTGACCGGCGGCATCAACTTTGCCAGCGCCGAGCCGATAAACGGATAAGTCACTCCACGATTTTGTGGGTCGCCGCGTTGCATACGCGGTACGCCGGTAGAGTGGTTGGGATCTTTCGTGCACATACTGCGAATAACCGCTAGTTTATCCATCCTTTTGGCCGTCTCGGGTACCAACTCGCTGAAGTGCACACCGGGCACGGAGGTGGGGATCGCGCGAAAGGGGCCTCCGAATTCGGTGTTTGGTTTTGGATCCCAACTTTCTAATTGGCTGATGCCGCCGTCGAGCCAGATAAACAGCACCTGCTTGCCCTGCGATTTGATCTTCTCAGCCAGAGCGGGCTGCAAAAGTGCCCCCATGCCAAGGGTCCCGGCAGCCGTCCCAGCCAACGTACCTAGCATTTGCCGTCGTGAAAGGTCGTGTTCGAGGCTGTTGCAAGCGAAATTGCGTTTCATCGTGCTGTTCCGAATATCGATTCCTGCGGTGCTAGTGATTCATCCGAAATTCCGCGGACGAGATCAACGCCCAGACTAATTCGCCGCACGCTTCGGTACGCCGTTCTGCATGTTGAGTCAGGTACTCGGCAACTTCGTCCGATTCTTCCTCTGTAGGTGTTCGCGTTAGTGCGCTCAGGTAGAGTTCGTCTGCCACTGCTGCCGAGTCCTTTAGCTTCGATAGACGCTCGACCAGATTGCCTGACTTGGGCTTCAGCCAATCAAGCACTCCTTGATCGTTCATTAAGAATAAGGCATGCCCCATTGACGGTGTGAAGTCGACTTCGGCTTCGCCTGGCGGATTGCTGTACACGCCGACAAACAGCTTCATCACATCGGGAAAATTCTCGGGGAACTGATCGACACGGCCATTGATGTAGTTGAAGTGTGAGAACTCGGAATCTTTCGGCACGGGGGTCTTCAGCAACCAAGCGAGATTGCCGCTTGCACCGGCAACGCACCAGCCCATCTGTTCGGGTGTCAGTGGTTTGAGAATGGCCATGCGGTAGAGTTGCGGCGGGGCCTCTTTCAACTCCACTCCCTCGGGCAACAGACTGCTGCGTTGATAGCTTTCACTCAAAGCGATTTGGCGGAGCAGCCACTTCACGTCGAAATTGTGGGCCACAAATTCAGTTGCCAATGCATCGAGCAGGATTGGATGCGAAGGCGGATTGTCCTCGTGGTGAAGGTTCAGTGGATGCACCAGACCACGGCCCATCATCAAGAACCAAAATCGGTTGACGCTATTGCGAACAAACAGCTTGTTATCCGCTGTCGGAAGATTGCGTGATAAGAGAAGTCGTGGACGGTATTTCGCGGCATTCTCTTGTTGGTCCTTCACAAATGTGGGAATCTTCAACTCCTCGCCACCAGGCAATCGCGGACCCGTTGTGTGCGTGCCCGGCCTGAAGACCGACTCGTATTCGATCGTCGCTTCCGCCGGTTTTTCTTTTAGGTAGGTGAATAAACCGAAGTATTCATCTTGAGAGTAGTCGGCAACATCCGGATGATCGTGACACTGCGAGCAGGTGATGTCTCGCCCCAAGAACAGGCGAGACACGTCCTCGGTTCTTAGATTCTCATCATTGCGGCCGGCGACCAGAAAAAACTTTGTGGCCGGCAGGAGATTCTCTTCATTTTCATCAACAAACAGCAACTCGCTTACAAGTTGGTTCCACGGCTTGTTCTTGGCGAAGGACTCGCGGAGATATCTTTCCCAATCGGCATCGGGAACTTTGGTATCAGTGCGGCGTTCGAGCAACATGGCCGTGAAGGCCTCTTGCATGCGTCGGGGGAAGTCATCGCTGGCAAGCAGTTCGTCGATCAAAGCCTGCCGCTTGGACTTGTCATTGTCGGCAAGGAACTCTCTCGCCTTGGCGGGCGTGGGCAGCTTTCCGGTAAGGTCAATAAAAATACGCCGCAGAAACTCCGCGTCATCGGCGGGTCCAGCCACCGGACCGCCAGCTTGTTTGGCAATTTGATGATCGATTGTCTGGTACAACTCAGCCGCAATAACCTGCGGCACGAAGCAGGTGAAAGCCAGAGCAATTGCGAGCCCGACAAGCATCGATCCGCAGGAGGAGCTCCGTGTTAGCTTCATAGTTGGAATCCTGGGCAGAAGAGATGCGAGTTTCAGGTGGGATTCATGTGAAATCGCTGTAGGTGTAGTTGAAACCTATCAAATCCTTTTCGTTGAATCAATAAAATAGTTTTCCTTTGCGCGGGCGATGGCGAGACGTGGTACGAGGTCTTACTGAGATCGCTTAGCACTGCGGCAACTCCTCGGAGCGCTATTTCATAAAGTCTTGTTATGAGGTGCCGTTTAAGAGTCGCTCTGCTTAATCACTTCACGCGCGGAGTTAGTTCCGATAGCGATTTGACTTCTGGTGTGGCGTCGCGCGGCAACCAACGTGCTAGTTTGTCCCGTACGGCTTGGTATGCCGGATCGCCTTGAAGATTGTCGAATTCATCCGGATCGGACCGGTGGTCGTACAATTCCTCGTGTCCGTTACGGTAAACGATAAGTCGCCAGTCGCGGTTTCGGATAGAATGATTCCCGAAATACGACGATGTAATCGCCGGTTGTTCGCGCGGGGTCTTCGGATCAGCGAGTTGTGGCGATAGCGAAACGCCTTCTAGTCGCGGGTTGTTCGGCAGTTCGCATAACTCAACAAGCGTAGGAAAGATATCGATCAGGCTCACTGCTTCATCGCAAGCCGGACCCGGTTTAATGCCAGGACCGGAAACCAAGAGAGGAACTCTCGTCGATTCTTCCCATAGTGTTCGCTTGGCCCAATGTTGTTTCTCGCCCAGATGAAACCCGTGATCGCTCCATAGCAATACGATTGTGTTATCGGCATAGCGACTCGATGCGAGGCCATCCAACACAATGCCCACGCAATGATCCACATAGCTGATCGATGCGAGGTAGGCATGCGTTAAACTTCGTTGCGATCCGGTCTCCTCAACTTCTGACTGCGTCGGTGCAGCGACGTGCTGATTGATAGTGAGAAAGTTCTCTGGCACATCGTTCAAATCGGCCAAGGGATTGTTCGGTAACGAGAGCGACTGCTCGTCGTAAAGGGCGAACCACTTTGGTGGGACGTGCAGCGGTACGTGGGGACGAAAGAAGCCGACTGACATGAAGAACGGTCGCTGGAAGTCTTCTTGCAACGCCGCGGCTGCCTTGGTCGCCAACTGGGTATCAAACATACCTGCATCCTTCTCTGGAAAAGCTCCCCAATCCCAAGCCCGGCTCCATCCATCGGGCAAATTTAGCGGCTGCTTTGGTCTCGGGCCGCCTGCTCGGACCTGCAGCGATCGATCAATAGATGACGCAAGGTTTCCTCGAAATCCATGATGCAGCACCTTGCCGCCGGTCAGAGTGTAGTAACCGTTGTCGTGGAAAGACTGCTGCAGTGTGGGGACACCGGCCAATTTGGGCAATTCTTCATACGAGGGCCCCAGTTCGTAACTGCCGTGTGTCGTGGCGGCCAAACCAGACATAACACTTATTCGCGAAGCGGTACAAACGGGAACGGCACAGTGTGCATTGGTAAATACCCGCCCCTGACGGGCCAATAAATCCATGTGTGGTGTCTGGGCGGCTGGATGACCTTCCAAGAACCCTGTCCAGTCATTTAGGTCGTCGATGCAGATCATCAACACGTTCGGTGATTTGTCTGCCGCGTGAGCGACTTCGACAGTCCAAACGATGAGGAACGCCCATGCAAAAGAATGGAGTAGCGAATTCATGGCGAAATTCCCGGGCTAGAGAAATGGTTAAATGACGGCGCGAGTATTAAGAAGAATAGCGACAGCATGAAAAGGGTTTGAATTATAAGGGGTTTCGGCAGTGAATGCCGTTATTCGTAGACGGCCTAAACAAATAGTGAAAGTTCCCTCAATCGGAATTAGTCCTTTGTTGGTAAGGACCGCAAAAGGTACGCTTGGGTTGCCATTCGCTTGAATTCATGCCGGGACGAAGAAGGAAACGCATGGCAGGGGCGTATTGAGTATCTACAATAAGATCACCTCATTTTCGCTCCTTCTGCGAGATATTCCCTTATGTTTATACGTGCTTGTTCTGCGGTTGGAATTGTGATCGCTTTACTCTTTTGCGATGCCTCTGCAGACGAGCAGTCCTCGACTGCTTCGCGGCGCGCGGCTACGCCTGATCTGTTACCCAACATCGTGGTGATTCTCGCCGATGATCTCGGTTGGAACTCTGTTGGATACCAAAACAAGGAATTCCTGACGCCGCACATCGATTCTCTCGTTGCCAGTGGAATCACCTTGAACCGGTTTTACGTCGCACCGATGTGTTCTCCGACGCGGGCAGGGGTGTTGACCGGACGTTACCCGATTCGATTCGGCTGTGCTCGAGCAGTGATTCCGCCTTACCGAGACTTCGGACTGCCAACCTCGGAGGTGACCCTAGCAGAGATGTTGTCGACTCTTGGTTACGAGAATCGGGGGATCTTCGGCAAGTGGCATTTGGGACATCGCCGGGCGAAGTGGCACCCTCTGGCGCAAGGCTTCACGCATTTTCACGGCCACTACAACGGTGCCATCGATTACTTCGACCTATCAAGAGATGACGTGCGGGACTGGCATGTTGGATATGATGCTCTCGACGAAAAGGGGTACGCAACCGATCTGATTGCTGACGCTGCAGCAAAGTGGATCAAACAGTCCGCGGCGTCAGATGCTCCGTATTTCTGCTATGTGCCATTCAACGCACCGCATTCTCCGTTTCAGGCCCCCGACGATGCCATCGAGCTATATGGGAATTTGTCAGAAGTGACGGGGCGAGATAACAAACATCGAGAGATCTATAAGGCGATGATCGGCCGCATGGATGAAGGTATCGGGCGGATCCTGGATTCTGTGGAAGCCTCTGGCGAATCGGAAAACACGGTTGTCTGGTTCTTCAGCGACAATGGCGGCGTAGGTAAATTGCGAGGCATTAACAAACCATTGAAAGGGTCGAAGCTAACGGTGTTTGAAGGGGGAATTCGCGTGCCAGCGTGCGTTCGTTGGCCTGCAAAGATCGCTGCGGGGCGATCGACTGAAGTTGTTTGTGGCTACATCGACATCCTTCCCACATTGGTCGCAGTTGCTGGTGGGCAATGTGCTAATTTCACCGAGAAGCCGATTGATGGTATCGATTTGACATCCGTTTTGGAGGAACCCGGATCGACCGTTGTCAGCAGGCCGTGGTTTTCGTACCACGGGCAATCGGGGCCATCGTCCGAGCACCTGGCAATCATCGACAAGGGGTGGAAGCTGGTGGTCAATGGTCCTCAGCTAACCGACGTGAGCCAATTGAGAAAGGGCGCGCACCTGATTCGGCTATTTCATCTTGAGCAAGATTTGAACGAGACGAACAACCTCGCTCGAGAGAAACCTAAGAAAGTGAATCAATTGGCGGAGCAATTGGTCGACCACCGGGCACTACAACCGCCCGATGCGGTTCTTCCGTACGGGATCGGACAGGCTGGCTTCGTTCCGCCGCCACTTTGGAGTTTAGATCCGACTGACCCAGACCAATTAGTTGGCAGACACGAAACGGCTGCCTCGAAGTAGTCGCATTGGTGGCGACAGCTTGCAAATGCTGGTTGCTTCAAGCTAGGGTTAACTGACGTCGCAATTTTGTTTTGAGTTTGGGGATGTGAAAATGATGGGGCGAATCATCTTGCTTGGTATCGCAGTGTTGTTGCTCGCAATGCAAAGCTCGGAGGTAATGGCGCAGAACACCAAAAAGAAAACTTCTCCGCCGTTCAAGTGGGTCAACACACCTCGCATGATGCCAGACGGTGTTCAGCACGGTGTCTTTAAGAGCCCGTCGATGAAGCATGACGTGGGTTACTGTATTTACCTGCCACCATCATATGAAACGGATACCGATCGTCGCTATCCGGTCGTCTACTACTTGCATGGAGGCCGGCCAGGAAATGAAACCAAGAGCATCAAGCTGGCGAACTATTTTCACCGTTACATGACCCATTCTGAAACACCGGACATGATCTATGTGTTCGTCAATGGTGGTCCGGTAAGTCACTATAACCTTGCCGATCGCGAGAACGCGATGGGAGAGGATGTCTTTGTGCAAGAGCTAATTCCATTCATCGACAAGACATATCGCACTGTAGCGGATCGCAAAGGGCGTGGCCTGGAAGGCTTTTCTCAGGGAGGCCGTGGAACAACGCGGATCATGTTCAAGCATCCCGAACTGTTCTGTTCGGCGGCTCCTGGCGGATCTGGATATGCGACCGAAAAGCGAATTTCAGAAGAAAACGGTCGTGAGAATAAAAACTTGGTCTTTACCCCAGGCGATAATACCTGGGATCTGGCACGTAAATATGCCGATGACCAGGAGCCACCATTGAGGATTATGCTGCATGTCGGTACCGAAGGCTTTAACTACGAGAACAACTTGCAGTACATGAAGTTCCTGGAATCGCTGAAGATTCCTTTCGAGCGAGTAATTGTAGAAGGGGCCCCGCATAGTGCTCAAAAGGTCTACGATCAACGTGGCCTGGAACTCCTGCAATTTCATGCCGAGAGTTTCCGCCGTTCCGGTGTGCTTCCGGCTCAATAGACCATTGCGTGTTGGCTATGTGTGCCGTCGCAATTGATCGATTGTATCCGTGATCCGTCGGGCGATTTCTTCTGTGTCGCCCAACGGTTGATAGATCGCATTATTATTGCCGTAACCGGCAACTGAGATGTGGTCTAGACCAAAGTGGTGTTCAAAGTCACACCGCAGCCAAAGCCACTCGGTCGAGAAATTTTCCCGTGTTGCACCTTCACGCCCTGGGCTGGTTGCCGGGCCAGCAGAGCCGCACCGTCCAGGTCTACGTAGTCGAGTCGTGGCGCCAATTGAGCAGCCGCTGAGATCGCGACTTCCGACTCGATCATGCATCCAACCATTGTTTTGAGGCCACGGGAGTTCGCTTCGTCTAACATCCGAAACGCCGGAGTTAAGCCGCCACATTTGCACAGCTTAATGTTAATGCCATGAAACAGTCCATCGCATTCGCGAACGTCATCCTCTCGCTGGCAGCTTTCGTCGGCGATAATTGGCAGTGCACTTTCCTCGAAGACGACTCGCTTAGAGGCTACTGGGGCATCGGCCGGCAGAGGTTGCTCGATAAACTCGACGCCCAAAGAAGCAAACTCGATTGAATTGCGGATCGTTTCTTCGACTGTCCATGCGCAGTTCGCATCCACACGAATGACGGCATCGCTGCTGTCACGAAGGGCTTGGATAATTGCCAAGTCATCGCTCGTTCCCAGCTTGACCTTGATAATGGGCCATCCAGCAAAACCTTGAAGTTCCTCAATCATTTGTGGAATCGACGCAATCGAGACAGTGATACTCGACTGAGGAACGTTATGCCAATTCATTCCTTTCCGCTCGAAGACCGAAGTGCGATGGCGTTTACCGTACAGGTCATGAGCAGCTTGGTCCAAGGCCGAAAGGGCGAAGTAATCATTCGCTAGCCGCTCCTCGGCAACTTCCCAAAGTGCTTCCGGTGTGGTGAACTCCCACTCGCGAAGCTCTTGCTCGAGTTGCTTAAGGGAATCAATGATTGAATCTGCCGAATGTGTGTAATAGCTGCTTTGGGTTGCCTCGCCTAACCCCGATTCTCCGTTATCGTACAACTGGACAATAACTGTTTCCTGGACCGAAATCTCGCCACGCGAGATTCGAAACACGTTTCGGAGGGGCATCTCGACTCGATTAATTTCCAGTCTCATGGGTTCACCTTCTTTCCTAATTCGAGAACAGCATCTGCGAGTGCCTGAGGTCCGTCGCGATAAACATCGTAGACCGGCAAGCCCAGTTCAGCGGACACCTTCTCTTTCTCGGCCGTTGCTTCGTCGGCAGATAGGCGACGTCCATTTAGCGCTACGCCAATAACCTGACATGGATTCCGAGCCGATGCGATCGTCTCGTAAATGGTCTTTAGCTCGGCTAGTGACTTCAGCGGTACGTGATCAAGCCCCTTTGTTGTTGTTCGTCCTCCTTCGTAGCACAAAATCAGCCCGTCAGGCGCGCAGCCATGCAAGAGACCTGCGGTCACGCCGGAATAAGCTGGGTGGACAATGCTTCCCTGACCTTCAATCAGCAGGAAATCGTGCTGTTGGAAGGCCAAGACGAGGTTTTCCATCGAACCATTGACGAAGTCTGATACCACGGAGTCAATTGGGACGCCGTTACCAGCGATCATGATTCCTGTTTGTCCCGTCGCTAAAAACTTGGCATCAAGGCCTCGCTTTAATAGCTCTCGCTCGATCTCTAGCGAAGTAAACATCTTACCGACGGCGCAGTCGTGCCCGACTGTGTGCACACGCACACACCCTTTGCGAAATTCCGGATGTTTCGCCGTAGATCGCTCGTCGATACGACGGACGTCAATAAGTTGGCTACCACTTTCTGCGGCAGCGGCAACAAGCTGAGAGTCGCTGCTGAGAAAATCATGCAGACCTGAGATCACATCGATACCAGAGGCAACTGCCTGGCGAATTGCGGATTGCATGGGAGCTGGCAAGCGTCCCCCGGCAGGGGAGATTCCGATGAACATGGCATCCGGCGAGTCAGCTTCGTTTAGCGATGACACGATCGGGATATCCCCGCCATGACCCAGTGCTTCGCTGGCGGTACGATGGGGGCACTCGCTGTCGAGTAGAGCCACAACGTCATCGCCGCGAAATCTGAGTAAGCCGTTGGCGGTCTTGGCTGTGGAGACGTTAGTGTGTCCCTCGGTGAGGATGACGATCCGACGATACTTGGATAAGTCATATGCAGTTGTACCACTAACCGGACTAAGTGCTGGCAAGTGGTCTTTGATTTCATGCGTAGTGCTCATAGTTGCGAGCGAATTCCTGTTCACAGAGAATTGAAAAACAATGTATTACTAAAAGGGTTATTCCCCTTCGGGCATATCTCGCGGTCCTTCAGGACCTGCCATGGCGAAGCGAAATTGGTTGACTCCTCCGGCAATAACCTGAGCAGTCTGGCCGGTATCTCCATAGAGACAAACTTGGCCAGCTCGGTTACGAATTTCTCCCTCAGAGCTGCCAGTCGCATCGGTAACGATCACGCGATAGCGGCCTGGTAGAAGATCTGATCCCTGGTCGGTTTCCAGCTGAAACTCTCCGTTGGATTGGATGTCACCAGAAGCAACCGGCAGCGCGGCGTGCTGATCATCAGGCTCGAAACGTACCACACCTTCGCTTAGTGGCACCCGCCCACAGAAGATGATGCCTTGGACTAGTTCCCTTTGATTGGTACTACCGGAACTGCCGAAGCAGCCTGGAATTAGTACACACACGCAAGTCGCAAGACCCAGTGCGATCGCGTGTTGATATTTTGGAATAAGGTTCATGGACATGGTTATGAACTCCCCCAGACTTCGTAGTCACAAAAAATTTCGATTTAGAATCTCGTTAATACTGCTAGAAGGCAGCTGGAACCGAAACAAGGTTTTTAAGACGGAGATTGGCTTACGTGGCAAACAACGAGTCCATACTCTGAAATCCTTTGATCTCTATCGCGTTGCCTGATGGATCAAAGAAAAACATAGTTCCTTGCTCCCCAGGCTCACCGGCAAAGCGAATGTAAGGCGCAATTTCAAACTTAATTCCCTTGTTGGTGAGTCGTTCGGCCAACTCGGTCCATCGATCCATTGTCAGCACAACCCCGAAGTGGGGAACGGGAACTCCGTGGCCGTCGACCTCGTTATAGTGAATGGAGTGTCCCGACATTTTGGCATTCAAATGGCAAACGAATTGATGCCCAAAGAAGTTGAAATCAACCCAACTCTCCGCATTTCGACCCTCTGGACAACCCAACAGTTCTCCGTAGAACGAACGAGCAATTGCCAGATCGTGGACTTGCATGGCCAAATGAAAAGGGGGCAGGGGGGGACAATCGGTGGGGCTGCTAGTTTCGGTCTTGGCTTCTCGGGCGGAAAGTGTCATGGAATCTCCTCAATGATCACGGAGGTCTACTTGGCAATAACTGGCTTGCTCGTTATGCAAGAACCGTACCGGTCGAAAAGGTTCGCCTAGTCGAACTGACACAACAGGGGAGATAGATGGCAAAGAAGCCGCGACAAAAAATCCTATTTATCGACGACATACCTGCGTTATGTGAGGAGATGGTAACTACCTTATGTAACGAGGGTTTGGAAGCGGAATCGAACCTCAGTCCGCTGGATGCGATCCCTAAAGTGGTCCGCGGTGACTACGACCTGATTATTACCGGTATGGTGATCGCGGAACTGGGAGGTTTCGAGATTATACGCAGCATTCGCGGAGGTGGTTGCCGAGTTCCCATCATCATGGTTACTGGCTTTGGCACAGAGCAATCAGCCATCGAGGCTGCCCGGCTAGGTGTCGCCGATTACTTGACTAAACCTATCGAGAGTAAGGAGTTAGTAGCACGGGTGCGGCGAGTTCTTTGGGAACATGCCCCCAGTCCGCCGACGCGTCACAAGTCCCTTGCCAGAATGATTTCTGGCGATGCGAAGATGAACACCGTCTTTGAAAAAGTGAAAACGATTGCCCCGACAGAAAGCCGGGTATTGATCCTGGGGGAAACGGGCTGCGGCAAACAACTTCTGGCGCACGCGATCCATCAACAAAGCCAGCGAAGCGAGCAGCCGTTTGTAGAAGTCAATTGCGCTGCGATTCCTTCCAATTTGTTGGAAAGTGAATTGTTCGGACATGAAGAAGGCGCATTTACAGGAGCCTCTAAGAAGCGGATTGGGCGATTCGAGGCCGCTGGAAATGGGACGATTTTTCTGGATGAAATCGGGGAACTCGGTTTCGAGCTGCAATCGAAGTTGCTACACGTTTTGGATAGCGGCAAGTACACCCGCGTGGGCAGTGGCAAAGATCAAATAAGTCACGCTCGTCTAGTTTCCGCCACCAATCGTGACTTGATGAAGGAGGTGGAACTGGGGCGTTTTCGAGCGGATCTCTATTATCGACTGAACGTTATTTCCATCGAGCTTCCACCGTTGCGGGAACGTCCGGGAGACATCTCGTTACTTGCCCAACATTTTGTGAATCAGTTCGTGCCCGAAGGTCGTCAGCCACCAACGTTCACTCCTTCTGCAGTGGAGATGATGCGGCTCTATCCCTGGCCAGGGAATGTGCGTGAGCTGCAAAATTTCGCCGAGCAACTCGCCGTATTGCATCGCAATACGCATATTGAGGCAACGGACCTACCTTCTCGAATTGTGCAACACGGCCTGGCAGGGCCGAACGCTGTGTCTAGTAAAGAACGCCTTCCTTTTCGGAAAGCGAAGGATCAGTTCGAGAGAGAATATCTGTTGGGGGTGATTCAAGACGCCAACGGTAATCTAGCCGAAGCAGCTCGCCTCTCTGACATGGATCGCGCCCAGTTCTACCGAATCGCCAAGCGACATGGATTGACCACGAATCCCGACAGCTAATTCTTTTTGAAAAATTTTGGATGGGCCGCGTCGACGGTGCTCAATATAGTTGCCGTTGTTGACAATTTATCAGCATCCTTGGTCTACACGTTGACGATTCGTCAGCGGCCTTCCAGGAAGACAATTCCTTCCTGAGAGCTATCCGTGGTCTTGGGCAACCCGATTCGGTACGCGCAAGACGCAATCTTTTCTACCGGTTTTGCATTGCTGGGTTTATCCTTGCTTTTCTGATTGAGCGGGCAAGGTTCGGCATCTAGGTTGCTTTATATCACCGGCAACATAATCACACTGATCGAAAAGAATTGCTTGGCGGAGCGATGATTTTCGACTTCCTTATTTTCACTAGGGTGTCATTGACTTGCTTCCGCAAACCGACCATCAACAATCAGATCCTGGACAAGATGCGACTGAAGAAATCGCTCCGCAAGCGGTGCCTCTTTTGCGTCGCATTGCCTTTCTAGGAGCAATAGCCGTTGTCCTATTGGTATCACTCTTTGTCGGACAAAGCATCTCGCCAATTTGGGTTGTGCAAGACGTCGTGCTCGACTCGGGCGAAATTGATGACTTGTCATTGTCTGTCCCGCTGGAGGACTCTGGCCTCACCGATGAAGACATTAAGAAACATCAGGCTGACGATACCACGCCTGAAGTAACAAGCTTACTTGTCTCCCGCATGACGCAGTCCGGCGAGCGTCAATACGTGCGTCGAACAACCACACCACACTATGGCATCTGGTCACTATTCCCGGCGCTTGTGGCGATTGTTTCGTGTTGGGTGTTTCGTGAACCTCTGACTTCGCTACTATTGGGCACTATCAGTGGTGCTTTTATCTTGGGTCAAATCGACGTATTGGATCAGGTCCTCTTACCTTCCATGGCGACCGTCAAGGCAGCCGGAATACTGTTGCTATACCTTTGGCTGCTAGGAGGTTTGCTGGGAATCTGGGCGCAGACGGGAACGGCTCAGGCATTTGCCGAGTGGGTCTCGAGGACGTTTGTGAAAGGTCCTCGGACCGCGAAACTCGCGGCCTGGTGCTTGGGCATTCTGTTCTTTCAGGGCGGAACGATTAGCACAGTGTTAGTCGGCACGGCCGTGCGTCCTGTTTCCGATAAGCAAAATATCAGTCACGAAGAGCTGTCCTATATCGTCGACTCTACGGCTTCGCCGATTGCCTGTTTGATCGCATTCAATGCTTGGCCAGGCTATATTCAGGCCCTCATTTATGTTCCTGGCATTGCCTACCTTGCCAGTGAGCACGACCGCATTCAGTTCTTCTTTCAAGCATTGCCTCTAAGCTTCTATGCGATTTTCGCCGTGCTGGGTACGTTTCTTTTAGCGATCGATCGTGCTCCCATTTTGGGTAAGCGATTTCGCGAAGCAATTGTGCGAGCACGAGAGACGGGCCAATTAGATCGACCAGACGCCAGTCCTATGGCGTTTGATAGCCCCGATGCGAAGAAGATCGCTCCTCATTACAAGCCCCATCCCATCGATTTCTGCTTGCCGATTGTTCTATTAACCATGGTTGCTGTCGGCAGTTTCTATCTGACAGGGACTCCCCAAGTGCGGTGGGCCTTTGCCCTCGCGTTGATTGTTGCAGGGAGTATCGCACTCTTGCGTGGTATGTCTTTGCAAGACTTGATGGCTGGCGTGGGGAGTGGACTACAAAGCGTGGTGTTTGCGTCCTTAATCTTAATGCTGGCAGTGACCCTTGGCGACCTGACACAAAAGATAGGAGGCGGCGCATTCCTTGTCGATTTACTAGGTGACTCGGTCCCATATTGGAGCCTGCCTGGACTTTTGTTTGTCATCACCATCGGCATTGCATTCTCGACAGGAACGAGTTGGGGGACTTTTGCTGTCGCGTTTCCGTTGGCAATGCCTCTTGCCTTAGCATTGGCCACATCACAAGGGCTTTCCAATGAATCCCTTTACCTTTCGGTTTGCTTTGCCTGCGTGCTTAATGGAAGTGTGTTTGGCGATCAATGTTCACCGATTTCTGACACGACCGTGCTCAGCGCGATGACCACCGGGGCGGACCTGATGGATCATGTTTTCACTCAAATCATTCCGGCAAGCGTCGCTGCGCTGCTGGCATTGGCATGTTGGACCTTGACGGTCTTAGTGTTTTGTTAAGGCAACTCTATGTCACTCGCTTCGTTAACAAGGATTAACATGATTCGATATCATCATTTTTGCACTTTCGCATTGTTCGCTATCGGAGGGCTGCTGAGCAACTTGGTCAGCCCAACGCTCTCGGCTGAGGAAATCGTTCGACCGCCCCGTAAGCCCGTCGAGGTTGTCCAAGGAAAGTTGGGTGTCGTCACCTCGGACACTCCACTCGCCTCTGAGGTCGGTCGAGATATCCTCGCCAAAGGTGGAAATGCCGTTGATGCAGCGATTGGGGTTGCGTTTGCCCTGGAGGTGACCTGGCCGGAAGCCGGAAACATCGGCGGCGGTGGTTTCATGATGATTGC
This sequence comes from Bremerella alba, assembly GCF_013618625.1. Lineage (NCBI taxonomy): Bacteria > Pseudomonadati > Planctomycetota > Planctomycetia > Pirellulales > Pirellulaceae > Bremerella > Bremerella alba. The sequence goes on along the minus strand of NZ_JABRWO010000002.1, from coordinate 32,351 downwards.
TCCGCCTGACGAAGAGGTGGTTTGCATTAACTACCGTGAAAAGTCCCCCGCAAATGTCGACACGAAAAGTTTCGTGAACTGGAAACAACGCAAGCATATTCGCATGGCGGGTGTTCCCGGCACGGTTCGGGGGATGGCGTTGGCACATGAGAAGTATGGCAAGTTACCGTGGCATGAGATCATCGCTCCCTCAATAGACCTTGCTCGTGAGGGCATCGTTGTTGACCCCTACCTCGCGTACTCACTGAACTTAGTGTTTTCGGTGGACTATATCCAGAAGTTGCCACGCTTTGCTGAGTTTCGCCGCGTTTATGGTAATCCTAACGGTCGTCCCTGGAAGCCAGGCGATAAGCTCGTACAAGCGGATCTTGCCAAAACGCTTACATTGATTGCGGAAGATGGCCCGAGTGTGTTCTACGAAGGAGCAATCGCCCAAAAGATTGCGGCCGAGTCGAAACGCGGCGGGGGCTTGATCACGCTGGAAGACCTTAAGCAGTACACGGCCCAGGTCTTGCCGGCTGTGGAAGGAGAGATTGGTCCCTATACGGTGTTTGGTGCTCCTCTACCATCGTCAGGAGGTACGACCGTCTTAATGCAGTTGCGGATGCTGGAAGCCTTGGAATTTCCAACCCAGTCGGATGATTTTTGGACGGTCGAACAGGTCCACCTTATGACAGAGGTGATGCGCCGCGGTTTCCGCGAACGGGCCGCATGGTTGGGAGACCCCGACTTTGTCACCGTACCGACCGACATTACTTCCGAAGAACATGCCTGGCAACTCGCCTCGACCATCGATACCTCGCAAGCTACGCCAAGTGAAGATATCGCCGGAGATATCCCGCTCGCTGAGGGACCTTACGAGAGTTCGGAGACGACTCACTTCTCAGTAATTGATAAGGACGGACTAGCCGTCAGCAATACATATACGCTTGAATCGACCTACGGTTGTCGAATTGTCGTTCCGGGCACCGGTATGCTGTTGAACAACGAGATGGGGGATTTCAACTGGTACCCTGGGTACACGGACCGAAAAGGGAAGATTGGCACTGAGCCGAACTTAATCGCCCCAGGCAAACGCATGCTTAGTTCACAGTCACCAACTATCGTGCGTGAGAACGGTAAGACCAAACTACTAATCGGTAGCCCCGGTGGCCGCACAATTATCAATACCGTCACGGAAATTGTGATGCAAACACTGATCCTGGATCGTCCACTTGATGAAGCGATTGATGGACCTCGCTTTCATCATCAATGGTTCCCAGATGCTATTCGTTTTGAAGCCTCCGATAACGGACTGTTTGACGAGATGAAACCGAAGCTGGAGGCAATGGGACACGAGATCGAAGCGAACGATGTCTGGCGACAGGGATGCGCGAACGGGATTATCGTCGACCTGGAGACTGGCGAAGCGCGCGGCGTTTCCGACTGGCGGCGCGGAGGCGGTGCGCGGGCGGTCGAGTAGTCCGAGTCTGAAAAATTATTTTAGTGTTTGTTAAGAGTCACCTTCCTGACATATTTATCTCACGGAGCCAACTGCAATGAAGTCAAATGTTTCTATCCCGAAACCTCGCGGGGCATTTACCTTAGTTGAACTGCTGGTCGTTATCGCGATTATTGGAATCCTGATTGCACTGCTTTTACCTGCTGTTCAACAGGCGAGAGAAGCCGCACGCCGGATGCAATGCCAGAACAATTTCAAGCAAATGGGCTTGGCGTTGCACAATTATCACGACATCTTCGGCGGCTTGCCGGCGGCTTATTATCGTGACCCAGACTATTACAATCGCGGTTGGGGCTGGCAATCTATGATCCTCCCCCAGATCGAACAGAGTGCCTTGTACGATGTAATGGAAGTTTCCACGAAAAGAATTCCTCGTGATCCCGACCAGTACACACAGACGGTGTTGTCTGCGTATCGCTGTCCGTCAGATACAGGTCCTGATCAGAACCCGGAACGCAACGATCAAGGGATGTCGAACTACATTGCCGTTCAAGGGTCTGACAGCTCCGGCGGTTACCGTTCCAGTTCGGACGATCTTGGCGACTACGGTGGTTTTATGTTCCAGGTGAGCTTCATTAAGTTCCGTGACGCTACAGATGGACTAAGTCATTCGCTGATGGTTGCCGAGCGTAGCTTTGTCGACAAGGCACCCGAACGACCATGGGCTGGTGGGCAATGGGTAGGCGTGACCTATAGCGCAGGTTATGCCGGCGTGATGCGATGCGTCTGGGACAACGATAATTACAAACTCAATGGTGAAAACACTTGGGCTTTCTCAAGTAATCATCCCGGAGGTGTTCAGTTCCTCGTTGGCGATGGCTCGGTTGATTTCCTTCCAGAAACGATCGATGGAACGACGCTTATTCGGCTGGGTCAAAGAAACGATGGTGAGGTAGTCGGAGCGTTCTGAATCGAGCGATTACTCCTTACATCTCCACATATCAACAGCAAGGCCGGTTTCTTCGAAAACGAAGGAACCGGCCTTGTCGCTTGAAAGTGCAGTTATTCGAGTGCCGAATGGCATCTAGCGAACTTCTATAACGAATCCGTATCAACAAGACGAGTATCGCGAACCCAGGTGCTATTGTGAAACGCGTCTAGAAAACCTGCAGACACCTCACGGCACCCTTGCTCACAAACCGCATGATACTTGGGATGAGGAAGAAGGTCTGGATTGATCGTTCGCCTACCACCAAACGATTGTTGGCGGCACGACAGAAAGTAGGCAGTACTTGGCGAACTACCGTCGTCGTTCCAAGGTGTTGTCCATGCTGAGATCAGGTCGTAGGCCGACTCGCGATTGATCAACGACTGCATCTCGGACAGGTTAAGCGAGAACACAAGGCCGTTGAACCAGTTTTCGATCGAGTCGGTGGGCCGGGCATTCAGGACGCCGCACCGAGTTTTGCAGATCTCGCCGCCGTAGACCTGGCGGCCACGTGGGCTCATGACGTACTCGTAAACGCGACGAGCTTTTAAAACGATCACGGGCCGTGCCTGTCGCACAGTCTCCGGAGCGAAGGTGCGACAGGCCGACTTCAGATTGATCAGGCTTCCGTATCCAACCAGGGAAATGCGAGACTCGGGATGAGGGAGAATAGACTCGAGTTCCCAAGGATAGGAATGCTCCTTACCCTGGTGTTCGTCCAATGGAAGCTTGATACTAGCGATACGATCAAGTATTCGCGACTCCTCAAATTGATGAGAGATCAATCTACGAGAATCCTATGTTGGAGAGGAATTGCAGAGCAAGGTTGAATGACGCCCAAGTGCCGGTCCCAAGGCCTATTCGACTTGGCCGCTACCGGCCCAGCGAACGCCCTCGGCCATGATGGAGTTGGGGCCGCTAGACGTCTCTGGATGAGGGCTAAAGCAGATTACGCGCCCCTGACCGTATATCGATCGCACGATCGCATGTGTCCCGACCATCGATCCTTCTGGTGCACCCTTTTTAGCGATTTCGGTCCCATAGGACGCAAGGACTTCGTAGCCTGGTAACGAAGATTTGTTATCAGGAACAAGCAGTGGTCCTTGACCATAGTAGCAATCAAGTTCGGCTTCTTCCGTGTTTAGAAGTTTGCAGCCAGCAGGAGAGATATCAAGCGAAACCGTTCCTGTTCCTCGAGCCCAGTGAGAGCGATCCCACACCTTGGCGTTGATCAGACCCAGCGACCAGGAATAGTGCGAAGAGGCGAGATAAGAGCCAGCACAAATGCCGACGTAACCACCGCCATCTCTAACAAAGTTCTTTACCACTTCGCATCCAACATCTTCCAGCATCTCAGCCTGTTTACTACCGGATCCACCTGGCATGATCAGGACATCGAAATCACTGAGGACGCCATCGCGAATTTGCGCTGGACTGACAATCGTTGTTTTAAAGCCGGTTTCTTCAATAAGGATGCGTTTCAGATTTGTAGGTCCATTGCCTTTTCCGTTTGAGTGGCTATAGACGGCAACTCGGATCTGAGGACCTGTCTCGGTGACCACAGAGGTCTGGGCCACCACAGGCATGGCGACTGCCAAAGTCAGGGCGATCACACAGATCGGCAGCAATAGGTTTGAATTGGCGAGAGTATTTACGTGCGACATCACTTACTATTCCAATGCGGAGATTGAGTTGGCGGGAATGGTTCGGGAGGGTTGTGGCTATTTGCCGGCAGCCGCTTCCAGGGAAGTAGCGAACGATGGAGGCTCTGGAGCCCGAAGAGACAAGGCAGCGTTTTTCTCCTCGATTAACTCTTGCTGCATGGCGTCCATCGCTTGCTGGCCTGCCATGCGCTGAAGCTCTCTGATTTCGCTGACCGAGATCCCCTTTTCACTCCAGCGTTGCTTCGCCTCTAACACGGTCGTGACAAGAGCGTCTTCGGTTCGCCAGAGGTCCTTCCAGATTTCGGTCATTCGATCGGTATCGATTCCTTGGCCATCAGAAGTCTTGTGCCAGTCTCGAAGAGTAATCGCGATTTCGCCAATTTCCCCACCCCTATCGTCGGTCAGTGGATCGGCAACTTCGCCTACTGGAAATACCGGCACCGCAATCGAAAACTTAGGATCACCGAGCATCGTCCACATCGTTGTCAGCTTTGGATTCTCGCCTGGTTTAACACCGTGAAATACGACGGCCGAGACGGTGGTGGTGCGGCTAATTGTGTTGGTGGTCGCGATGGATTCTGGAAGTTCTCCCTTGGGACCATTAACGGAACCGGGATAGGGGTTCCCAGAATCATCGCTCATGTCCCGGCAACAGTTGCGGACCACGTCTTGAACCGAGATGTCGTCAAAGCCAACTTCGTTCAAAATACAGGTTGCACGCAGGTATCGCTCGCCCGAGTAGATGCCATCCAGATTTTCAGCAGGTGGATTGGACTTCAATTTCTGGGCAGTCGTTGAAAAGTTCGACCGGACGATGTATCCGTTAGGGGCAGTCACCGGATCGTTTGCATCGAAGAGTTTATAGGTCTTGGGTCCAGTTTCAAATAACGCGGCACCGCCATGAGCGTCGATGACGCCGAAATTTGCGACAGTGCTTCGGCCTGAGATGTTGGTTTCCTCCAGCAAGCGGCGGAAATCATCAACCGTCTTGCACCTTTCCAACGCCATACGCATAAACGTTCCGTTACCAGGGCCCGAGGAATCGTCTTTGGTCGAAAGGTCTTTGCTCAGAGAATTCTCGATGCAGAAACCAACTTCGTTGACCCCCATCCACACACTGCTGCGTTTGCCGGCGCTGACCACGGCGACCGCCTGATACTTTCCTTTGGTAATCAATGCAACTTCGTTATGAAGGCTCGTTCTGGTATCGCGGTTCTTCCACAACAGAGGGCGTCCGTCTGGGGTGACTTTACCACTAATTACAGCGGTGGTGCACGCGAGACTGTCGGTCGCCGACATTGCTGAAATGAGAGATAGAAGCCCGAGCACTGCGAAAACACGGCTTGGATAAAGAAGCTTCATTGATACTCCTCAAGGGGGTAAGGAACCAATAGAAATGTCTGCAAGGTTGACACGAATGAGTCATCTCTTGCCCGCTTCTTGGGCAGAGAATGCATTGTTTATAGGAGTATCCATATCGTGCGGTTGTCTCACAATGGTCTTATGCGCATAACGATTTACGATTTTTGCGGTCCGGCTTTCCCTCAAGCCAACAAAGGCCAAAAATATTCTAGTAAATGACAGTTGATGGATCGCTTGGCCTGGCAATTGCTTTAATTCAGCTAGATAAAACCCCACCTGTTTTTAACCTCGCCAAACTGAGCTCACAAATACTTCTAAAGAAGTAAGGTCCACTCGCAATGATCCAGCGTGTATCCGCATGTCCTGATCGGCTTCGAATCGCTTTGCTGGTCTTGAATGAAAGTCACTGGAGTCGGTGCATTCTCGATGGTATTGCTCGCTTTGCACTAGCACACGGCCGTTGGGACATTTGGATGTATCCACGTGGTATCGGGACGCCGTCCAGCCTTCCCCCGGACTGGAGCGGACAAGGAGTGATCTCCAGAATATCAAATGAGCCATTGCGTCAATCAATCGATCAGCATCGCTTGCCGACAGTCAACGTTTCATGGCATGGCGTTCATAGCCGACGATTTCCGAAAGTGATCACCGATCCGCATGGAGGCGGTCGACTGGCAGGTGAATTCTTCGTCAACCGTGGCTTCACGAATGTGGCCTACATCGGGCCACCGATCTGCTACAGTTATCAGGATGAAGTACTGCCTGAGGTATTCAAGACGGCCGAGAACGCTGGTTGTCGTACTTTTCAGTTTGTTCCCGATCCCTCGGCGCCCCAGCCTGATTACGATTATCAGAGAAGGCGGCTGGTGCAGTGGGTGCGATCGCTACCCAAACCGGTAGGGATTGTCGCTTGGAATACGGTCGTGGCTCGTGAGATCATCCTGACTTGCCAAGCCGAGGAAATCAACGTTCCCAATGATGTCGCGATTCTGGCCGTCGAAGATGATCCGTTGGTATCGAAGCTTTCCCCGATTCCGATTTCCTACATCGAGCAACGAGTGGAAAACGTGGGATTTGAAGCCGCGAGAGAACTTCAGCGGATTATCTCAGGCGGAGAGCCGCGGAGCGAGCCGGTGCTTATCGAACCTGAGGGGATTGTCGAGAAGGCCTCAACCAACACCGTGTTTGCGACGGATGCAGTTGTTCGTGAAGCTGTCAGGTTTATTCAGCTCAACAAAGATGTCGCTATCACCGTTACCGATTTGACGCGGCACCTGGATGTGTCGCGGCGTTCGCTCGAAGAGCGTTTTCGCAAAGTACTAAAGCGATCGCCAGCGGAAGAAATACGATTGGCACGAGTCAATGTATTGAAAGCGATCCTTCAGCAGACCAATTGTACGCTGGCCGAAATTAGCGTGCGTTCAGGTTTCAGTTGCGAGAATTCGATGCTGCGATTCTTCAAGCGAATGACGGGGATCACGCCAGGTGAATTTCGTCGACATCATCCGCAAGATCTTTTGGAAAGTGCGGACTAGGTTAACGCTGTCATGCTGGGGTCTATTTTAGTAAAGCGTCGCTGAATCTAGCGAAATGCATTGTCGAGCATGACCGTCACCAAGAGTCAGCCGGTATCTAAACCTAATTCCGGCTGCGATTGCTATCTTGAACGCTCCCGCTTGATAAGCAGCCCTAAAGATTCAGGATTCAGATGCCGGATCCATCAGGATAGATCGCATTAGCAGGTGAAACGTCGCATGGGACCAGCCTCGGTAGTGTGGGCAAAAGCCAAAAAGAATAATGGTGCCTTGGCCTTGTTCTACCCGCACCCACCCGATCTGGTTTTCGATCACCTGCGGCTTCTCGATGGTTCCCGACAACAGGAGCCTGCGAGACGCATACCGTAGCAATGGCGTTATCTTACTATCGGCGTAATCTTCAGATTCCTTTTCTTTCGAGGTTAGTGTGCGCCACGCGCGAGACTTTCCAAACATCAACGGAATAGTTGCAGGCAAACCTTGGGTCAGCGAATCGCTTTGTGGGATGCCCCGAACAACGCTTCCGCTGCAGTAAAAACCATCTGCGTGATCTTCAGACAAAACGTTGATCAATGGAATTCGAAGCAAGTCGACGACCCAGGGGCAAGCATCGTCCATGACAATGAGTTTTCCGCCGTCTCGGACAAACTCTTCGATGGCGAGTGCCCCTTCGACATCGAGTCCACCCGTCATCGCCGTTTCGACACTACCTTTCCGCCGCCCATTTTCAATTCTCGTCGCCGAGATGTTGGCGATCACAATGATATCGAAATCTTCGCTCAGCTTACCGGCCCGGATCATTTCATTGCGCACACGAGTATGCGGCATCTGAAAGTGATCGAGCGTCCATCGCAGCCATCCCTCATCCATACTTGCGCTCCAGGGAGCATACACGCCGACGCGTGGAAGCGACTTCACCTCATTACCTATATCTTCTGTTCGGTCGTCGGCAGAGTCCTTGTCCTTATTGTTGGCTGCTTTGACTTCCTTCTTTGAGGACAGCTTGTTCAATTCTTGGATCACTTGAGTCCAGTAACGGCTGTCTTTTGGGGTTAGTGATTCTTGGTTTTCATCGCCCAGGAACGATTGTGGGAGTTCTCCTGCGATGGGATCGAGTTGAATGTCGGAACCCAACGGCTGAATGACTTCGACGACACGCAGGCCAAACAAGGCGGGCAGTGACCACCCGGAAACATCGTAGGCTTTCGCATCATCTGGGAATTCTTTTAGTTCGAACAAGTCATTGAGCATATTCTGATTTGGTTGGTCGCAGCGGATGACCAGTGTTCCAGGAGGATAGGTCCGTTGGTCTGCAATGAATTCAGAATCACTCACGTGAACGTCAATTCCCGAAAGGTGCAGTAGGTCCACCAAGCGGATTACTGCTCCCAGATCTTCGTTGTCCGTCGTTATAAGCCAAGCCTGGCGTTTCGAGTTTTCGTTGAGCGTAGACGATCGAATTGCAGCAGCCATTTTGTTCCGCAGCCAGAATTTAGGTTCGCGGCTGAGTGTTCCCAGTAGTGATTCGGCAAACGAGAGTTCGTATTCAATGATATCTGCCTGACGCCACCAGCCTCCGGGCCAGGGGGCGATAAACTGATTGGAGAGGCTGTATGACTTTCGGCCTAGCGGATCACGCAAATCAGAGCGTTCCAGAAATACAGGGGATGCCCAATTTGCCGAGGCCGCTTCAGTGAGGATACCGATAATATTATGCCGGGCCGGAACCGCGCGGTTTCCACCGTTCCACCAATTGTCATAAGAAACTCCTGTGGCAACGCCAGAACATCCGTCGGCCAACATGTCCATGGCTGCTCTAGCGCCAATCGCGTTAATTCCTGAGACAACTAGCGGATCAATGTTGCTGTTGAGAGGATCCCGATAAGGTGGCACGAAGAAGCGTTCTCTCACGCCACCCTGTTGATGCACATCCCACAAGATCTGCGGATGCCACTCGTGATAGAGCATCTTGGTAAGAAGACGCGATTCGTTTTGGGTGAGGGCGAAGTAGTCGCGATTGTTGTCGTGCCCGGTATATTTCTGATATAGCTCTGGGAGGGAAGTACCTTCATATGGTTTGCCGACCGTTTGACGATACCACTGCGCAACATGATCGATCCCGTCGGGATTGAGCGATGGCAGTATGACGACAACCGCCTCGCGACGCATCGCATCCCAAGGTTGTTCTGAGGATGTCGCGAGCATCCAAGCCATTTGCATTCCCATTTCGGTTGCTGCTAGTTCGGTGGAATGCATGGTTGGCGTAACGAATAGAATGAGCCGACCGTTGTTAATCGCGTCTTCCTTCTCTTGGCTCGACTTACCCCGAGGATCGGCGATAACCTTGGCCGATGCTTTAATCGCATCAAGACTCGCCAAATTCTCTGGGCTAGAGATGATGGCGGCCAGAAAATCACGTCCTTCACTCGTCTTGCCCACCGTTTGCAGCTTTACGGTGGGACATGTCTTCGCAAGCATTCGGTAATACTTACTGACGTTACCCCAGTCGACCACATGAAAATCGGCCCCCAAGGGACGGTCTAGATGCATCTCTGGTGATGGAACCTCCGGAGCATCCTTTTCGGTTGCAAGCAGCGGAAAAGGGAGTGTTGCCAGCAAAGATACGAGAGTCCAGAAACCGAGTCTGGTGGTATAGCAAGTCGTCATAAATTTGTTTCCGAAGTCGTTCATCGAAGGTGCACATCGACGCGATTTATGTGGTTGATTCACGGTGTTTTGCCACGTCCAGCCCAGCGGACACCCTCGGTCATCAATGATTCAGGTCCAGATGGCTTTTCAGGATGCGGACTGAATGCAATGACTCTTCCAGTGCCATACATGGTTCGCACGATGGCATGCATGCCGACCATGGTTCCCTCTGGCGCTCCCTTCTTCGAAACCTCCGTTTTATAGGTCGCGAGCACTTGATACCCAGGCAAGTCGCTATCTTCCCCAGGGGCAAGCATTGGTCCTTGGCCGTAATTGACGTCAACGATCTGATCAGATGACTTGAGGGCTTGGCAACCGGCGGAAGTCATCTCGAGTGAAACAGTCCCAGTGCCTCGGGCCCAATGTGCCAGGTCCCAGACCTTCGCATTGACCAAACCCAGACTATACGGCTTGTTCGTCGTGCACAGGTAAGCACCGGCGCAAATGCCAACGTATCCTCCACCCTCCTGGACAAACTTGCGAATTTGATCACGGCCTTCTTCTTCCAAATGCCGAGCCTGGCTGCTCGCGCTGCCACCAGGCATGATGAGCACATCATAATTATTGTGAAGCACTCCCTTGCGAATCTCATCGGGTCGAACCACGGTTAGGACGAATCCATTTTCCGGTGTCAAGAATCGTTTTAAGTTCTTGGTGCCCTTGCAGAAATCCTTGGCATGGTCATAAATCGCGACACGGACGTGCTTGGCAGACGGCGAATTGTTCTCTATGTCTTTGGCTTGGACCAAGCTTGCCCAGACACAAGAGCCAAAGATGGCCAAGAGACCGATGGCATTCGAAAGATAGCTAGTCTTCATGGGAGCATGGTCCTCGGTAGGAAATTCGTTTAGGTAGGATACTGCTATTTCTCTGAGGCAGTACGCTTAGCGATCGTCGTAAGAGAGCCTATCGCCGTACTACAAGGATTGCTCAGAACAAAACTCTCCACAATGTGAAAATGCGCAACAAGAGTTCCATTCTTTGCTAAGAGTGTCACGCTTGTGATCCATTTCCTGCACATGACACAACGACAGCCCCCGTCTCAAAGTTCCCCGCAATGTGAATATCTAGATCTGGCCCTCCAATGGAAATTGAACGAGCCGTTGGGTTATGTTCAACAAGGTGAATGGCAACATCCACGACGATTGGGCTGCCGCGTATTTTGAATGGTTGTGTGCGCAATATTGAATTGAGGATGCGGCACGGTCAGCTAGACTGAAGGGTTCTTTCCGAACGAGTATTTCTAAATATTCCCTGAACGAAGTGACATGGTATTTACTGTTTTGTTAGACAAAATCGCGTTCTATTCCTGCTGTCGTGAAGCACTTCAGCTGATGCAAGTCTTGCTGAGTGTATTGGGAGTGACGAGCTGCTTGTCCGGAGGGTTGATTAGCGCCCAAGACCTGGAACCGAGACCTAGGGCACGAGAGGTGGGAATTACTCCGGGAGTATTCGCTCCAGGAAAATGGAACGCGATAACCGACGTACCGGATGTACGCGTCGGACAAGTCACTCTGATACAAGGCGACGCTGTTCGCAGTGGAGTTACTGCGATTGTTCCGCACCGGGAGAATCTTTTCCAGTCGAAGACGCCCGCCGCTGTTTTCGTGGGAAATGCTTTCGGCAAACTGGCTGGTTCAACGCAGGTGGAGGAACTAGGAACCATTGAAACACCGATTATTCTAACGAACACACTGTCAGTAGGTACGGCGGTTGAAGCTGTGGTGAAATGGACCCTTGAACAACCGGGCAATGAACGAATCCGTAGCGTGAATGCGATAGTGGGAGAGACCAACGATGGCCGGCTCAACGATATACGTGGGCAACACGTCACGGGGCAGAACTTCATTCAGGCCATTGAATCGATACAGGAGGGACCGGTTGAAGAAGGGAATGTAGGCGCTGGTACTGGTTGCGAGGCGTTCGGCTGGAAAGGTGGAATTGGGACTTCTAGTCGCGTATTGCCTAAACGTTACGGAGGCTACACTGTCGGGGTGCTCGTCCAGGCAAACTATGGTGGAGTTCTGCAGATGGATGGATTGCCGGTTGGAAAGCTCTTTAAGCAACATGCCTATTTCGAGAAGCCCGAACGGAATTCACCTGCTCCAACGAGTCCAGGGGACGGCTCTTGCATGATCGTTGTCGCCACAAACGCTCCACTTGATGCTCGTAATCTGAAACGCATCGCAGCACGTGCCGTCTTCGCGCTGGCGCGCACAGGGTCTTCGTATTCCAACGGAAGTGGCGACTACGCAATCGCATTTTCATCGCATCCAGATGTGCGGAGTCACTATGGATCGAGCAAAGTTGAAAAGCAACCAACCGTACCCAATCAAGCCATGTCGCCACTGTTTCAGGCAACACTCGAAGCAACCGAAGAAGCTGTCTATAACGCACTACTGAAGGCCACGACGATGACTGGAAGGAACGGTCGAACAACCGAGGCAATTCCTTTGGCCCCTCTTCGCAGTTTCATTCAACGTCAGAAAGCTCTCTTCGCTGAGTAACCTCATTGGTATCCCATCAATCGTTTTAGTGCTCACTTTGAACATTCTCGAGAGAACTCATGATTCTTCGGTGTACCCATTTACTTATAGCTACAATTCTTAGTTTCGCAATTTCCTTACCTTTGCTTTCAGAGATGCCGAAATGGCAGCAAGCCTCGGAAAGACTAGACTCTCTTACTCCAAAGTTATTGCAGCAACATCAAGTGCCCGGAGCATCCATTGCCCTCATTGAACATGGGGAAATCATTTGGGCCAAGGCTTATGGCGTGACAAACGCATTAACTCAGGAGCCAGTTACCGTAGAAACGGTTTTCGAGGCTTGCTCCATGAGTAAGCCGGTGTTTACCTATGCAGTGCTCAAGCTCGTCGAGCAAGGAAAACTAGAACTCGATCGCCCGTTGGTGGACTACATGGAAAAGCCATATCTGTCCGACGAACCACTGCACCGTATAATCACAGCCCGAATGGTGTTCTCACACACATCCGGTTTCCCTAATTGGCGGAGGGGTAAGAAACTATCCGTTGCCTTCGAACCTGGGACAAGTTATCGCTACTCTGGAGAGGGTTTTCTATTCTTACAAAAAGCTGTGGAGAGGATCGTAGACGAACCACTTGAACCTTGGATTCAGCAGTCGCTACTTCAGCCGCTTATGATGGCAGATAGCAGCTTCATTTGGCAAACACAATATAAGGAAAAGGCAGCTGCTGGCCATGACTCCGATGGCAAGGTCAAGGGAAAACGCCGACACTACGAGAAACCCAATTCAGCCTATACGTTGTACACAACACCTTCGGACTACGCTCGTTTTCTCGTAGAGATGTTGAGAAGTGACCGGGCCGCTCGCCATTCGCTCAAATCCGGCACAATCGAGAATATGCTGACGCCTCAGATTACATTGCCAGATAATGAAGACAGAGCGCGCGGTCTAGGATGGGTTCTCAAGACTGGTGTTACCCCGGTAGTTGCCTATCATTCAGGTTCCAATGGTACAGGCTTCCGTTGCAACAGTCAGTTCGATCCGAAGACGAACGTAGGAGTGGTCATCATGACCAACGGTGTAAATGGTCGAAAGGTGTGGCAAGCTGTTATGGAGGTACTCGAAGAGGACCTGTTCGTTCGACCGTAATGCCAGTTCATTTGATCAAACGTGTAGGCCTATCTCTAACACCTATGCGCGCACTTAGGTTCACCGGCGAAATGGTTATTTACCCAGAGTCTCGCTTAAGAATCTGACCCGCTGCTGGAGCCATCTTGGTATTACTATGAGAGACTCCAGGCACGGTTTGCAGTTGCCAATGGAACTCGACATTTAGGTCCTCGGCAAGTCGCTTTCCTGATTCAAAAAACGTCTTACCTCGTTCCAGTCGATGCTTTCCTTGCAGCATTGCTTCCGGCGTTGATCGAAGTTGCTTGTGGTTTGAATCGGTATCTGCCTCACCCAGCAACACGACCAGTGGTTTACCGAGTGCGAGACGTAATTGGGAAGTGTTTGCTCCGATGCCAGCAAGACCATAGGGATAGCCAACGGTGAGATCCGGCATGGCGTACCAACCAGCGTTGGCAGCGATCGCCAATTCGACCCGAGCATTGGGATTGAGCAAGAGCATCCGGTGAACAAACTGGCCGCCACCGGAGTGGCCATAGATACTGTAACGTGTCGCACGAAGCTCATTCTCGTGGACAACGTGATCGAAGATTCTCTCGACGGCCATCAGCGACCATAATGAACGTTTGCGGAGATCACCCTGTTTGGTTAAGACGTAGCCCTGCTGGTAAAGCCTGCTGGAAGGGTAGGCTTGATCAGAAAACTCCGGCACAAGCAAAAGTAAGTTCTGGGCATCGGCGATATCGATCCAGGCATCACGATAGCCATCTGCGTTGCGTCCCACCCCGTGCATGATGAAGAGCACTCGTCCGTCTTTTGCAAAGTCTGGCGGTTGATAATACCAGACCTTGATGGGACGGTCGGCGTTTCCCTGCTGGTCAGTGAACTCGAAGACGCCTTTGCCTGAGCCAAACTCAGCCCAGGCCGGTTGGGCGGTCGCAGCGAAAAGAATTACGCAATAGGAGAGAAGATTTCGCAACACAGCTTAGTTTCTGTTCTCATTGGTCAATAAAAAATATCCGCCGCGTTCGAGGGCACTTCTTTACGACTCCGCCGCTCCATCTCCCGAATCTGCCTTGAGTTTCGATTTGCCAGGATTCTTGCTAAGGTCAAAGTCAAATGAATTAGCTTCTTCTCGACTCACCGTGATCGTTTCGACTCCCCTCTGGTCGTACGTTTTTGGAACTGTAGAGCCCTTAATGTTACGGATCTTGACGGTGTAGTCACCAGGAGCCACACCCTCTCCATAACGACGCGTTGCAAGCAGGTACTTCCCCTCGGCATCGGTGATGCCAAATGCCATGGGATTTGATTGAGACGTAAAGGCCACTTCCACGTTGGGTACCGGTTGTCCTTCCAAGCGGACTACCCCAGATACGGTAACGCGTGTAATCTGCTGGCGTGAACAACCCACCGTCAGACTCGAAGCCACTATAGTTGCAATTACAATTAAGCGAGTCACGGAATGATCCTTCTAGCGGATATGAATCGGTATGAAAACATTTATTGCGAGAGCGAAAGTGCCAGATTGAACGCGGATGCGGCAATCTGGCACTAAGGTGATGATACTTGGATGGCGAACTTACCAACGAAACTTAGAATTCGCCAACCACTTCGCCATCGTCGCGTGCTCCCAAACGATTCACGATGTAGCCATCAATATTCTCAGGTAGAAATCGTACACTGCCATCTCCCAAGACAAACTGAGCACCGCCTGGGTGGTGCGAACCGAACGAATAGATACTTTCTCCGTTAGGCATATAGAACCTGGATGCAGTTCCAGACCCGGTGACTCCACGAAACGTGCTCATCGTGTTGTAGCCGGAAGGCGACCCGGAACTCGAAGCACCATTACTGGTGATGCCAATCCAAATCGAACCTTTGTAATCCATAGGATCTCCGGTACCCTCGTCGATGGTTCCGTTTGTCCCATAGGCACATTCACCAATCATGACCGTGTTGGTTGTTCCATCAGTGATATCGCGGAACTTCACGTCGCTATTTGCACCGAACATGCCATTTTCTGAGCCGGGACAACTTCCGGCGAAGTACCCGCTGCATATGTCGTCCGAGTAGTTGTATTGCATATTTCGGTCACCAAAGACACCCTTGTAGGAAGAAAGGCCATGGGCTGGGGAAGTGGAAGAACTAGGCACCGCTTCATTCAGAGTCCCGCCAGGCATACTAGGGCAACGGTAGCCGTCAATCTGTGCTTGCGAATACTGCAAAATGTCAGCATCGTCGGACGCATGTCGCTCGTGAACGCGTAGTCCTTCAAAGCGAGCATCTTGTTCCATCTGCGGTAACAGCATCACTCCCCAGGCCCAGCCTGGGCCGTGTCGCGAGCTAGAAACACCATCTGGGCGTTTGTAGAACGCTGCCGGAAAGCAGCCGTAGACGTCGTGATAATTGTGCATTGCCAAACCAATTTGCTTCAGATTGTTGGAGCATTGGATTCGACGTGCAGCTTCTCGAGCTTGTTGAACAGCTGGCAACAGTAATGCGATGAGAACGCCAATAATGGCGATCACAACAAGTAATTCAACTAAGGTAAACCCACGCATCGTTCTGGATCGATGAGCCATGAGAAATTCCTTTACTTCAAGGCGGAAGAAATAATGTGAAAGAACGCATGCATGATTTAAAGGGGTGGGATACTCACGAAAGGTGAGCGAGTTTCAGGATACATTCCGACTAAATTCAAACAATGACAAATCGCGCACATAAGCTTCCAAATCGCGCTACATTCTCTCGAGCAACCGATTCGTTCGTTTCAGAACACTTCGTAAGTTTGAATCATGTCTCACTCGAATGGGCACCGTTGTCGCTTACATTAGTGGCATCTATCTACAACCGTATCACCACATCGCCAGCGGGTCTGATGCGCGTTTGGGCAAGAAGGATGCGCTTTACTCCATTCTCTAGGGCTGTTGATCGGTTAGGATGCATAAGATCCCCGTTTGGGCGTCGTTTAATGTCGTCGGATTGCCAATTGATCTATCCGCTCAATGCCGTTTGATCTGAAACAATATGCCAATCAATCGGTATCGTTCTCAGACTTTCATTGTTGTTACCTTTCGTAAATCACATGAAGTATCATTTCTTAAGCTCGACGTGGCTCATGGTCGCACTTTGTGCGTTTGTTTGGGTTAAGAGTGTTTCGACCATTCACGCGGAAGAAACTGCGACCAGCCTTTCAGAAGCAATCCAGAAAGAGCTAACGGGCATTCCCAGTGCCACTGACGTGGGGATCTGGGTTGGTCAAAAGGATGGCCGTACTGTCTTTGAGCTTCATGCTGATCAGGTCATGCCCACAGCAAGCTCGATAAAAGTAGCGATCCTGATTGAGCTATTTGCTGAGTTTGAATCGCAGCTTGATTCTCCACTTTCGGGTGTTGCTGAGATCCTTGAAGATGCCAAGCACCCGGCTTTCCAACACTTCACCAGCGATCAACGTGAACAAGTTGCTGCGGCACTTGGTAATGCGACTGTCGCGGAAATTGGATGGCGTATGATTCATACGGAGAATGCTCCGAATCGTGTCTACAACGGGGCTTCTAACTTGGCGATCTCGTTGCTTGGCGGGCCTCAGGCTTTGACTGACAAGATCCGAACACGGCACCCCCAAGCAAAGAAGATCGCGGTCAATCGATACATGCTTGCCGATCGAAATGAAAATGGGGACAACATTGCAACATCGCGAGATCTAGGTGTGATTCTGTCCGCTCTGGCATCCGGCGATTGCCCCGGAATCAAGCCAAAGACGCTCAAACGAATCGCTGGTGTTTTGCAAAGTAAAAGTAATAAGCAGCTCCAAGCCTATCGCAAAGGGGGCTCACTTCGCTCGTATCCTCTCACGAAGGTGGAGTCAGGTTGGAATGAACAAGGCGATCAGGCATTGGTGTTTGTCATTATGGCAGCGTTCCCTAAATCGAATTCCCTTGATGAACCCGGCTTGAAGTACAGTGAACTAGGAGATTTGACCAGTCAATTGCAGTCCCTTGTAGAGCGTCATCTCGTTTCGGTCGACGCGGACATCTTTTTGAGCAATGCGACGCTTTACCTCGGCGATGGAAACGCACCTGAACGCGGTAACGTGGCGATCAAGGACGATAAAATCGTAGGGGTTGGAGCGTTCCTTCCGGGGAAAATCAAAATGCAAGTGGATTGCAGCGGTTTGGCGATTAGTCCAGGCTTTATTGACTTACACAATCACAGCGATCGTCCCATTCTTCGTTCAACAACACGATCCGCGGCGAATTACCTGACCCAAGGCTGCACGACCATCGTGACCGGTAATTGCGGTTCTGGATGGGTCGACGTAGACGAGTTCTATACCAAAATTGACGAAAAGGGTGCCGGCGTCAACGTCGCTCATTTGCTGCCCCAAGGTGCCCTGCGATCTCGTGTTGTGGGTCGCGAGAATCGCAAAGCGAGTTCAGATGAACTAGAAGAAATGCGCGAGCTCGCAGTAAAAGCAATGAAGGAGGGGGCATGGGGAATGTCGACAGGACTGATTTACGTTCCTAGTTCCTATGCGGACACCAACGAGCTTGTCGCCATCTCTCAAGTCATTTCGCAGTACGGTGGTATCTATGCCAGTCACATGCGAGGGGAGGGGACTAACCTTCTGGAATCCGTCGACGAAATCCTCTCCATAGGACGTCGCGCGAGCATCCCGGTACATATCTCTCACTTTAAGTCGAGCGGGAAAGACTCTTGGGGGCTTGTCCGCATAGCCATCAAAAATGTGCAGAAGGCACTGGCAGACGGGCAACTGGTGACGGCCGACCAGTATCCCTATGCGGCTTCCAGCACCTCACTCAAGGCATCGCTCGTTCCTGCCTGGGCACGGTCAGGCAGTCGCGACGATCGATTGAAACGAATGAAAGCAGACACGGCCGAAGGGGAGCGTATTCGAGCGTCAATTCGGCGCAATCTGGAGCTCAACGACAATGGTCATCGAATTCAGATTGCTAGTTGCTCCTGGCACCCCGAATGGGCCGGAAGGCGGCTTGACGAAATCGCTGAAGAAATGCAGGTCTCGCCGTTTGAGCTTGCTTTACAGATTTTAGAGAAGAGCGGAGCGTCGGTCGTCAAGCATAACATCAGCGAAGATGACGTTAGATACATCATGTCGATGCCTTGGGTGGCGACTGCTTCGGACGGTTCAGCAAGGATTCCTACGGCCTCTGTTCCGCATCCGCGTAGCTTTGGCACGTTTTCACGAAAACTAGGCCGCTATGCCGTTGCTGAAAAAACGATACCGCTAGAGCAAGCCGTTCGGAGCTCTACAGGCCTTCCGGCCGATATCCTTGGACTTGACGACCGTGGTTACATCCGGGTTGGGGCCGTGGCCGATCTCGCTGTCTGGAAGGCCGAAGACTTTCGGGATACGGCTACTTTCTTAAATCCGAGTCGATACTCGGAAGGAATTCATTATGTGCTTGTCAACGGAACCTTCGCCATTCATGAAGGTCGACTGACAGGCGCGTTAGCAGGCAAGGCTCTTCGCCATCCTTCCGAAGAGACCAAGTCCGACCATTCGCGATAGAAGAAGCCAACCTGGATTCACAAGCATGTACACGTTTGCCGACGTGTTGCGTAAAGCGGCTTTTCTTAACCCGGCCTCGATTTAAGGGGACATTGGGGCCGGGCTTTCGGCATTTCCAATGGTGAACTTTTCGCCGTCTTGATACGTGAGGATGTTTAGAGGTTTGTTAATCCCGGTCCCTAGGATCACGGTAACAGTAGACTCCCCTAAAACACGGCAGCGATTGCCATGGACCTCGATTGCCGTAGACTCGTCGATGCCAACTCCAATTTGATCCGGGTGCTTTCCAACAGCGTACAGAAGACGATTCATTCGATTGCGCGCTAGAAAGTGTTGATCGATGATCACACCAGGCAGAAGGTCAAAGCCCTGTTCCATTCTAG
Source organism: Bremerella alba (assembly GCF_013618625.1). NCBI lineage: Bacteria > Pseudomonadati > Planctomycetota > Planctomycetia > Pirellulales > Pirellulaceae > Bremerella > Bremerella alba. The sequence continues at coordinate 13,102 of NZ_JABRWO010000002.1, read as the reverse complement.
GGATCGGGTAGCTCCCGGCAATCATCACAGGTGACTGAATCGCAGCACCTGCCGACGTTCCTCCGACGACGCACCCGCGATGAACAAGGGCTTTTAACTCTTGTTCAACCCGGGTTCCCTCGTAAGCTTTTGCCAAGCGAGATTGAAGTCCACCACTAATCCAAACGGCCGTTGCCTCTTTAAGGGGAGCAACAAAAACATCGCTATTGGCTTCGTCGCGTTTCGAGGTGTGCAGCACTTGGACGTCTGCAATACCCCTCTTTTTCCAGCGATCAATAATCGTTTGATCCGAGTCGGGGGAACCGCTAGCGGTGGGGATAACAATCAGGCGTGCTTCCGAGCCGCCTGCCAATTCGACGAATCGGGAAATAATCTGATCGGTTAGTCTACCGCCACCAACCACAATTAAGTGACCATCTGCTGATTCTTCTGACTGCGCGCTTGCTACGGCGGTCATAGCTAAGATGAACGCGACGCACGTAATTGATTTGAGACAGACCATGATACGAAAATATCCCTTACCGCAACAAAGAGTGGCTTGGGCTGGCTCCTAAAGAACTCGCCCGCTTTAAGAAAATTGACTTGCTAGGCTGCTTACTGAGATTACATAGCTTGGGAGTCTAGCTCGATATCAACGACGTTGCTTCCGCTAGCAATTGCTTTTGAAGTAGGGACATCGTTGAACTTTTTAACATCTTTGCGCAGCTTGATACCAGCACCCTCATCTTCCGGCAGCATAATTCCGAGTGTCAACTGGTACTCGCCGGTGGGGAGGTCTCGATTGCCACGTCCATAGAAGACTCGATATTGCCCTTGTGAATTGCTGATACCGGATCCTTCGACGGAAATCGTCGAATCGCGGAAAATAACCTCAACTCCCTTGACGGGCTTGCCATCTGCCGTGACGGTACCTTCGATGGTGCCGGTTGCCGCCGAGCAACCAAACAATGAAGTGGTCAGCAAGAGACCAAGTAAATTCAATACGCGAACTTTGTTAAATTGTTGATACATTGGCTTGTCAGTGAACTGAGGGCGTTGCAGAAACAGGCATTTGGTACCTGCGTTTGTTAAGGGCCGCCCGAGCGGCGATCGTGCCGGCTCGGGCAAGATTATGAAGTGGGCTTCGCAGCCTAGTACTCGCTAACGACGTTGCCATCGTTTCGCCAAACCATGTAGCGATATGTGTAGTAGTGCTCGATGGTTTCCGAGACAAACTGCACGGAACCATCGCCCAGCAATATATTCACGCCGCCTGGGTGTAGACTACTTACGCCACGACCATTATAGGTGTTTGACTCGTCATCATAAGAAGCGACATAGTCGTGGTTGGGACGATAGACCGCATGGGTCAACGTTCGATAGGGGCGGTGAGAATTTGTCCGGCTGGCAACACCCGCCCAAACAGCAGCACCAAAATTTGTTGTGTGGCCGCTACTCGAAGGACCAACTTTGCTCGCATCTCGTTCACCTACGAAGAACGTGTTGGACGTCCCGTCGGTAATGTCACGGAACTTAAGATACGAACCACCAAAGAACGTACCATGCGCATCGTTATTGTTGCGAAGCGTCACCGAGGTGTCGCCTGCTCCGCCGTAAGCAACGTAATTCGATGTTCCGGGATAAAAGTGATTCGTCGCCCCAAAAGTAAACTCGTGGGCATCGCCGGCGACATCAGAGGGGCAACGATAAGCGTCAATTTGCATTTGCAGCAGTTGCTGGTCTTCTGCTGTGTAGCCTGAGTGATATCGATCTCGAAGCGGAATATGATTGGGATCAAGTTCTTCGAATAGATTGTTGAGTTCCAAGAATGGCAAAATGGCGACAGCCCAGCCATAGATCGGTTCGAGGGCATGCGAAGAGTCTACGTCCTGGTAGCCGGCAGGCAGGCAGCCAAAAGTATCGTGATAATTGTGCAGGGCCAGACCAATCTGCTTGAGATTATTGTTGCACTGCATCCGCCGAGCAGCTTCTCGAGCTTGTTGGACTGCTGGCAACAAGAGAGCGATCAAAACACCAATAATGGCAATTACAACCAAGAGTTCGACAAGGGTAAAACCCGATCGTCGAAATGTCGTCGATGACATACCTTTACCTCATGCGTTTAATACGGATGAACTGAAAATGAGATTGAAGATCTTCGTGGGGAGAAGTCTTCCGCATGCATGACGTTGTGGCGTTTTAGTTTAACATCGACATCACCTCATCCCGAGGGATCAATGCGCAAAAGAATTGGCTCGTTGCGCATTTCTATGCCGATTGGGAATTCTCTACTTTGTGGGTGTCATTTGGGTTTCCTCCTTCTGTCGTTTACGGAGTGCTTTTCCGGCCAACGCCCCGGTGGGTACCCTTTCACTTACGGCGACCTTGCCGTTCACAAAAACGTATTGGATGCCTTCTGAATAGTGGTTGGGCTCATCGAAGGTGGCCTTATCGATTAACTTGTCTGGATCAAACACGACGATATCTGCTGCCATGCCGGGCTTTAAGTAGCCGCGGTCTGAAAAGCCTATAATATCTGCCGGGAGCCCAGTAGCGCTACGAATCGCATGTTCCAAAGGAATGACCTCTTCTCGCAGCGCATAGTACCCCAGCTTTCGTGGAAACGTACCAAAGCCTCGCGGGTGGGGGCGGCTCGCACTGGGAAGACGCGTCGAAGCATCGGATGCAGTAGCCACCCAAGGGCGTTTCATGATTTGCCGTACGTCGTCTTCGCTCATCGCAAAACTGACGATGCTGGCACCACTGCCACGGACTATCTTCTCGGCAATGGCCAGCGAAGTGGAACCTTCGGCCTCGGCAATATGTTTCAGATTTTGCCCAGCGTACTTGGGGTATGATGAACAGCGGACAATAAAGATTCGCTCGCCGTCGCTGATGTCGGCCAGCTTCTTGGTAACTTCAGCCCTGATCTTGGCGGCCAGTTCGGGGTCATCAAGGCGATCTGCTAGTTTCGATCTACCTCCGGAGCGTGCCCAGCCTGGAAATAAAATGGGCGTGAGTGACGTGCTGAGAGCCGTGTAGGGGTACTGGTCGGCCGTAACGCGTTGATTCTGTGTGCGCGCCTCTTCGATCGTACGAATTGCCAAATGGGCACTACCCCAGTTCGATGTACCGGCTGACTTGATGTGAGAGATGTGAACGGGACAGCCAGACTCTTTGCCAATCCGAATTGCTTCTTCAATCGCAGGCAGAAGCTCAGCTTCCTCGTTGCGAATGTGGCTGGCATAGATTCCGTCTTGAAGTGAAACGAGTTTTGCTAAGTCAATCAGTTCCTCGGTTGGAGTAAAAATACCCGGCGAGTAGATCAAACCGGTTGACATTCCCCAGGCGCCATCTTTCATCGCCTGCTGGACCATGTCCCGCATTTGCTGCAATTCTTCCTTGGTGGCTTCTCGGTCTTCGTTGCCCACAACATAGCGCCGAAGCGTTCCTTGCGGAATCAGATGAGCAACGTTCGTACCAGCTCCGACTTCGTCAATCTCATCATAAAATCTACCGACCAATCGTTTTCCGCCACCGCAGTTGCCGGTGACCGACGTTGTGCAGCCTTGCATGAGATAATTGACGCAAGCTCGTCGAGTCGATGAGACAACCCCCGAGTCGCTATGCGTATGCAAATCAATAAATCCTGGACAGACGATCAAGCCCTGGGCATCGATTGTCCAGGTCGCTTCCGGCGGTTGTCCGTCGCCAACCGCTGTAATCTTGCCGTTGTCGACTGCGACAAAGCCAACCACTGGGGAACTGCCTGACCCGTCATAGATGGTTGCGCCCGTGAGGACCAAGTCGTCCTTAGCCTTAGCTGAAATCACGATGGAGAGGACTAGTAATAGCGGCCCTATATAGCGGGATCGTCGTGCGATCTTCATGCTTTCTCTTTCGGTGTAAGAGGTTCCATATGGATACAAACGAGGAACTAAAAACGGCTGGGGCGATAGGGGTGGGGGTCGAGATGAGGCGTTTGACCGGTCATCATTTCTGAAATCATTTTGCCGGTTGCCGTGGCCATCGAAAGACCTAGCATACTATGACCAGCGGCAAGCCAAACGTTGCCGTATCGGGGGACACGGCCAATCAGCGGGATTTCATCACAACTCATGGGCCGCCATCCGTACCAACGTTCGACAACGGGATTACGAATGGGGTCGTGCAGGTAGTATTTGGCAGTGTCTGTCAGCAATTGGAGCCGATCTTCCCGGAGTGATGAGTCGTACCCTGCGAATTCCATGGTCGAACCGATCCGAAGAGCACTAGAGGTCGGCGAAATGCCAACCTTATGGTCCTCGAAGAGCATCGGATATTTCGGGCAGATTTCAGGACGTTGCATAGTAATCGAGTAGCCTTTGCCAGGCTCTACCGGAATCCGGGCTTTTAGCTTTCGCTGGATCATTCGTGACCAGGCGCCCGTGGCAAAGATCACCTGATCCGCTTCGATTCGACCTTGATTCGTTTCAATGGCATGGGCGTTATTTCCTGTCGTTTCCAAGTCGTAGAACTCGCAGTTCTCACGGATTTCAACATCCTGTTCTTCCAGCAGACTTCGCCACGATTTCATAAGTAGGTGAGGGCGAAGGTGAGCATCTCCCTCAAACATCCAAGCGCCGCAGGCAACCTCTCTTAACGCCGGCTCGCGTCGGAGAAGCTCGGCTTGATCGAGTCGTTCAAAGCTCGCACCAAACTCGTCGACGATCAATTGATTGGTCTTCTCGAACGACTCGAAGTGTTTGCGGTCACTATGGACGAACATTAATCCGACCGTTTCCCACTCGCAGTCTCCTAAGCGACCGTCGTCTATCATCGACTGGTATAACGTGCGCGAAGATTGGAGAAGCCCGTGACGTGCATGACCTGCTTCAATCATATTGGCTTGATTGCAACGCAGGGCGAACTTGAGTAGCCACCACCACATCTTCATATCGAGGCGAGCACGGATCTTGAAAGGGGAGTTTCGTGAAAACAAGGTCTTCAGTGAAGAAAGCACTGCGCCGGGACGACAAAGCGGAAGAATGTGACTGGGGGAAACGTATCCACAGTTTCCGTGCGAACATGCGTTGCCAAAGGTCCCTTGGTCGATAACGACTACCGGACTTCCTTGCATTGCCAGGTAGTAGGCGCATGCTGCGCCGACAACACCGCCACCGACGACAACGATTGGCTTCTGTCCCTGGCCGACTGTGCGTTCGTGTTTGGTTTCAGAATTGAGGTTATCTTTAATCGACTTCGAAGCAACTACCATCGCTCAACTCGTCCTAAACAAAGACTATATTTCCTACTTGCTTCGATTGTGTGTGCTTCGATTTAGAGTGACAATATGCGGCTGCGCAAATAGATTGGGCGACTGCGCAGAATCATTTCATCGCCGTTTGCGTAGATCGGTTGGACGAATTCCGTGATATTTCCGGAAGGCATGGGCCAACTCAACACCACTGGAAAAGCCGCATTTGATCGCGATAACCGAGGTGGCCAAGGTCGTCTCGATTAGCAACTGGCGCGCATGATCTAGGCGAACTCGACGGATTTCTTCGGCGATCGATCGCCCCAACAACGTGCGAAACTTCTGTTCCAACCGTCGTCTTGAGATGGGGACGACTTCCAAAATGTCTTTGACACGGATGTTTTCGCACGCCCTGGCACGAATGAATCTCAATACTTCAGCAAGTTCCTGATCCGAAACGGCTAAGATCTCGGTCGAATGGCGGGGAATCACTCGTAGCGGAGCAATACAAGTGGGCTGATTGGGCGGTGTCTTTCCGTTAATCAGTTCGTTAAGCAAGAGACAGGCCTCTTGGCCAATCTGATAGCAATCCAGTTCGATACTTGAAATCGGAGGAAAGGCAATCGAGCAAAGTAGGTCATCTGTGTCTCCAGCTAGAATCCCAACTTCGTCCGGCACGCGAATATCCTCCCACTGGCAAATCTCAGCAAGCTGGCGAGCCGGGACAGGGTCGGGGGAGAAAACCGCCAAAGGCAAGGGACGTTGTCGAATCCAATCGGCTACCTTTCGGGAATCGGCGAGCCAACCAAAGTTTTCACCACACGAATCAAGGAAATCAAAACAAGGAAACCCTGCTTGCTCAACTACTTCCTGAAACAACTGGGAACGCCAATCCGGATATCGATTGACCTTGGGGGCATAGGTTGCGAAGTGCTGGAAGTTCATGTCCCGAAAGTGATTGAAAGCCATCGAGACCCTAAGATGGTCGTCCGTTACGACGCGTCCAACATCGCTGACATCCTGAAGTAACGCATCAACATCGACGACCGGGACCTTGGCGCCACGGAGGTGATCGACCATCGCTGTGTCGCGTAGCATAGCGATCACGCCGTCACCATTCCACTGAGGTGGCAAGCGTAATCGACCGTCGTAGTCACGAGGCGAGATCACCAAAGACCACCGTGCAGATTGAGCGTAGCGGGCAATCGACTCGACGACGTTCCGCCCCCAACTATCGTAGGTTTCAACGAGAACAGCGACGGAACGATTACTCGACATAAACTGGCAATATCCAAGGGAATGTGTTGTCAGGGCTTTAGCGCCAAAAGGGAAAATCAAACCGTGAAACGATTCGATCGGCGTAGCCTAGATTAGTCCTTTGATTTTACGAGCCAATGCCATATTGCGCATTGTCGCAGGAAAAATGCGCAATATTGCATTGTTGCATTGGTCAGCAGGACTAGATTTGTAGGGGAGATACGCCACGCGTTCTTACCCGTGACGCTATTCTACAGATGTCACGCTTCTTCCGAATAAGTCGGTATTAAAGGCACCTACATGCATTGGTCACACTCAATTTTTTGTTTTAGCTTGCTTGTCTGTGGGACGCTACAGGCCGAGAAACCACGTTGGGCAATTGCATTGCATGGCGGGGCAGGAACTGTTTCAAAAGAAATCTCACAAGAGCGACTCCAAAAGTATAAAGGGGCCCTCGAAAAAGCGTTGCATGAGGGGGAATCGATTCTAGAATCTGGCGGTTCGGCACTTGATGCAGTCGAGCGAACCGTCATGGTATTAGAAAATGCGTCTTGTTTTAACGCAGGGAAGGGGGCCGTATTCAACGCAGAAGGCTTTCATCAAATGGATGCCTCGATCATGGACGGACAAGATCTATCGTGTGGTGCTGTTTCGGCAGTGGAGAGGATTCGCAATCCAATTCAAGCTGCCAGATTGGTGATGGAGAAAACACCGCATGTCTTGTTGACATCAAAAGGAGCAGAAGAATTTGCCAAAGCTCAGAGTGTCGCCTTCGTCTCCCCAGACTACTTTTACGATGCAACACGATGGAAACAATTGCAACGGAAACTTCGAAAGTCAGGTCGGCCGGCAATCGAGGCTCCAAGTTATCCTCTGCCCGCGACAGTAAGCCAGATTGGCGATCCAAGCGACATGGCTATTTCTCGCGGAACGGTCGGCTGCGTGGCGCTCGATCAGCATGGCAATCTTGCAGCAGCGACCAGTACCGGGGGCATGACGGGTAAAATGGTAGGACGCGTTGGTGACGCGCCTATCATTGGAGCCGGGACTTACGCTGACAATAAAGGGTGCGCCATCAGCGCGACAGGAAGTGGGGAAGAGTATATCCGCAATGCGATTGCAGCGCAAGTGAATTGGCGGATGAGGTATGCGAATCAGTCGCTATCAGAGGCGACGCAGGCGTGTATTAACGACGTGCTTAAACCGGGTGAAGGTGGAGTGATTGCGATTGATGGTCATGGGAATATCTCTCTTGAGTACAACACAGGTTCCATGAGTCGAGCCTGGGCTGATTCCACTGGTAGCCGTGGCACCGCAATCTGGGAAGACAAGTTTGGTGAGTAAGTCCTATTGCTCGGACGGACCAAACGGTTATCCGCGCGACTATATTCGAAGATTCGAGCATATGCCGAAACCGCGAGTTATTGGAATCGTTCTCGCAGTGCTAATTGGAGGTTCATTCGAACAAGCTTTGGCGAATAATGATCCCCCGGAGCTGGAGTGTCATTTCATCGCAGGCAACTTTCGGATCCTTTACACCTTAGAGGGCAAATCATCCGTATCCAAGCAGGACCAGGATCAATCCGGTGTGCCGGATCGTATTGAAAATCTGGCTCGTCAGCTTAACGTTGCCTATCGACTTTATTGCGAAGTGCTCGAGTTTCCGGACCCGCTTCAGTCTTCCCGCTTCAAAGAAGCGACGTGCATTCAGGTTGTCGTGCATCATCGAGAGAATGGTAACGGAACCGCATACGATGAACTCAGCCGGGCTCGTCCCATCCTAGGTGAGAGCCCTGAAGAAAAGGTTCTGGTGATATCCATTGGTACGCACGTCGACCCAATTCACAACGTAACGCCGGCCCACGAGCTGTTCCACCTGATTCAATATGGAGCTACCTATTTCAAAAATCGATGGTACCTGGAAGGAATGACCCGTTGGGCTGAACATGGCATTAGTAGTCAGGCAATCGGGGATATTCGCTACGATCTTGACGGTCCTTGGCCGCAAAGTAGCGACGAACAAGCCAAGCTTTTTTATCGTTCCTACGATGCAGAGTACACGCTATGGAACCCTATTGCCGCCGTGACTGATGACGCAGAAATTCTTCCTCGGTCGACCCCGTTGCGCGAACTTGCGTCGGTACGATACTCCGATGGAACCCCGGTGATGGAAGACCTTAAATTGCGTGGCGCTGCGGTGATGCGTGATGTACTAGTCGAACTGCGCCGACTTGATGATATAGCCTTCCAAGAGCTTAGCTACCAGCGATGGAGCGAGGCGAATCAGGTCTCAGAGAACAACAATCGCTATATCTATCAAGGCATCATGAGATCACTAAAAAGACATGGGGGCAATGTTGTGGGAGATCAAAGTGAAGGTGTGCCCTAGCGACAGCGACCTGTTAGTTTTTGGAGAAACTCGTTGAAAGGGCACTGCTGACGTGATTGACAGCAAAAGTCGATAAGCAGCGATGACTATCTATACGGAGCAGCAGATAGTGCAATCATAGTAAGTAGTGTCATTGAGTATACTTGACTTTCGGAAATCTAGTGAACGCGAATCGTTGGTGCCGCTTGTAGCATAAAAGGATATTAATCAAATGGTGTTTTGTATGCAGTCTATGACGCCTGCTGTGATTGTGTCAGCAGTGCTATGCCTTGGTGCCACAGGGCATGCGGCGATGCCTGAGGTAACCAGTCCCAAGAGACCAGCAGATCCGTTGTACGGTCCTCCGTTTGTCACGTGTAAAGCATGGGTTATCGCCAATGAACAAACCGGAGAAATCCTGGCTGGTGAGAATCAAGATGAACAGCGGAATCCGGCAAGTATTACGAAAATCATGACCGCACTGATCGTATTAAGGCTTGCTGAACAGTCGCCTGATGTCTGGAACGAAACCGTCACATTCACTGAAAAGGCGGATAAGACGCCTGGTTCAACCTCTGCGGTGCGTACAGGGGAGAGCTTGTCGGTGCGAGAATTACTTTATGGTTTGCTACTGCCGTCTGGGAATGATGCCTCCGTGGCCTTCGCTGAGCACTTTGGTCCTAGATTGGCGAAGGAGGAGGAATCGGGGTATGACGCATTTATTAGAACGATGTGCGAGACAGCCCTGCAGTTAGGTATGAACCAAACTAGCTATCGCAATCCGCATGGGCTCACAAAAGAAGGCCATCTAACGACGGCTGCTGACATGATTAAGTTGACTCGCAAGGCGATGGAATACGAAACGTTCCGAGAGACCGTTAGTACACGTCGCCATCTGGCGCTAGTGAAAAGTCCAGAAGGTGGAAAAAGAGAGATCACCTGGAAAAACACAAATCGTTTTCTAGACCAAGAAGGCTACCTCGGCGTGAAGACAGGGACCACTGGTGCGGCAGGTGCGTGCCTGGTGTCGTGTGCCGAACGCCGAGGACAGCGACTGATTTTGGTGGTGCTAGGTGCATCCAGTAGCGATGCGAGATACGTTGATTCACGTAATTTGTATCGTTGGACCTGGAATGAGATTGCAAACGATAGTAGTGACGAATGAAAAGGCTCAATGCCAGATTGAAGAGCGTCAATATTAGGTCCATTTAATTTTGTTTAAAACAATATGATGTTCGATTGAGGTGCGATATGAGTGTTGTTGGTCAATGCATTGTAAGAGTAATGATGCCTATATTTGGCTTCGTAATTGCAAACGCTGCGAACGCCGAGGAGCCTCGCGTTAAGATTTCTGAGACCGCTCGTGAAATTCACGCGAAAAGCATTGTGATCGACGGTCACAACGACTTGCCTTGGAAGATTCGCACCAAGAGTAACAGCGAATTTAAAATACTGGATATCGCTAAGACGCAACCGAAGCTACACACCGATCTTCCTCGTTTGAAAGCAGGCGGCGTCGGTGCTCAGTTCTGGTCTGTATGGGTTCCGGTGTCTCTTGGCTATAAAGGTACAGCTCTTTTGACCACCATCGAACAGATTGAACTGGTTAAGAAAATGGTGACAGTCTATCCTGATCAACTCGAAATGGCGAAGACTGTAGCCGACATCCGACGAATATACGGTGAAGGAAAGATCGCGTCGCTGATTGGTGTAGAGGGAGGACACTGCATTGAGAACTCGATCAGCAACCTGAACCACCTGTTCGATCTGGGGGCTCGATATATGACGGTCACCCATAACGATAGTCTTGACTGGGCGGACTCGGCAACGGATACATCGAAGTCGAACGGTCTCAGTCCATTCGGCAAAGAAGTGATTCTTCGGATGAACCGGTTGGGCATGATGGTCGATATCTCTCACGTCTCGGCGAAGACCATGCATGACGTTCTAGATACAAGCCAAGCTCCGGTTATCTTTTCTCACTCCTCAGCCCGTGCTGTGGCCAATTCGCCTCGTAACGTTCCGGACGACGTACTAAAGCGGATTCCGGAACATGATGGCGTCGTAATGGTGAATTACTTTTCCGCCTTTGTGGTTCCCAAAGCAGCGGAAGTCTACCAGGCCGGGCTAGACTACAAGCGAGACTTGCAGAAAGAGCATGATTCGGCCAAGGTAAATCAATTGTATAATCGCTGGAAAAGTGAGCATCCGATGCCTGCCGGTGATATTGCCGACGTGCTGGATCACATAGATCACCTGACCAAAGTAGCAGGCTGGCGGCACGTGGGAATAGGATCCGATTATGATGGTGTTGGTATGGTTCCGATAGGACTGGACGATGTAAGCACCTATCCACGAATCACCCAGGGTCTGCTTGATCGTGGCTATACCGAGGAACAAATCCAAGGCATCCTCGGTGAGAACTTGCTCCGCGTGATGGAGAAGGTTGAGCAGACTGCTCAAAGCTTGGGATACCAAGTCGATCATCCCTCTTCTCCTTGATCCATGCTCCTTGTTCTATTATCCGATATTGACCTGCTCCCTCGAATGAAAGCAGGTTTTAGTGATAGTCTGAAATCACTCTTCCCATAGATGATTTGCATCTTGTGCCCGTGGTCAGTGCCTCTGTGAACTGCGCGGGCGTATCGTGTTGAAAATCTCTCAAGCGATCAATGTGCAGAACCTGATACTTCCTTCAGGTTCGGTAAAAATCGGGACGCATGAAATGAACGTACGCCTCAACGGTAGTCCTGAAGCCGCAGAGGCTATTGGCGATTTGCCAATAAAATCAATCGGCAATCGTACGGTATGCGTTCGCGACGTGGCAACGGTCCGAGATGGATTCGCACCGCAAACCAACATCGTACACGTCGATGGAAAACGTGGGGTTCTCCAGCCGATTTTAAAATCAAGTGGGTCGACTCTCGATATTGTGCAAGGAGTCTCGGACCGGCTTCCTGCGGTACTAGCCACTTTACCGGAAGAGATGAAAGTTACCTTATTAGCAGATCAGTCCGTCTTTGTCCGTCATGCGGTTCATGGTGTGCTTGTCGAAGCAGGAATCGCTGCAAGTTTGACGGGGGCGATGATCCTACTTTTCTTAGGGTCGTGGCGCAGTACTTTGATTATTGTGATCTCGATCCCACTTGCCATCTTGGCATCGATTACGATTCTAGGAGCCTTGGGCCATTCTCTGAATGTGATGAGGCTCGGCGGTTTGGCCCTAGCCGTGGGAATCTTAGTCGATGATGCGACCGTTGAGATTGAAAACATCCACCGCAACTTGCACATGGGAAAAGGGCTCACGACTTCGATCTTAGAAGGGGCTCAGCAGATCGCCATGCCAGCGTTTGTATCGACCGTGTGTATCTGCATTGTGTTCTTGCCCGTCGGTTTTATTACCGGTGCAGCACGCGCATTATTCGTGCCTATGGCCTTAGCGGTCGTCTTTGCCATGTTTGCCAGTTACTTGTTAAGTCGAACGCTCGTACCGACGATGTCGCGGTACCTTTTGGCCGCTGAATTAAAGCAGCATGCCCAAGGCGATGAGCAACGGAGTGCTGGATTCTTCGGGAGCCTTCACGTTGGATTTAATTCGATGTTTGATGGAATGAAATCCTTTTATCGAATCGGACTCGCATGGATGCTGGCTCACCGCCTGGTTGTCTTGATTCTATTTGTCGTACTTACCGCCGGCTCGTTCCTGCTAGTCGGCCAGGACTTCTTTCCTTCGGTCGACTCAGGGCAGATTCGACTTCACGTTCGCGCACTTGCGGGAACACGGGGCGAAGAGACAGAGCGGTACTTTGCCCAAGTAGTTGATACGATTTATGAAGTCGTTCCGGAAGAGGAAATCGAGTCAATCATCGATAACATTGGCATTCCCAACAGCGGGATCAACCTTGCCCTAAGCGATGGTACCTTAATGTCTTCCGCAGCTGGAGAAATCCTTATCTCCCTTGGCCACGAACGAACTTCGACGGAGTCCCATAAAAAGAATCTCCGGCGAGAACTGCAGCGTCGCTTTCCAGAGCTTCAGTTCTTCTATAAACCACCTGACATTATCTCCCAAGTTCTTAACTTCGGGTTATCAATACGCGATGGAAGTTGATATCGTCAAAGTGACACTCGCCCCCACGGCTAACGCATACTAAGTCGTTGGCAGGCCTATGATTTCCGCTAGGAAGTTCACGTTCCAGCCTGCCATACGCCGCCGCATCACGATGCTTTCCTTGCTTTTCTGCTGTTTGATCAAGCTGATC